>PLYZ01000067.1 GCA_003151935.1 Candidatus Dormiibacterota bacterium | reverse complement strand
GTCGTCGTGACGACGTAGGTTTCGAACAAGTCGGCCGCCATGCCGGCGCAGTCGCCGACGTTGTCGCCGACGTTGTCCGCGATGACGGCCGGGTTGCGCGGATCGTCTTCAGGGATGCCGGCCTCGACCTTTCCCACCAGGTCGGCGCCGACGTCAGCCGCCTTCGTGTAGATGCCGCCGCCCAATCGAGCGAAGACCGACACGAGGCTGGCGCCGAAGGCAAGACCGACCAGGGCGTCTGGGTTCTTGAAGATCAAGTAGGCCGCGGAAACGCCGAGCAGCCCAAGCCCGACGACCATGAACCCGGTCACGGCGCCGCCGCGAAATGCGACTTGAAGCGCCTGGTTGAGACCGCTGCGTGCCGCCTCGGCCGTGCGCAGGTTGGAGCGGACCGCGATGTTCATGCCGACATAACCCGCTGAAGCGGACAGCACCGCGCCGACGACGAACAGCGAGGCGGTGGTCCAGTTGATGGAGAATCCGATCACAACCGCGATCACGACGCCGATGATCGCGATCACCCTGTACTGGCGGTTCAGATAGGCGGAGGCGCCTTCCTGGATCGCCGCCGCGATCTCCCGCATGCGGTCGTTCCCGGTCGGCATGCGCAGGACGAGCAAGATGAGAACGACGGCGAACAGCACCGCGGCGAGACCACCGGCCACGCCGAACAAGACTGTATTCGGATCCACTATCCCTCCATGAAATGTCGCGTCGCGCTCGCGCCGCGCGGCCTTCACGCCGCGGAGCGTTAGGTTAAACGAAACTGGGGCGCCGCTATCGGACGAGGCGCCGGCGCCACCACACCGCCACCCCCGCGAAAACGATCAGGCCGGGCATGAGGAAGATGGTGATGAAAATGATGGTGCTCTGGTCCTGCTGGGTCAGGGTGAGCGGCAGCGCGCGGGGCGGCTTGGGTGGGAGCGAGATCAGGGCGTCCTCCCGCGCCAGCCACTGGAACGTTCCCAGCGCCAGCTCGAGGTTGGCGTCGTTACTGCTTGGCGGCAGGACCCGGTTCTCGGCGAAGCCTGTCGTTCCGACCATCGCGATCCGGGCTTTTTTCTGTCCGGCCGGAACTTCGAGCGTCTCCATGATCGCGAACGGCCCGGGCACGTCCGCAGCCTGGCGCGTGAGGTCCTGCCGGGGCGTTCCGATCGCGTAGGAGATATTGCTCGTCGATGCAATCACCAGCTGCGCGGCCGCTGCATCGGGCGTACCCGTGATCGCCGTCGTCTGCGGGAAAAACGATGCGATCCCCTGGATGTCCCGCGTGATCGGTGAGCTTCCGTAAGTCAAGGCCGCGGGAGTGATGAGGTCGAAGGCGCGCGACGTGTCGGGCTCGACGACCAGCACGCCCGAGAACCCAAGCCCGTAAGGCTTCAGCACGTCGTTCAACGAGGCGGCGGCGGCGGGCGTCTGGCTCCACGGGTCTCCGGCGATTAGCAGGCTGCCTCCGGCAGCCATGTAATCGCCGATTGCTTTGACGCTTGCCGCCGGGAGCGGAATCCCGGGCGCGATCAAAACCACCTCGTCGCAGTCAGCGGGGATGGCGGTCAGCCCGGCCATGAGCAGGTCCCTGGTTTCGAAGTTGTTCCTGGTGAGGATGTCGGCCACGCTCGAGTATCCCGCCTGGCTCGTGTCCGATCGACTGCGCCCACCCACTCCGGCCGCCCAGCACACCACCGGCGAGTGGTCCGACTCGAGCGTCAGCAATGCCGACGTGAAATCCTGCTCAGTCTGCAGCGCGGGGGTCAGGAGCTGGGTCTTGCCGCGATAGTCGAGCACCAGTGTGTCGGGTTCCTGGACCGAATACTTCCGGACGTCGGCCACATCGGTGTCGAAGCTCTCGCTCCGGTACACGATTCGCGGGCTCTGCTCCTGGTACAAACCGACAAGCGCCTCAGCTTCGGGCTGGCCGTTGCCGGCCGCCGATCGGAATAGGCCGATCACGAGCAGGTCCGCGTCGAGGTGCTTGGCGGCGAGGACCGATTGGGGCGCCAGGGTGTTGAGCCCGCTATGGGTGAGGTCCCAGGAAAGCGTGGTTCGCGACGCGACCACGTTCAAGGCGATGAGCACGACCAGCGCCAGGGCGGCCGCCAGGAGGCTGGAGGACCCGGAGCTGAGGCGGCGATTCACCGCCAGCGCCTCGAGTCGAGCAGCCTCGTGGTGAGAAACAGGGCGGCGATGCCAAGGCTCAAGAAGTACACCGTGTCTTTCAGCGTCACCAGGCCGAGGCTGAACGACTGGAAGCGGTTCTCTCCGCCCGAGTACTGGAACAGCTGGCTCGCCGGAGGCTGGGTGAAGAATCCGAGCAGGGTGCCCGCGTACCAGGTGAACAGCAGGATCGCGAGGGCGAGGAAGAACGCGACGATCTGGTTCTGTGTGAGGCTTGACGCGAGGGCTCCGATGGCGGTGGCCGCGCCTCCGGCAAGCAGCAAACCGATGTAGGTCGAGGCGATCAGGCCCAGGTCGAGCGAGGCCAGGTGCCCGGGCACGTAGACCGCTAGCAGCACGACATACACGAGCGTCGTCGCGAGCAGGAGCAGGTAGAAGGTGAAGGCGCCGAGCCACTTGCCGGCGGCCACCTCCCAATCACGAACCGGAGAGGTGAGGAGCAGCTCGAGCGTCCCTTCGCTGCGCTCCTCGGCAAACACTCGCATCGTGATGACCGGAATCAGGACCGGCAGCAAGAAGCTCGTGATGACGCCGAAGACCCCGTCCATGGTCGCGGCCTGGCCTGCAAGGACGGGAATCACGAATCCGAAGGCAGAGCTCAACAGCACGAACAGCGCGGCCACGACCCAACCCGCGGGCGAGACGAACAGCGCCATCAGGTCTCGGCGCGCGATGGTGAGGACGCGGGTCACGCCGGCTCTTCGGTGGTGAGGTGAACGAAAACGTCTTCCAGGCTCAGGGTCCGCGCCTGCAGCTCTCGCAATCCGAAACCCGCCTCTACGACGGCGCGCGCGAGCTCGTCGCGCATGTCCGCCTTCGACGTCTTGACCACGACTCGCCACGACCCGTCGCCCGCGGGGCTGACCGCGACGCTGTCGACCCCCGGTATAGCGCTCACGCGACTCTCGATCTCAGCACCGCTGCCCTGCAGAACCATCTCGATCTCGGCGCCCTGGCCTCCGCCGATGTTGCGCGCGAGGTTCGCCGGCGTGTCATCGGCGACGAGCCGCCCGTGGTTGATGATCAGCACCCGGTCGCACGTGGCCGAAACCTCCGGCAGGATGTGGCTCGAGAGCACGATGGTGTGTTCACGCCCTAGTGCAGTGATGAGCTCGCGCGTTTCGCGCGTCTGCGCCGGGTCGAGGCCCGCCGTCGGCTCGTCGAGGATCAACACCTCCGGGTCGTGCACGATCGCCTGTGCCAGGCCGACGCGCTGCCGGAGGCCTCGAGACAGGCGCCCGATCACCTCGTGCCGCCGGTCGGCCAGGCCGCAGGCCTCGATTGCCGAGTCCACCCGGGCCCGCCGCCTCGACGCGGCCACGCCGCGGAGCCGGCACATCATGTCGAGGAAGCTCGCCACACGCATCTCCTTGTAGAGGGGCGTGGTCTCGGGCAGGTAGCCGATCCGGCGGCGCACCTCCAGCGAATGGTCGACCACGTCGAAACCGGCCACGGTCGCGGTGCCCGAGCCGGGAGCCAGGTACCCGGTCAAGATCCGCATCGTGGTCGACTTGCCCGCGCCGTTGGGGCCGAGGAAGCCGAGCACCTGGCCCCGCGGTACTGAGAAGGACAGGTCCTGGATCGCGGGGCGGTCGGCATAGAACCGGGTCAGGCCCTGGACTTCGATCAAAGCCAGAGGAATTGTAGGGACGGGCCCCCGGCTTCCCTAGCCGGTCAGATCGAAACCCGCCAGTCCACCGGAGGCCGCCGACCAGCGTTCATCCACCTTTTGCACCTGCGCCAGGCTGGGGCCGCGCCCGGCCGCCTGCTTCAGGCGTTCCAGGTCCGCCCGGTTCCCCTCGGCGACAAACTCCACGGTTCCGTCATCGCGGTTGCGCACCCAACCACGAAGGCCCAGCCGTTGAGCCTCACGCATCAGGAAGTACCGGAACCCGACTCCCTGCACATCACCATGCACCAGTCCGTGCAAACGCTCCACCTCCGCGAGGTTACTTGGTTCTCCCTCGGCCCTTCGGGACCGGGCGCGCGTTGGGCGCAAGCTAATAAAGACGGTCGGGGTCACGGGCTTAAGCTTGCAACCAGCGTGGCAGCATCCAGCATCGTGGCGATCGGCGACGAGCTGGTCGGCGGTTTCACGCTGGACACGAACTCCCATTGGCTCGCCGAACGCCTCCGGCTGCTGGGCTTCCCGGTCAAGCGCGTTACCGCGATCCGCGACCGCCCGCAGGAGATCGTCGACCAGATCCGGCGCGAGCTGGGCGATGACGAGGTGACACACGTGTTCTGCTCGGGTGGGTTGGGTCCGACACCAGATGACCGCACGTTCTCCGCTCTCGCCGAGGCACTCGGGCGAGAGCTCATCGTGTGGGAGGAGGCACGCGCCCGCATCGAGCGCCGAGTGCTGCGCATGCACGAGGCGGGGCTCCTGGATTCGCCGGAGGTCACCGAGGGCAACCTCCGCATGGCTCGCATCCCCGCCGGCCCCGCGCACGTGTTCAAGAACCGTCGAGGCATGGCTCCGGGTGTCGTGTACGAGGCGAACGGGAAGCGCATCTTCGCGCTCCCAGGAGTCCCTCTCGAGATGAAGGGCATATTCACCGAGGAGCTGGAACCCCAATTTCTCTCGGAAGGATCCGCCGCGACGGTGCGGGAGCTGCGTTTCACCTTTGCGGTGGAGGCGCGCTTCTATCCGCTGATGAAAGAGCTCGAGCAGAGCTTCCCCGACGTGTCCGTGGGCTCCTATCCGAACTTCGAGACCAAGGAGCTCGTCATCCGATGCCTGGGCGCCGACCCCAAGCGCGTCGAAGCCGTGATCGAGGTCGTGCGCCGGCGCTCGGCGCAGCTCGGGATGATGGCCGGCTCGGACTAAGCTCTAAGAGCCGGTGAACTCCGGCTCTTGCTTGGACAGGAACGACATGATCCCGATCGCCGCATCGGTGCTCAGTGCCGCTCGGGCGAAGTTGCGGGCTTCGATCTCAAGCGCCTCGTCCAGCGGCAGATCGAAGCCCCGCTGCACGGCGTCTTTGATCATCGCGATCGCGAACGTTGCGGCCCTGGCCAGCTTGGCGGCGAGCGCGTCGACCGTCGCCTGGTAATCGATGGGTGCGACCGCAAAGTCAACCCACCCCGACGACGCGGCTTCGTGCGCCGACAGCCGTGTCGACTCGATCAGGTAGCGCTGCGCCTTCGCCTTGCCGATCAGGCGCGGCAGGCGCTGCGTCCCGCCGGCGCCGGGGATGATCCCCAGCGAAGACTCGGTCTGGCCGATCCGCGAGCGCCCGTCCTCGACCATGACGCGGTAGTCGCAGCACAGCGTGAGCTCGCTCCCACCCCCCAGCGCGTGGCCGTTAATGGCGGCGATCACCGGCTTGGGGCACCGCTCGATCGCAGAAAAATGAGCGTTCATCCGTTTCATGAATGCGCCCACCTGGTCGGCCGCGTCAGGAGAGCTGCGGTCGATGCTGCCCAGCATCCCAAGGTCAGCGCCAACGCTGAAGTACTTCTCGTACTCGGAGGCGAGGATCACTACGCGCACCGATGAGTCGTCGCCGGCCTCGTTGAACGCCTCTGCGAGTTCCTGCATCAGCTCCTCGGCAATCGCGTTGAGCCCATTGCGATGCATGACGACGTGGGCGATCGCGCCATCGCGCCTGAGGTCGACGAACTCTCCCATCAGGCTGTGAACAGGGGAATGCCGCCCGCCACCTCGATCACCGCGCCGGTGATGTAGCCAGCTTCGTCCGAACACAGGAACGCGATCGTGTTCGCAATGTCATCGGGCTGCCCGAACCGCTTGAACACGGTACGTGCCCTGAAGCGCTCGTAAAGCGGGTTGGTCTCGGCGGCGGCCTTGCCCGCCTCGGATTCGATGATCCCCGGAGCGATCGCGTTGGACGTGATGTTGTGCCGTCCACCTTCGAGCGCCGCCGTCTTCGCGAGGCCGATGAGCGCCGCCTTCGTGGACGAGTAGCTCGCCTGGCCGAACCCGCCGAGGGTGCCCGCGATCGACGACATGAAGATCAGCCGGCCCCATTTGTTCTCCACCAGGTAGGGCCAGACCTCTTTGGTGCAGTTGAACGCGCCAGTCAGGTTGACCCGCACGTCGCGGTCCCACAGCTCGTAAGACTGGTTGGGGATCTGCGCCGCGTGGTCGAGCGTCGCGGCGTTGTTGATCAGGATGTCGATCTTTCCGAACTCCTGCCTGACCCTTTTGAACACGTCGTGGACCTGGTCCCGGTTGGTCACGTCCATCTTGATCGCGAGCGACTTGCGGCCCATCTTGCGGATCTCTTCGGCGGTGCTGTTGGAGTGCACCCAGCCCTGCGACACCGCCACCTGCGCCAGCACGCTGCCCTGCGCCTCGGCCGTCTGCTGCAGCTCTGGGTCGTCCTCGACGAGAACGTCGGTGATGACCACGTCGGCGCCCTGGCGCGCGAGCGTGAGCGCGTCCTGCCGGCCCAAGCCGCGCGACGCGCCGGTGATCACCGCAACCCTTCCTGTCAGATCGAACATCGAATTCCCTCCTAGCCCCGCAGGTTGATGGTGCCGCGTGAACCGGCGATCGCGCGGGAGATGACCAGCCGCTGGATCTCCGCGGTGCCTTCCCAGATTTGGTAGATCTTCGCGTCCCGAAACCACTTCTCGACCGGGTACTCCTTGATGTAGCCGTAGCCGCCCAGGACCTGGATCGCGTCGGTCGTCACCTCCATCGAGACGTCGCCCGCAAAGCATTTCGCCATCGATCCCTCGGCGCGATCGAAAGGCATCCCCTGGGTCGCCATCCAGCCCGCGCGCCAGATGAGAAGGCGCGCTGCGTCGATCTTCATCGCCATGTCGGCGAGCTTGAATCCGATCGCCTCGTGCTGCCACAACGGCTTGCCGAACTGCTTGCGATCCTGCGCGTAATCGAGCGCGAACTCGTAGGCCGCGCGAGCGATGCCGAGAGCGCCGGCTGCGACACCGGGCCTTGTGGCCTCGAGCGTCATCAAGGCGCCCATCGCGCCGGGGCCGGCGTTCTCCGCGTCCGGCTCGCCGCCAAGACGGTGGTCGAGCGGGATGTGGCAGTCCTCGAGGATCACCTGGGCGGTGTGGCTCGCGCGAACGCCGAGCTTCTGCTCCTTGCGACCCATGCGCAGGCCGGGCGTGTCCCTCGTCACGAGAAACGACGCGATACCGGCCGGTCCCTTCGAGGGGTCGGTGTTGGCGTAGATGACGTGGTAGTCGGCGATGCCTCCGTTGGTGCAGAATTGCTTGGTCCCGTTGAGGACGTAGCCGTCGCTTACCCGCGTGGCTCGGGTTTTCATCGCCAGCGCATCGGAACCGGAATCCGGCTCAGTCAGTCCGAGCCCGCCGAGGACCAGCTTGTCCGGGTTCGTGAACTCCGGCAGCCAGCGCTTTTTCTGTTCTTCTGTGCCGCTTGCGCGGATCCCCGCGATCGCCAGGCCCATCGACTGGATGCATACCCCGATACCGGCGCAACCCCAGCTCAGCTCCTCGTTGAGGATGAGCTCGGTCAAGAAGTCCAGCCCCTGGCCGCCATATTCCTCGGGCAGGAAGCCGGCCGGGCTGAGGCCGAGCTTGTGGGCCTTCTTGACGACCTCGTACGGAAACTCTTCGGTCTCGTCAAAGTGAGCGGCCACCGGGCGCATCTCCCTTTCGGCGAACTCGTGCGCCAACTGGCGGATCGCTTCCTGCTCAGACGTGAGTGAGAAGTCGAGCGTCACGACGAACGCTCCGCCACCGACTTGGTCAACACCGGCTCGTTCCGCTGGTTGACGGCTCGCAGGTCGAGCTTGCCCTCACCCGCCGGCTGAGCCGTGAACGTCACGGTGTCACCGGGCACCACCATGGCGGCGAAGCGACAGTACAGGCGTCGCAGCTTGTCCGGCCCTCCCGCCGCGCCGGCAGCAACGGTTGCCATCAATCCCATCTGAAGCATGCCGTGGGCGATGATGCCCGGAAGCCCGACCGTGCGGGCAAAGTCATCGTCGAGGTGGATTGGGTTGCGGTCGCCTGACGCGTCCGCGTAGGCGGCGATCTGCTCTTTCGTGAACGTGACCTCTCGGCTGCTCACGAACGGATCACGAAGAGCGCCTTCGAATGACAGAGTGGTTCCCCGGCGGCGTCGGTGGTTTCGGTTTCGAAGGTGACGAAGCGCATGCCGCGGCGGTTAACGTCGGAGGCGACGCGTCCTCGAGATGTGACCGTCTCACTGGGCCGCGGGTGACGGGCCCACGTGAACTCCTGCTCGGCGTGCAGCAGCCGGGCGAAATCGACTGCTGCCTCGGCGTCGCCGAAGAGCTGCGGCGCGGTCGCCCCCAGGGAGTAGACGGCCGCGAAGGTGGGCGGCACCCCGGCCCCCGGGTCGGCGCCGATGGCCCGCGCGAACGCGGCTGCCCGCTCTGGCTCGATTCGAAAGGTCACCGGCGGGTAGGTTCGCCCGGCGACCCCGGCCACGCCGGCACCCACCTCGCTGGTGCCTGACACGCGTTTAGGTTAGGCCCTGTTCGGTCGAAGCCGCGCCAGCACCCTGCGCACGAGCAGCGGGCGAAGGGCGCTCCAAGCCTCCATCACGGAGGAGCGGGACGAAGCCGCCAGATCCTCGGGTGCGTAGGCGGCGACCATGAAGCCACCCGCGAGCGCGCCGACCGGCTCTGACGCCTCGGGAAAGCTTCGCTGGAGTCGCCGGCCGAGCTCCAGGGGAGTCTCGCCCGGCCGGCGTTTGGCGCCGGCCATCTCGGACAGCGCGATCATGCGTTTCCAGACGCCCATCACCGAACGCGGCCTCAGGTACCTGGCCACCGCCGCCCCCAGCAGGAGGATGAGCGCGAGCAGCACTCCCACCAGCGTGGTCAGCTGCGTGGCGTCGAGCGCGTGGATGCGGAACGTGGATGCCGCCGGTCCGGGATCGTTGGCGTTCCTGACCCCACGGGGCTGTCCGGTCGGCACCGGTATACCGACGGTCCCACCCACACCGGCCCCCGGGTCGCAGTTCTCGTCGCGAAGGCAGAGGGACTGGCCCTGTGAGCCACGGGCGATCGGCTGGTAGGCCCCGCTTGGATCCGGTGTCGGTTCGAAGGGGATCCATCCGTATGTCGGGAAATACGACTCGACCCACGTGTGCGCGTCCTCGCCACGCACCACGAAGCTGTTGGTCGGGGCGTCGAACGTGCCAGGTCCGAAACCGTTGACCAGGCGGGTCGGGATGCCGAGCGAGCGCAGCATGTCTCCCATCGAGGTGGCGAAGAACTCACAGTAGCCCTTCTTTGAAACGAACAGGAAGTAATAGAGGCGATCTGTTCCGACCGGAGCCTGGGGCGGGGTCAGGGTGTAAGTGAAGTTCTGGTTTGCGCGAAGGTAGTTCTGAATCGCGGTCGCCTCGTCGTATGGGTTGGTCGCCTTCGCGTCGCTCACGATCTTCAGTGCGAGGTCGTGAATCTGGCTCATGACTTCGGTTGTGCGGTAGCCGGTGGCAGGCAGTGTGGCGAACTGCTTAACCCAATCCGGATAGTTGGTACCGGCAGCCTGAAGCTGCGCGTCCGTGGCGCTCGAGTAGTCGACCGTCGCCCGGTAGTTGCCGGCCGACGTCGATGGCTGTGCCGACGAGAGCCGGTCGATCGAGTTCAAGTTTCCGATCTGGCTCACGGGCAGCGCCACCTGCGTAGCGACCGCGGGGCGGTCGATGCGTTCCAGCTGGCCAGGATAGAAAAGGATGTCGGGGGTGACGACCGGGGGGCGGAGCATCCGAACCGCGATGACCGCACCCGCCAGCTTCTGGTAGTTCTCGGCAAAGATCGGCACCTGGTTCTTGGCGATGGCCGTCCGGAGTCCTGGGGTCCCGGGATGCCACTCCCCGCCGAGCGTCGAGGTCTCATTAATACCTCGGAAATACTTGACGGTCGCGTAGTCGCCGCTGACCGTGTAGGTGAAAACCACGTCGCTCGTGCGGGTGAGCGCACCGCCCAGCGGAACGTCGGTGGAGAAGCCGGTGGTCCCAGACGCGCCCGGGCCGACTCCGGCGACGCCTGGATGGCTGAGCCTTTGCTGCAGCTGCGCCCAGTTCGAGAAGAGGGTCGACTCCATATCCACGGTGCGGTCAACTGTCGACATAGGTGGCAGGAAGATGGCGATGACGATCAGCCCCGCCATGGCCACGAGCCCGCTCTCCCAGAAATCCCACCGCGCGTCGCCGGTCAGCTTGACGTGCGCGCGAGTCGCGCTCGCTATCGATCCCGTGTAGTTGTTCCACAGGAGAAGCGCCAGCGTAAGGACGAGGATGCCGAGGACGTATCCGTTCTGGTTTTGCGGGTAGTTGAGCAGGTTGGTGGCGAACGCAGCCGCGCCGGGGATGAGCCCGAGCATCGGCTTCCGCCACCTCAAGACGCACCAGCTGAGCCAGGCCCCCGTCACCCACATCAGCCAGCAGATCAGGAAGAGATAGAAGGAAGGATCGCTGGAGGCCGAGCCGTCGGTGATGCGGGTCCACCAGATGGAAACGACCTGCAGCGAGATACCGCCGGCGCTCACCAGTGCGGGATCGAGCGGATGGGCCGCATGGAGCATCGGGGCCGCCGCGATCAGGGCTACCACCGGGCCGAGGATCATGCCCAGGCCAAGCCCCACCGGCCAGGGGACCGGCAGCACGGCGAGCACCGCCATCAGCAGCGCCGCGCCAAGCGCGATCACGGTGATGACGCCGATGCCGCTGACCCACGCTGCGGTCGCGGTGGATTGCGCGATGGCAAACGTCAAGAGAAAGACGATCAGCGCCGACCACAGGACGCCGCCTTCCATCGACGATCGCGCGCGTCTCCAAACGACTTCCTGGGCGAGCTGTAGACGGCTGCTAGGCGATGCGAATTGCATCTCGCGTCCTCACCAGGCGAGCGAAGTCGTCTCCCCGGCGCACGACATAGAGGTCCACGTCCTGGCCGAGATCGAAGCTCGGGTTCTGGTCGGGGCCGCCGAAGCTCCCGACGTCCAGGTAGAAGACGATCAGAGTCGAACGCCGGCCGCGGACGGACTGCAGAAGCCGGACCCAGGCCGGGTCGGCGCTGGGGGTGATCACGGCGATGGCGCGGCGCGGCAGCCGGCGAATTTTGTCCCACGCCAGCGTCTGGGTCAGCGGCGTGCGGCCGTCGGCCTGCGCTACGGCGAGATAGTCGAGGATGAGGCGGTCCTGGCGGACGGCGCGGTGAGGCTCGAGGATGGTCCCCTTGGAATCGTTCGCGATCAGCCCGACCTGCCTCCCACGACTGTGCACCTGCGATGCCATCGACGCTGCGAGGCTCACCGCGTATTCCACCGTCGACTCCTCGCCTTCACCCGTATGCACGTTGCGGTCGAGGTCGAGCAGGATCCAGAGGTCCGTGGTCAGTGGCTGCTCGAAAGTCTTGGACATGAGTTTGCCATGCCGGGCGGACAGCCCCCAATGGATGCGGCCGAAGCTGTCGCCGGTGGTGTAGTCGCGGACGCCGCCGGTCTCCGGCGGGTAGTCGGCCCAGGCGCCGAAGCTGGGCGAGTTGCCCACCTGCTGGGCGCTTGGCGTGAGCAGGTCGGGGATGGGCCGGACCCGTGGATAAACGAGGATCGACGTGCGCTGGGTCAGCTTGAGCTCCTGGTTGAAGAGACCGAAAGGCTCGCGCACGCGCAGCGAGGTGGGCCCGAAGGCCATCCAGCCGCGCCGGCGGTACACGCCACGCGCCTTCCACTTGACCACCTCACCGCCGACCGAGATCACCCGGCCGGGCTGGTAATCCGGGATCTGGCTCAGGTCGCGCACCTCAACCCACGGCGCCGGCACCCAGCCTTGACGGCGGACCTCGATCGCCTCCTCGTAGGACTCGCCCACGGTCGGCGTCCCAGGGTTGAGCCGGCGCGTGACGCTCATGCCGCGGATCGCAATCCGCGGCCATGCCCACGCGACCAGGAAGAGCAGAGCGAGCGCATACGCAAACGCGTACGCGGGCCGGATCGCGGTGAGGTACGTGAAAAAGAGCAGGAGGCCAAGGGCTGCGGCGAGGGCGACCTTGCTCATGTGCCCTGGTTAGTGACTATCCGTCGTATGCCATCTGGGGAACATGCTCTCGCTCGAGCAACCCGGCGACGAGCTTGCCGGCGCTCTGGCCCTGCATCTCCGCGTTGGGCCGGAGGATGATGCGGTGCGCGAGCACCGGTTCGGCGAGCGCCTTGATGTCGTCGGGGAGTACGTAGCTCCTGCCCTGCACGGCGGCCAGCGCCTGGCTGGCGTGGAAGAGATTGAGCGTCCCACGCGTGCTCGCGCCGAGGGCGACTTCCGGGTTGCCGCGAGTCCGGCCCACGAGCCTGGCGATGTACTCGCGAAGCTCTGGCTTCACGAACACTTCCCGCACCGCGCTCTGCGCCGCCTTGAGCTCGTTGGGGGAGACGACCGGCTGGAGCTCCAGCATCGGAGACTCGACTTTGTGATGGCTGAGCAGGTTGGCCTCCTCCTTCTCGGAGAGGTAGCCAAGCCGCACCTTCATCAGGAACCGGTCGAGCTGGGCTTCGGGGAGCGGGAACGTGCCCGAGTACTCGACCGGGTTCTGGGTCGCCATGACCATGAAGGGTTTGGGCAGCGGGTGCGTGTCGCCGTCGATGGTGACCTGGCGCTCTTCCATCGACTCCAGCAGGGCCGCCTGCGTCTTGGGGCTGGCGCGGTTGATCTCGTCCGCGAGAAGGATCTGGGCGAAGACAGGACCCGGCCGGAACTCGAAGTCGTTGAGCTTCTGGTTGAACGCGCGCACCCCGGTCACGTCCGAAGGCAGAAGGTCAGGCGTGAACTGAATGCGCCGGAAGGTGCAGTCGAGCGAACGGGCCAGCGCTTTGGCCAGCATCGTCTTGCCGACTCCCGGGACGTCCTCGATCAAAAGGTGGCCTTCGCACAGCAGGGTGACGAGGCAAAGCCGGATTTCGTCTTCTTTGTTGACGATGGCGCGGCTGACGTTGGCCATGAAGGCGTCCGCTACGCGAGTTACGACGTCGGTTGCGCCCACTGCGGCGATTATAGGTTCGTCATGTGTGGGAGCCATCTCGTTTGAATACGCGTGAGGGTGGCATTTGGTTCCGCCGCGTTACGCGGACGGGGCTCGCTACGTGTAAACAGACGAGCATGAGACGCTCTTTCGCCGCGCTGGTCGCGGTCCTCGCCATCGCCTGCGGTTCGACGATCACGCCCGCCCCTACCGTCGGGGCCCCATTGACGATCACCCAGCTCAAATTCGCGGTCATCGATTTGGTGGGCGTGCCTGTTTACTGCGACCCTGACTTCTACCCGCTCGCCCGTGAGGGGGGCGAGCAGGCGAGCGCGATCGCGCAGTTTCCCGCGATCCAGTCCAACTCGGAGCTCTACTCGGCGATCCTTGCCCACGAGCATCTCTCTGACAGCAATGTCAACGACCTGGAGAAGCTGGTCATCTACCGCGTCTACAAGAACCTCAACGCGCTCACCTTGACCAAAGCCGGCGACAGCTATTCGTTCAGCGTGAGAGTCCGTTCGACCAACGGCACCGCGTCGTACCTCTTGGTGACCGGCACGGTCCGCGTGGACGGCGTTGTAACCACGAGCTCTCGCACCCCGTCCGGCGCGCCGAACTGTCCCATCTGCCTGGCCGCGGCGACGCTGATCTCGACTCCGAGCGGCAGCGTCCGCGTGACGGAAGTCAAGGTCGGAATGATCGTCTGGACCGCGGACGCCGGCGGCGCCAGAGTCGCCGAGCCGGTGCTCGAGGTCGGCAGCACTCAAGTACCGAAAAGCCACCTGATGGTCCATCTCGTGCTGGCCGACGGGCGAGATCTGCTCGCATCGCCGGGCCACCGCACCGCGGACGGCCGCCCCCTCGGCTCGCTGGCGGTAGGGGACAGTATCGACGGCTCGACCATCGCCAGATGGGAGCTGGTGCCATATGACGGGGACCGAACCTACGACCTTTTGCCCGCTGGCCCGACGGGGACCTACTGGGCGAACGGGATCCTGCTGTCGAGCACGCTCACGACACTTCTTCCTCCTCCACCAACCGCAGGTGGCCGCTGACGTCCAGGCCTAGGTGTCGCGCGAAAAAGCCCGCGACACGCTCTACGTAGAGCGGGCGGTCCGCGAAATACGCGCCGGTGTGAGGAGCGCCCTGGACGATCCAGATCTCGCGCGGCCCGCGGTAAGCGTCGTAGAGGCGGCGGCTGTGGATGACCGGAGTCACCTCGTCAGCGCCGCCGTGGATGAAAAACAGCGGACGGGGCTCCAGAGAGGTGAGCACGTCCTTCGGGCTGCAGTCTGAGATCCGGCTTCGGGTGCGCAACCGCAGCATGATCCCGGCCAGCCATACGAACGGCGACCCTGGGAGCTTCGATTCCTTGCGCACGTTTTCGATCAGCAGCGTGCGCAGGTCGCTGAACGGGCTGTCGAGCACGAGCGCCTGCACGCCCGGCTCGCCGGCGGCGCCGAGCAGCGAGACGACGGCGCCCATCGAGTAGCCGAGCAGCCCGATCCTCGCGTTCGCGATCCGCTTCCTCGCAAAGGCGATCACAGCCTGCAGCTCGAGCACCTCTTTGATTCCGAAGGTGATCGGTGCGCGGTCGCTGCCGGGCATGCCCCGGTACGAATACAGCACGACATTGAATCCCTTGCGCCAGAGCGCGGCCGCGATGCCGAGCGAGTTCTGCCGCTGTCCCTTGTGTCCCCCGGAGACGATCACCGTCTGAGGCGAACCCGGCTGCCGGAAATGCCAGGCGCCAAAGCTCACGCCGTCGGCGGTGACAAGCTCGACCTCTTCGTAGTCGGCCTGGAACTCGAATGGCGTGAACGTGAAATCGTCAAGGAAGGACGGCCGGTCCGGCACGAACGCGCGCCGGTAAAGCTGGTACGAGAGCGCGACGTACAGGACCAGCAGCCCGGCGCCGATGAGAGCCACATAGGTCATCGGACTCACGGCACCATTTCGAAGCTTAGCCCTTAGGACGCTGCGTGGTCTTGGCGCGCGCCGCGGTGCTTCCGGCCAGCGCTTCCTCGTATCGGCCGAGTACGAAAAGCAGCAGGCTGAGCCGGTTGAGCCAGCGGCGCACCTCTTTGTTCGCGAGACCTCCAGCCCCCTCGAGTGCCACGCACCGTCTTTCCGCACGGCGCGTGACGGCGCGCGCGAGGTCGAGCGCCCCCGAGGCGGGGGTGGCACCGGGCAGGATGAAGCCATCCGGCATGGTGACCGACCCCTCGAGCTCGACAATCAAGGCATCGAGCCGCGCGACGGCTTCTCCGGTCATGCGCGCAAACGAGGTGGCGGAATCAGGGTTGGTCGCCAGCTCGGCGCCGAGAGAGTAGAGCCCCCGCTGCAGCTCCTCGCAGATCGACCGAACGCGCGCGTGCGGGCTCAGCGATTTGGCGAGACCGACCGCGCTCGACGCCTCATCGATGGTGCCATAGGCTTCGATCCGCGGATCATCCTTGCGCGCGCGTCCGCCGCCGAGCAGCCCGGTGGAACCATCGTCGCCTGTTCCCGCAAGCGCGAGCATCTTCTTCTTGCGGCCCGGCACGTTACCCCCTACTCGAAGACCCGGCTCAATTCGTAAAGCTCCTTGGGGACGCGGCGCGTCTCTTTGACCACGTCGGCGAGGGGCACCACCTCGACGTCGCCATTGCGTCGGATCGGGATCACGCCGCTCTTCCCCGCGACGATCAGCTCCACAGCCGCCACGCCGAGGCGAGTCGCCCAGATCCTGTCCGTTGGCGAAGGCGACCCCCCGCGCTGCAGGTGCCCGAGCACGGTCACGCGTGTCTCGAAGCCGGTCTCCCGCTCGACGTTCCCGGCGAGCAGGTCGCCTATCCCACGCTTGGACAGCCGGACGTGGCCGAACGCATCCTTCTCGGCCTGCCCCCCGCCCTCCGCTTCCAGCTCCGGGACCCTGGCCCCTTCCGCGACCACGATGATGCTGAAGAGCTTGCCTTCCCCGCGCCGGCGGTAGATGTGGGCGACGACCTCTTTCAGCGTGACCTCGAACTCGGGGATGAGGATGAGGTCGGCCCCGCCGGCGATGCCGCCCATCATCCCGACCCAGCCCGCGTCACGGCCCATGACCTCGACCACCATCACACGATGGTGGGCGGAGGCCGTCGTGTGCAGCCTGTCGAGCGCCTCGGTGACGACACCGACCGCTGTGTCGAACCCGATGCAGAACTCTGTCACGGCCAGGTCGTTGTCGATCGTCTTCGGCACTCCCACGGTGGGGAACCCGGCCTCGTGCAGCGCAGCCGCGACGCTCAACGTGTCGTCGCCGCCGATGGGCACCAGCGCGTCGATGCCGCTGTGCCGCAGCGCCTCGATCACGCGCGCGATGCCGTCTTTCTCTTTCAACGGGTTGGTTCGGGACGTGCCCAGGATGGTGCCGCCCAGCGGAAGGATGCCGCGCACGCTGGCGGGCGTCAGCTCTTCGATCAATCCCTCTTCGATGCAGCCGGCCCAGCCGTTCTGCACGCCGCTCACCCGGTGCCCGAGCTGGAACGCACGCCGGGCCACGGCCCTGATCGCGGCGTTGAGCCCCGGCGCGTCGCCTCCGCCGGTAAGGATCCCGATTCGCACGTCGATAGGTTAATGGGTCCCGTTGTCCGCTCAGCCGGCGGACAGCTTGCTCAACAACTCGGCCAGCGTCACATCCGCCAGCGATGCGAGCTGCACGTCCGCCTGGCCGAGGTCGAGACCGGCGGTGATGGAGTTGGGGATGGCCACGCAGCGCAGGCCCGCGCGCTTGGCGGCCAGCACTCCGTTGGGTGAATCTTCGATCGCGATCGCTTCTGAGGCGAGCACGCCGAGGCAATCGAGGACGGCGATGTAGAGATCGGGCTCTGGTTTCGCGTTTGCCACGTCGTCCCGGCATCGCATGCAGTCGAAGCGGTCGAGGATGCCAAGCCGCGCGAGGTGGCCTCTGACCCACACGGTCGTGGAGCTCGAGGCCACCCCAAGCTTGAGGCCCATCGCCTTCGCATCGTCGATGTGCCGCACCACGCCTGGGAGGACCTTCTGGGCGAGGACCATCTCCGTGCGGCGGTCGATTCGGCGATCCAGCACCTCCTTCGGCAGCGGCCGGCCCAGCCGCTCTTCGAGATGATGCTGCGGATGGAAGCCGGCGGTGGTCGATCCGACGATCTGGACCCAGCGCTCGAACGGGAGGTCCTCCCCGTGCGCCTGATAGACCTCGAGCCATGACCGGTAGACAGGCTCCTCGGTGTCCAGGATGAGGCCGTCGAAATCGAAGACGATGGCCCGGATCAACCGACTAAATGTAGCCATCCAGGTGCCAACGGCTTAGGATCGCGATGGCCGTGATGTCGAGTACCCCTGGTCAAGAAGCGCGCCCGCAGAACTTGCGGCAGACGGATCGCGGCCGGGCGATCGGCTGGATCGCGGCCGCGCTCCCCGGCATCGCCCTGGTCTCGGTGGCGGTGATGTTGTTCCTCCTATTCGGCGTGCTCGACGCAATCCACTACACCTCGATCCGGGACTTCTTCACACCCGACCCTACCGCCGCGGGAGGCGTTCTCGGCCTGGTCGGCGGCGCCGAAGGGGTTGTGCTGAGCATCGTCATCGTCGCGGTGGTGTTCGGCATCCAGACGACGTCATCCAGGTACTCGCCGCGAATCATCGGAATCTTCACGCGGAATCCTCTGAACGCGCTCGTGCTCAGCTTCGCGCTCGCCTCGATCCTTTACACGTTCCTGGTTCGCACCGAGGTGAAGGTGAATTACACGCCGATCCTGAGCGTCGCCGTCGCCGAGGTGCTCGCCCTGCTCAACTTCGCCATCCTCCTGCCGTACGTCAGCTACATCTTCGAGGTGATGCGCGCGGAGACCCTGGTGGAGAGCATCATGCGGCGCGCCAAGCGAGAGTTGCGCGCCGCCACGAACACCCGCCACGCGCGCCGGCATCGAACCGCGCTCATGACGTCGATCGCCCAGGTTACGGACATCGCCTTCGGCTCGATCCAGCTAGGGGACATGCCGGTGTGCGTCCTCACGATCGACGTCTTGGGCCGCTTCGTCGCGGAAGACTACCTGATGGTCAAGAAAGGATTTGCCCCGGAGTGGTTCAAGGTCAGCCACGCTGAGATGCCCGGCGCATCCGACCAGATCGTGGCTGAGGTGAACCGCGCACAGACATGGTTCGCCTACACGATCATGTCGAGCTTCGTCGACATGGTCGGTCTCACACCCGTGCACCGAAAGGAAGCGGTGCACGCAATCGCGGTGGCCACTCGCGACGCCGGCATCGCCGCCATCCAGGCGGGCGACTCAGAGGTCGCCGAGCTCTGTATGAGGTTCTTCAACACCTACCTTCGGGCGGCGATCAACCGGTCGGCGCCCACCTTCGCGTCGGGGATCATGAACGAGTACCGGAGGTTCGCGATTGGCGCGCTCGAGTGGCGTCCCGATCTCTCGGTGGAGGCGGCTGCCCACCTGCTCCGCTACGGCCGCCATTTCGAAGAGGCCGGCATGCCCGCGACCCTGGGCGCTGCGGCCGAAGACGTCGCCGACCTGGCCATCGAGGCGAGAGCCCGCGACCCGCAGG
Organism: Candidatus Dormiibacterota bacterium; assembly: GCA_003151935.1. GTDB lineage: Bacteria > Chloroflexota > Dormibacteria > Dormibacterales > Dormibacteraceae > Palsa-870. The sequence continues at coordinate 108,144 of PLYZ01000067.1, read as the reverse complement.
TGACCCTCCGGCTCGCGCGTCTGCTCGTGCGAAATCTGCTCGACCTCACACCCAAGGCCCGCCCGATCGGCCTCAATGGAATGTTCAAAGGAGTCGCCAAGCTGACCTTCTGGGCGATGGCCGCCGAGCAGAAAGATGTCGCCCGGATCCTGGTCGAGGGCATCGCGGCAGCACCGCCCGACTTCGTGCATGCCGCGCTCGACCGGATGGAATCCATGCAGAACGGCCTTTTCTGGGAGGTCAACGAGCGCGTGATCGCGTTCGACTGGGTCGAGCAGCCATTGCGGGCTGAGATTCCCCGCCTCCGCGCGGCGCTCCACCGCGCGAAGGCAACCGGAAACGGGCTGGCCGTGGAGCTCGAGGAAATCGCGACCGTGGCGCCCGACCTCGTGCCGCTCACGCCAAACGCAGCCCCGACGGTCGGCAGCCCCAAAGCGGCCGCGGCGGCGCCCGTCATCCAGGAATCGGCTGATTGATCATGGCGGTCGAAGCCGTCTCGAAGTACTCGACCAGGGCCGTGCGCACGGCCGGAGCGAGCTCGAGCGAGTCGACCGCGGCCGTCATGTGACCCAGCCAGGCATCGCGCTCTTTCCGGCCGATCGCAAACGGCTGGTGGCGGAGACGCAGGCGAGGATGACCACGGAGCTCGCTGTAGGTTGGCGGGCCGCCCCAGTACTGGATCAGGAAGAGGGACAGCCGCTCGGTCGCGCCTGAGAGGTCCTCCTCGGGATAGACGGCCCGTAAGAGCTCGTCTTGTGCGACGCGGCCGTAGAACCGCTCGACCAGCAGCCGGAAGGTCCGTTCGCCGCCCGCGAGCTCATAGACGCTGCGGTTCAACACGGCACCGATGCTAGGACCAATGAACTTTGCGGACCGAAACGGCCCGCGAAAACCTGCGCAACCAGTTCCTGGGGACCCTGACCTTTCTGATCGTTCAGTTCTTGCTCGGCATGGCCGTGAACCTCTTCGTTACGATCCCCACCAACCACCCTGGCGCCAACCCGCCCGAATACTTCGGCGGGGTCGCGCAGAGCGTCACCTGGGCGATCCTCCACGGCCACGTGCTGCTCATCATCCACGCGAGCCTCGGTTTGCTTCTGGTGCTCAACGCGTTAGGGCTGCTGATCGCCGCCACCAGGGCGAGATCCAGGGATCTGATCACCGTCACGTCGTTCGGCCTGTTCGGCGTCCTGGCGGCAGGCTTCAACGGCGGCAGCTTCCTGAACTACAACCAGGATTTCAGCTCGATGCTGATGGCAAGCTTTTTCGCAATCGCGATCGGCGCGTATGCCGTCGGCCTGTTCGTGACCGGCCGGCCAACCGCGGCCTCGGCCACCGCCTCAGCCTGACGCGATCCCCGCGCCGGCGAGAATCTCGGCCGTCGGCCGCACGATGGCCTGTGCCGCTTTCAGCCCGGCCTTCTCCAGGTAGCGCTCGACGATCCGCCGTCCGACCGCGTAGCCGCCCATGTGCGGGATGCCCATCGGCCTCCGCCCCATCCGACCGGCCACATCGTCCCCCAGCACGTACCCGGTCCAGTCCGCAATCGAGCTCCCGGTCCCGAAGGCGCCGGTGACCTTCTCGAACGTCTCATCCAGTGCCGCTCCGGTCACCCCGGCGTACCAGGCGCCCGTCGAATCCGCGCCGCAGACCTCGGTGGTGAACACCTCGGCCAGGCCTTCCTGGACGACCCACTCCGCGAGGTTGAACTGCGTCTCCACGTTTGGAGTCCGCAGGTTGTGGGCGAGCTCATGGACTCCGCATGCTCCGATCCGCGTCACGTTGTAGTCGGTCGGCCACGCCACCAGCCAGATGCGGCCCGGTGTCGCGCCCATGCCGTAGTAGCCGAGCGTCCGCTCCATGAAGATCGGCTCGTCCGGGTTGCCCAGAGTCAGCACCACCTCAACGCGATCCGGGTGCCGGATGCCCGGCAGGACGGAGCGCTGGTACTCCCACGCCCGCGCCAGCTCGCGGCGGAGCTGGCCCCAGGCGTCGGCCTGGATGAGCCGTTGCAGAGCGGCTGGATAGCGGGCGTCCTCGACGTTGACGCGAAAGCCATCGCCCTGCTCGTGGATCTGCTTGAGCAGCTTCATGGGTTCCTCGTCGAAAGCCGAGATCCCCCGCATGGAGGCCAGCGCGTCCATGCGTGCCGCGCCAGGCAGCGCGAAGAGGCGTGTCATGGCCGCCGCATCGTCGCGGACGTCGATCTCGATCTGGTCGCTTGTCGTCAGGTCCACTCGGCTGTCCTATTCTCTCTGCTGCGCATGCACTCTCTTCACGCAGGCGGAAACCATCTAGGAAAGGAAGCTACTTGTGCCCGTGACCAATGACGGGGTGGCAATCGGAGCTCGGCCGCGCGGCTTTGCGGCGCTGCTGCGCGGGTGGGCGCCTTTCGTGGGATTGTTGGTCGCTTACGAGGTCATGCGCGACCTGGCATCCGCGTTTGGAGTGCAGCCGCACAACCTAGCGCCGTTCGACCGGCACCTGTTTGACGGTTATGAACCCACGCTGGTCCTGCAGGCCGCAGCCGCACAGCTCGCCGACCGGGACCTCCTCGAGGACGCGGGCAGCCTCGTCTACGGCGCTCACTTCCTGCTGCCCATCGCGGTCGGCGCTTGGCTGTGGGCCAAAGATCGCGACGCCTTCAGCCGCTTCGGCTTCACGCTCGTGATCCTGTGCGCGATGGCGTTCGCGACCTACGTCGTAGCGCCGACCAGCCCGCCATGGCTTGCGCAACCAACATCGGTCCGCCACCTGATCGAGGACGCCATCCAGAGAAGCGGGCTGCCGGCGAGCCTGCTATGGCTGTATTCCAACCACGACTACAACCTGTACGCGGCCTTCCCCTCGCTTCACGCGGGATTCCCTGTGGTGGCGGCCGCGGCCGCCTGGCAGCGAAACCGGGTGGTGGGGGCGGTGCTATATGCGTGGGCGGTGGTGGTATGGGTGGCCGTCGTCTACCTCGGCGAGCACTACGTGGCCGACGTCGTGGGCGGGATCGCCTATGCCGTCCTGGCGATTGCGATCGTCAGGACGATCACGGCACGCCGGTCTCAGCGCGCGCCCGCCCAAGCTCCTCTCGCGCCGAATGGCGATCCATCTCCGGCTCGCTCGGAAGGAACCATGCGATCGCGATCGTCACGATGACGAGCACGACGTGAGTCATCAGCGACCTCTGCAGGCCGATCGAGTCGGCGATCGCCCCGTTGATCGGGATTCCGACGGCTCCTGTAACGAAGCCGAGCCCCATCACCAGGCCTGAAGCCAGACCGGCTCGCTCGGCCATGAGCTGCTGCGCCATCAAGAGCATGAGAGGTGCGGTCGATGCGGCGAGGAAGCCGATGAGGATCGCGCTTGCGAATGCCCATGGCCCCGGAAATGCCGTGTAGAGCAGGATCGCCGGCACGCTCAGCACGAGTGTCACGAGGATGACGGTCCGTCTTCCAAAGCGGTCTGCCAGCGTGCCGCATCCGACCGTCCCGACCGCGCTTGCGAGCACCAGCGTCGTGGCCAGCGGGCCGTAGAACTCGGGCCCGTACCCGAGCTGCTTGTACCAGGTCGGCGTGAAGGCCTGGAAGACGTTGACCGTCCAGCTGCGAGACATCATCACCCCGATCACGACCGCCAGCGCGAAGACGGGCACCCGCTGGACTCTCGCAGCGACGCGGCGGGCAGGCCCGGCGGTCGCGTCCACCACGCCGCGCATGCGCCACAGCAAGTAGCCGCCTGTGATCAGGCCGGGGATGATCAGGAGGCCGGTGCCGTGGATTCCATATACGCCAAAAACCAGGATGCCGATGAGCGGACCGGCCGCGACTCCCACGGTCCCGGCGGTCACGTAGATGGACATGCCGGCGCTGCGGCGCCATGCGGGCAGCAGCGCGCGGACGTCGAGCGCGCCCATCGGATGGAAGGCGCCCGACCCAAGGCCCGAAGCGAATGCCAGCAGAAGCAGCAGCGGAAAGGTCGTCACGAAGCCGACCAGCGAGAACGTGATCGCCGTCCAGCAGAGGGCGAGTCCTGTGAATCGCGTTCCGAAGCGGTCGGCCAGGTACCCGAACAGCGGCTGCGACACTGCCGCCATGCCGCTGTACGCAAGGCTCACGAGCCCGACCGTGGCCAGGCTGAGCTTGAACCGTCCGATTAACACCGGAAACAGGACGGGGATGACGCCGGCGTAGGTGTCGACCGTCAGGTGGCCGAGCATCAGCGTCAGCAGCTTGCCGTTCCGGAGAAAGTCCCTCATGAAATGAGGGAAAACCCCGATGGGTTTCCCTGCGCGCAAAAGCGGCGATCAGGATCGGACTTACTGATTGGATCGGGCGTGCGGCTTGCGCCGCAGGCCCTGCTCCCATTCCGGTATATCGATTGGATTTGACTGAGTAGAGACGCCCGGCGACGCATGGTAGGTATTAAGCACGACTAGGGACGGCCGGAGTAAATCCGGCCTACATGCAACGCTTTGGGTTAGCTCTTGCGATCTCCGCTGGGCGGCCGGTAGGACAGAGCCAGCGCCCGGTCAGCGGCACTGACTCCATCCGCGGCTGTGACCGTGATGTAACTGAGTCCGAAACCAGGTCGGTGGTAGACGACGCGCCAGGGGTGCAACCGGCGGCCATCCTTTCCCTGGATCCTGACGGCTCCGTCGTAGACGGTCATCGCGTCCGAGACTACAGACCGCCCCCGCAGGCCACCATCGTGAAAATTGATGAGCGCGCCTCATTGAAATCCAGCCCGAGCTATCATCGCGCGCGGAGTGGGTGAGCTCTTGTACCTGAGTCGCGCGGAAGTCGAGCGCCTGCTCGACGTCGACTCGATGCTCGACGCCCTGGGCGGGGCGCTCGTCTTGTTCTCCTCGGGCACGACCTCAGTCCCGCCGCGGGCTGGTGCGCGCGTCGGCGGTCGCGGAATCCTGGGCGTCATGCCGGGCTACGTCCCCGGCATTGCGCTCGAGGTGAAGCTCGTCTCGGTGTTCCCCGGCAACCACGGGCGCGGGCTGCCCTCGCACCAGGGCCTGATCGCCATTTTCGACGAGGACGACGGGGCTCCACTGGTGGTGATGGACGGCACGTACATCACCGCGATCAGGACCGGCGGAACAGCAGCGGTCGCTGCGCGCGTGCTCGCGCGCAAAGACGCCTCGGTACTGGCGATCCTCGGCGCCGGCGTGCAGGGCGGCTCACACCTCGAGACCTTTCCTCGCATCCGGGGTTTCAAGGAGATCCGGATCGCCTCGCGTGACTCCGCAAAGGCGAAGCTGCTCGCGAGGCGGCATCCGAAAGCCATGGTCGCCGAGTCCTTTGAAGCCGCGGTGCGCGGTGCTGACGTGGTCGCGTGCTGCACCGATGCGCGCGAGCCGGTGCTGCGCCGCGAGTGGCTGAAGCCCGGTGTTCATGTGAGCTCGGTAGGCGGGACCTGGGGCCCCGAGATTGACGCCGAGACGATCGCCGCCGGACGGGTCTTCGTCGAGTGGCGCGGGGCTGCGACCAGCCCTCCACCGGCGGGCGCCGTCGAGCTGCAGGGCCTCGACCCAGAAGGCGTCACCGAGGTCGGTCAGGTGCTGGCCGGCACCAGGCCGGGCCGGCTATCCGAGGATGAGATCACGATCTACAAATCGACCGGCCACGCGGTCGAGGACGCTGCAGCCGCGCGGCTCGTTTACGACCGGGCGCGCGCCGAAGGAATCGGGACCGCCCTCGAGCTCTAGCCGGGCACTAGAGCTCGATCAGCCGCGATGGAATCACGTTGACGATCCGCGTGCCATCGATCCGTCGCTCCGGCCGGGTCCTCCCGTAAGGGTGGACATGGCCGTGGACGAGCAGCAGGGGACGCAGGTCGCTGATGATCCTGTGGAAAGCGACGAACCCGACGTGGGCGGCGTCCTCCGCCCCGGGGAGCTCAAAAGGCGGCGCGTGCGTGACCAGCACATCGAGCTTGCGACCTGACCTGAGGCGCTTCAAACGGATTCGAACCTCCAGGTTGATCGCGCGCCAGCGCATCTGCGCCTGCGTGTACTGGTTCGGACCCGGCTTGTAGCGAAGGCTGCCGCCCAGGCCCGCAACGCGCAGACCATGCACCTCGGAGACTCGACCGTCCACGTTCTCGCAACCCTCAGGCCCCGGAGCCGGAACCTCCTGCTGCAGTGGGGTCCACGTCGTGTCCGCCCGTTTCAAGCTCGCGTCGTGATTGCCGGGGACGTAGAGGAGCGGCACATTGAGACTGCTGACCAGATATTCGAGGTAGTCGAACGAAAGGTCGCCGCACGAGACGATCAGGTCCGGCCTGGTCGTCTGGAGCCTATCCCCGCTCAAGAAGTCGGGCACCTCGTCGGCTACGGCGAGGATGCGCGTCAGGCGAGGACCTCTTTTCTGGCGGACAGCCGCTCGACTTCGGCGGCGCGCGCCGTCTCAAACCCCTCGGCGAGGCCGTCCGTCAGGAGGCGGGCGATCTCGGACGCCGAGTGAAGCCTGGGAATGTAGACGAAATCGGCGCCCGCCTCGTAGAGCTGGAGAGCATGAGGAATGTGCTCGGTGGTCAGCATGACCTTCGCGGTCGGGCAAGTCGCGCGCACGTTTCGCAGCATTCGAAGGTTGCTGGTCCCGCGCAGCACGTCGTCGGTGATGCTGCAAACGACCAGCTCGGCGGCCTCGATGCCCGCGTGACGCAGCGTGTCCGCATGGGCGATGTCGCCGTAGACGCAGCTGATCCCCCGCTTGCGTAGCTCGCCCATCACCTTCGGGTTGAAGTCGATGACCAGGACCTTGTCGAGCAGAACCTGCCCTTCGACCGCCGTCCCGCCGGACTCGAGCTCGTAGAGGATCGAGCTGGCGTCGCGGAAGAAGCCGAGGAAGACCACGGTCTCGTCGCGTGACTCTTTGCGCGCGGGTGCAGCCTCCCCCACATCGAGATCCTTGACCCGGAGCACCTTCAGCACCTTGCTGAGAGCGCGCTGTATTTTGTGGCTCGAGTTGATCATGTAGGTCGAGAGGACCGAAGTGATCGCGAAGGTCATGATCACGATCGTCACGACGTCGCTGTCGATCTGCGGCTTTAGAAGCGAGCGACCCAGGACCGCGATCACGATCGAGAACTCGCTCACCTGGGCGAGGTTGATCGCCGGCAGCAGGCTTGCGCGATGGCCCAGCCTGAGCGCGTACAGGATCGGCACGACCGAAAGGCGGCTGACCATCACGAAAGCTGAGGCGGCGAGCGCGATCTCGACCACGCGAAGGCTCGGAATCGCAATCTGCATGCCGAGGGCGACGAAGAACAAGGTGACGAAGAAGTCGCGGAGGCTCACCGCCTTGGCCATGACGTCGAGGTTGTACGGGAAGGTCGAAAGGCTCACGCCCGCGATGAGGGCTCCCATCTCGCGCGAGAGGCCGATGACACTCGCCGCGCCGGCCAGGAAGAAGCACCAGGCGAGGGCGCTCACGAGGACGAGCTCGGGGGCCTTCGCGACAGCTCGGAACAGGTGAGGAAGGATGTACTTCGAGATCGCGAACCCGCCTACCACCAACAAAGCGCCGCGCCACAACGAGAACGCGAGAGGGAGCAGGTTGGGGTTCAGGAGGTTCGGCTGAACCGCCAGCATGGCCACCGCCCACATGTCCTGGATCACGAGCACGCCCAGCGTGATCCGTCCCGGCAACGTGTCGAGCTCGTACTTGTCGTTCAGCAGCTTGACGACCACGAGCGTGCTGGACAGGCTCATGCACGCGGCGAGGTAGACAAGGTCGTAGTGGCCCCCGGCGTTGCGGATTCCGATTGCATAAAGGAAGGCAAGACCCAAGCCGATGCAGATTGGCACCTGCAGCGCGCCGGTGAGCAGCACGGCGGGCCCGGCTGAGGCGAGCTTCTTGATGTCGATCTCCAGCCCGATGATGAAGAGCAGCAGGATCAAGCCGATCTCCGCCACCGTGGCGATGCTTGCCTGGTCGGTCACCAGGTTCAGGCCATTTGGACCTATGACGACACCGGTCACGAGGTAAGCAAGGATCAATGGCTGCCGGAAGCGCCAGCCGATCAGCGCGAGCAGCGCCGCGGCGCCGACGGAGATGCCGATGCTTGCCAGCAGGCCGGTCGGTGCGTTCATCGGCTCACGGGCCCGGCCTCGAGGTGATCCCACCTACCCTCGAACACCGATGCCTCGGATGGATCCCCGAGGATGAGGAAGCGCGGCTGGTTTAAACCTTCGATCAAAGCCGCAGCAAGCTGCTCCAACGAACGGCTCGCATCCGGCCCGCTGTCCGGGCCCCTGAACAAGCGACCGACTCCGCGCGATCTCGTGTTCTGACCCACCCGCGGCCCTTTCGCCCCGGGACAGAAGATCGACGCGCGAACGCCGGTGCCCTGCACCTGGCGCGCCAGGCTCGCGGTAAAAGTCGCAAGCGCGGCGTGGCCAATGTCGTAAGGCATGGTCTTGGGGTCACTCGGCACGAGGCCGCCATAAGAAACCACGTTGACGATGTGTCCTGAGCCCCGGGCTGTCATGTGCGGCAGGAACGCCGTCGACGTGCGCACGGCACCGATGAGGTTGGTCTCGAGCATCCAGGACCAGTCGGCGCCCGAGATCTTTTCCAGCGTGCCCTGCAGGAGGACTCCGGCTGCATTGACCACGATGTCGACGCGACCCATGGATTTCACGGCGTCGCGCGCTAGCGACCGTACCGATGAGTCGCTTCTCACGTCGGTGGAGAGCGCGATCGCAGCCTCGGACATCCCGAGCCTTAGCACCTCCTCGACGGTCCGGTCCATCCTTGGCTCGTCGAAGTCCGCGACGACTATGTTCGCGCCCTGGCGGGCGAGGCCTTCCGCCACGGCTCGGCCGATCCCGCTGCCACCGCCGACGATGACGGCCACGCGCTGCGAGAAGCTGCCGTGGGAGCGGGGACCCGCTACGGGATCGATGGACACCGGCCGCATTCTATTCACCTGCGCGGCGCTGCGATCAGCCTTCCGTCCTAGATTCGAGCGCCGCGATCGGCGGGCCTATGCCCGCTTGAAACGAAGGGCCGTGTAGTTCTCGTCTATGGCGACGAACGCAACCGGTTTGTAGCCGGTCACTGAGGTGATCTCCCCCAGCACGTCACGCTTCATCCACCAGGGTGTTGCCGGCAGGTCGGTGGCCGCGCGTAACGCGCCACCCTTCGGGTATGTGATCCAGAGCAATCCCGCCGGCTTGACCGCTCGAATCGCGTCAGGGCCCATGCGGCGCAGCTCGTCGGCGCTGTTCACGAACAGCTGCACCACGTCGTACTGCTGCGCCGGCTGCAGCCGATCGCCGAGGTCGGCCGGGCCCGGGCTGAGCAGCGACAGGTAGCCCGCAGGTGCGTTCAGGACGGCGACCCTTTGCCCGGCCGCGAGCCTAAGCTTCTTCGCCATGGAGCTAAAACCGCTCTTCGAATCTCCGAAGACGGGCAGCGAGCGCTGGGAGTCTAGATGGCCCACCGCGAGCAGCTTATATAGAAGGATGGGCGAAGTCTTCAGACACGCCAAAGTCGGGCCTGTCCTGCTGATCATCGGCACCGCCGGCGGTTGTTCGATCGGCGCGCCGTCGACGTTCACGGTGAACAGTGCCTCTGTCGACGCCACCTACACGTGCGCGGCGGGGGCGGCCAACGCCCCCTACAACCTGAACGCCACGATCGACGTGCGGAACGGCACGTCGAGCACGGTGACGATCAAATCGGTGGCGGCAGTGATGACCTTGGCGGCGGTCAAAGGAAGCTGGCTCGAGCGCGTCGGGGACAAGTACGAAGCCGCCGGCGTCACCGTGTCGCCGCAGACGGTGGGCGCGGGGAGCTCGGCTTCGCTGAAAGTGACTGTCCCCAGCGCCTGCACGAACGGCAAGACCCCCACCGCCGGCGCCAGCTACGGTGACTACTCGGTCCTGTTCACCATCGCGACGTCATCCGGCACCCACACGATCGCGAGCCAGAACCGGCACCGCCTGGTCGCAGCCTAGCTCGCCGCCCCAGCTCGTCTGGCGCTGACTTTTTTGCGACCAACCACGCAGATCATTCATCGAGCGAACTCACAGATTTCTCACACGGCGCGCTGAGGCTGCGCCGTCAGCCTTCGACATGACGCTCGCACAAACGATTACTCATCGAGGGAGAGAAACCATGCACGGAGTTCGCAAGTCGATGGCGGCAGCCGCGATTGCGGGGTCGATGCTCATCGGCGGCGTCGTAGGCGCCGTGATGTACGGGATGACGACGATTGCCGCCTCAGCGGCAACCACCGCCGCCAGCCCGAGCCCGACGACCCCGTGAGAAAAAATCTAATCGTGGCGGCGGCCGCCGGGCTGGTCGTTCTCGCTCTCGTGGGCGTGGGCGGCTATGTGTATTTCTTCTCCAACCTGCGCAGCTCGCCGCCAAGCCTGGCGCTGAGCGCGAGCCCGACCGCCAGCCCTGCTGCGACCCCGACAAGCCTGGCCGGAACCTGGACGGTGACCACCGGCTCGCAAGCCCGCTATCGCGTGAAGGAGCTTTTTGTGGGCGAGACGGCCAAGCACGACGCCGTGGCTCAAACCTCCAGCGTGACCGGGACGTGGACGGTCGGCGGTGACGCGACCGGCTACCAGGCAAACGGCATCACCGTGACTGCAGGCCTGGGCAGCCTTCACAGCATCGACCAGGTGGCGGGCCGCGACGTGAGTCAGCGCGACGGCATCGTGAGCCGCCAGCTCGATGTGCAGTAGTTTCCGAACGCGACATTCACAGCGTCCGCCGCCTCAATCCCCGGAAGCGTGACCAGCGCCCAGGTTGACATCACCGTGCCGGGCAAGCTCACCATCCACGGCGTCGCCAAGGACGTGACGGCCACCGCCAAGGCGCAGGTGGTCGGGGACAAGATCGAGATCGCCGGCAGTGTGGCGATCAACATGACCGACTACGGCGTATCGCCTCCACAGGTGCCCTTCACCGCCGTCGACCCGACGGTGACTATCGAGTTCGACCTTTTTCTGACAAAGACCTAGAAGAGCTGACGGGCCACGAACAGCACGTTGGCGGGACGCTCAGCGAGCCGGCGCAGGTACCACGCATACCAGGCGTCGCCGTAGGAGATGAGGTCTTTGACTACGAAGCCCTCGCGTGCCAGCCGCGCCTGTTGGTCCGCGCGGATTCCGTAGAGCATCGCCACCTCCATCCGGGCCCGTTCCAGGCCAAGCGCGCGCGCGATGCGCTCGATCCTGGCGATCAGCTCCACGTCATGCGTCGCGAGGACCAGCCGCAGCTTTCCCTGCTTGACGTGCGGCAGCATGAGCGTGCAGAGCGCGAGGTAGTTCGCGTCCACGTCCTTTTTGGCAGCGAAAGCGATCGCGGGCGGCTCGGCGTAGGCGCCTTTGACGAGCCTGATCGCGGGCTTCAACGGCAGGAGCTTGACCACGTCATCCACGGTGCGGTGGAGGTAAGACTGCAGGGCGATTCCGGTGCGGGGATGATCGGCTCGCAGCCGCCTGTAGAGATCCAGGGTGGGCTCCGTATAGGCGCTCCCTTCCATGTCGATCCACAGGAAGCTCTTCGTTTTCGCGGCCGCCCGAGCGAGCCGCTCGAGGTTCGAATATGCCGCCGCCGGATCGATGTCCAGCCCGAGCTGCGTCGGCTTGACCGAGATCTCGGCGTCCAGGCCGTCCTGCGCCACCCTGGCGAACAAAGACTCGTAGTGCTCCACCACATCGCCGGCTTCGGAGAGGTTCTTCACGTTCTCGCCCAGGCGCGTCAGGAGCGATCCGATGCCCTGCGCCTTGAACTCGACCGCCGCCTTAAGCGCGGCGTCCAGGCCCTCCCCCGGCATGAATCGCCTGACTGCGCGCCGCGCGAACCCCCATTGCGGAACGTGCGTCGAAAGCCAGGGATTCTGAGCGCACCACAGAAGCAGGCTTCTCAGCACGGCACACGCAACATTAGAGCGTGGACACGGCCGGATTCCGGCCAGCCACGATCGCGGGTTGTCCGAGGCGGAACCGGTTGTACACGGCTCCCAGCAGCAGCAGCTGGCTGAGCAGGTACAACCACGTCGCGAGGAGGAAGAACAGGCCGAACTGGGCCCAGTAAGTGTTGAAGCTGCCGGCGAACCGAGCGTAGAGGGGAAACCCAAGCGAAAGGGCTTCGATCAGCACGCCGGCGAGGAGTGCTCCAGGCAGCACCTCGCGCAAGTTGAACGTACGATTCGGAACAAAGCGATAGAGCAAGACGAGCAGCACCACCATCACCGCCGCGCCGATTGCGAAGCTCAACACCCAGGCGAAAGGCACATACGGCGAGAGGTACCCCCCGGCCGCGTCCGCCGCCACTGTGATTCCCAGCGCGACCACGAGCAGCATCATCATCGCGAAGCCCATGAGCTTCTGCCGGAGCATGTTCCGCTGCTTGTTGCCGAAGACTGGGTCAGCGCGAACTCCATCGCCGCGAAGATTCCGCTGGCGCTCCAGACGAGGCCGGCGAGAGAGATGAGGCCAAACCAGCCGGCCGATTGCCTCACGCCGCGAATCGCGCTCTGAAGCTCTGGCTGGGCGTTGCCCGGAAAGATCTGCAGGATGAGGTTCTGAAACCTGGCTTCCGTGGCCGGATCCCGGATCGCGAGACCGATGATGCACAGCACTCCGAGCATCATCGGAAACATGGCGAGAAACGCCGCGAACGCGAGCGCGGCCGCGTAGTTGCTCGCCCGGCTCTCACCGTACGCGGCCAGCACGCGAAAGGGAACCGTGCTTTGGGCGCGTTCAACCAGGTGCCGGATTCGAGACATCGACCGCGTCAGTCGTGTGACGGGTCGCTCGACCTGGTCTCGTCGGCTGCCTCGGATGACCGGGTGAAGCGTCCGATCAAGGCGCCCGACGCGGTGCCCACCACCGCAGGCCCAACGCGGCGCATGATGCTCTTCAGCGGCCCGGGCTCCTTTGCCTCGTCTTTGCCGTTCACGAAGACCTTGATCGAAGGCATCGGCTTCTTGATTCGCGTGGCGACCTCGTCAGGCAGCTCCCGGAGGGAATCGGGGAGATCTTTGAGAGCCTCGATCAGCAAGCTTTGCAGCCGCTCCCTTCGCGTCGGCCGGTTGATCTTCCGATAGATCAACCAGCCGACCCCGGCCACCACGGCCACGCCGACGACGACTGCAGCAATGCGGCCATAGCGCATCGCGTTGGACTCATCGCGCTGGTCGAGAGCTCCGAAGTCTTCATCGATGCGCTCGCGGGTCTCTTTTCTCTGACGGTCGATTTCATCTGACGAAGGGCCCATTGCTTGTTCTCCTTCAGGCTTGCGGATTGTCGTGGCCGGGGGTTTCAGCGCGAACCTCGCCTTGCCCTACAGCGTAAGACCGATTCCGAGCAGCATGTCCACCTGGTTCCGGACCTTGTGAAACTGTTCGGACATCAACTGATCCGTGCCTGCGCGTACCCTGTCACGCCATGGTCGTCCGAAGCGAGCTCCTGGGATACAGCGGCGCCGAAGCGACCCGCGCCCTGGAAGGCCTGCCGCGGTGCGACTACGAGGTCGTGATCAAGCCGCTGCGCTATCGGACCCACCCGCACCTTGCCGCCCGCTGCGAGTTCGAAGAGCGCCGCATCGTGCTGCAGGTGCCGACTCCATTCCGGCCCTTCAAGGAGCCTGTGATCTTTGCCGCCCGGCGCAAGCGCGGAGACGTCATGCGATTTGCCTGGGCCTCCGAGACGGTTCTGTTTCGCGGGCGCCGTGACGTGCTGAGGTTCCTCTACTGCCATGAGTGGATGCACTGGTACCTGCATGAGGTGCTTGGAAAGGGCTCCGCCGCCGAGACTGCCTGCGACCGTTTTGCGTTGAGGAACTTCCGGCGCCAGGTCGTGACGACCGAAGACGCCGATGAGGCTCTCACACGAAAGGGGCGACTCGCCTCACGCGGCTAGGTAAATGCCTCTCGGGTTTGCGCAGCAGGACGATCAGGGCGATCGGCAGGGCGACATTCGTCATCCAGGCGACCGGACCGTGGTTGGCGCCGATCGGCAGCACCAAGAGGAGCAGCGAGCCGGCGAGGCACGTGATCTCCAGCCGGAACGCCCAGCGCAGCGCACGACTCCGCCGCCATAGGATGCCGATCGCCAGCAGGCAGGTGGCGAGCGCCAGCAGCAGCGAGGCAAGGCAACCTGCTCCGGTGTGGCGACGTCGTTGGTCGCCTGGAGCACGGGCATGCCGCCGCCGGTGTACACGAGTACGAAATTCGCCACGGTCTACGAAGTCACCCCGACGATGTAAACCCTGAAGGGCGGGAGGGGGCTCCGGCCTCCTCCCACTTCAGTCGCCGTACTCGACGTCGACGAGGGCGACCTGCTTGTTGGTCACCAGGCGGCCTCTCACCGACGAGGTGTAGGTCCCGGACGTGGGCGCCACGTCCGAGTAATCGCCGCCAACCGCGATCGTCAGGTAGCCCAGGCCGCCCCGGCTCGCATGCGTGGGGTCGAAGGTCGAAGCGATCGCGTCGCCGGTGCCGTCCTTGGTCGGTAGGGCGACCTCCACCCAGGCATGCGTCCCTCCCTGCCCGAGAAGGTGGCCCGAGACGTAGCGAGAGGGCAGTCCGCACGCCCGGCAGAGCGCCAGCATCACGTGCGCGTAGTCCTGACAGACGCCGGACCCGATCTCGAGTGCCTGGGCCGCCGTCGTGCGGACGCCGGTCACCCCATGCTGGTAGGTCAGCGATTGATATACCCAGTCATTGATGGTGTCCGCCAGCGGCAGGCCCCACTCCGCTGAATCTCCCAGCTCCTGAGCCGCCCTCTTGATGCGCTCGTCAGCGGCCGTGAGCGGCGATGCCTCGAGCAGGTAGCCTTCGGTGAGCCACCCGTCGGCGAGCCGGTTGGGCTCCGCGGCATAACGCTCGACCGAGACCTCGGCCACGAACTCGATCGTCTCGGACACGAGAGGAGCGAAGACGTCGACGATCATGTTGCCAAAGCGGTCCTGTCGATCCTCGAACCGGACGCCGTCTCGATCGACCGAAAGCTGGTGGCGCAGGCGCCGCTGGTCGCCGAAGCGCTCGGGCGGGATGACGACGAGGCGGTGATTCAGGTCGCGAATTGGGCTGGGGTATTCGTAGCGGAAGCTCTGCCGCAGCAGATAGGACACGCGCTTTGCCGACGCCCAGTCGACCGACGTGCGTTCGATCGCCATCAATCGCCCTTGACCTTCACGGGTCCCCGCGAAGTCACGGCGTAGCCTCCGACTTCGTGGGGTATTCATCAGCCCAGACGGTCATCGATTGGAAGGCTGCCGGGCCGAAGGTGGTGAGCATGGCCACGTCGAGGGCGTCCCGACCGCGCCCGATGAGCACACGCCCAGCGCGGCGGGCGTTGTTACGTGGGTCGAAGGTCCACCACCGATCGCCCAGGTAGACCTCCATCCAGGCTGCGAAATCCATGGGGTTGGGGTCGACTGGGACGTAGAGGTCGGGCAGGTAGCCAAACACGTAGCGCGCAGGGATGTTCATGGCGCGGCAGAAGCTGACTGCGACGTGCGTGAGGTCTCGACACACGCCGATCCGGTCTCTGAGTACGTCGGCGGATGTCGTCAGCGGGTTGCTCGTGCCGTACTTGAACTTGATGTTGTCATGGACCCAGTCGCAGATCGCCTGCACACGCTGGGCTCCCGGTTGCGTCTGGCCGAACAGCTGCCACGCCATGCCCATTAGCTCGTCTGACAGGCAGTAGCGGCTGGGTAACGTGAAGTGCAGCAGCTGACCGGGCAGCTCCTCGACTGGAACCTGGGTCGCCGCGCTGGGGTCGGGGTCTGTCTCGTCGGGGACGGCGCAGACGGCGTCGTAGCGGAGGACGACCGGTCCGGGTGGCATCACGAAGCGCTTGACCGGGTTGCCGTAGATGTCGCTGTACTCGTCGACGGGCAGTGATGGCGTCGTCGACCAGGTCTCGCTGACCAGCTGATGGCTGGAGTCGGACCGGGGCCGGACCTGGACGGTCACGGGGGTGGGCGCGGTCACGTCGTAGCTGAACTCACAGCCGACGCGCAGGCTGATCGCTGGCTTACTTTTGGTCGGGATGGCGAAACTATAGCGGTGGCCTCCGTGAATTCCCTCGACGCTGACTACAGGACAAACGGTTTCTACGACGAAATGCTTGCGGCTTCCGGGCGCCCGCGACCCGGTTACCGCCGAATCTACGAGCAGCTTCACCGGCTTGGCCCGAAGGAGCTCGCCCGGCGCCACGACCTCGCGATGCAGATGTTTCGCAACCACGGGATCACCTTTGCCGTGTACCCGGACGCCCAGGGGACCGAGAAGGTCTTTCCATTCGACATCATCCCGCGGGTCATCTCGGCGCAGACGTGGCGGCGCCTGGAGGCCGGGCTCAAGCAGCGCATGGCGGCGCTCAACCTGTTCCTCGATGACGTCTACGGACGCAAGCTCATCCTCCGGCAGCGGGTGGTGCCGCCCGAAATCGTGCTCAGCAGCCAGCAGTACCTCCGCGAGATCGAGGGCCTGCCGGTGCCGCGGGGAATCCACTGCCACATCGCCGGCATCGATCTCGTCCGGGACGGCAAGGGCGACTTTTTCGTCCTCGAGGACAACCTGCGGACGCCGTCAGGCGTCTCCTACGTGCTCGCCAACCGCCACGTGATGAAGCGAGTCCTGCCCGATCTCTTCGCCGGGTATCCGGTTCGGCCCGTCGAGGGCTATGTTCACGAGCTGCTCCGCCACCTTCGCTGGCTGGCGCCCGAGGGGGTGGACGACCCGACGATCGTCCTCCTCACTCCAGGCATCAACAATGCCGCCTACTACGAGCACCTCTACCTGGCCAAGCAGATGGGGATCGAGTTGGTGGAGGGTACCGACCTGGTCGTTGACCTGGACCACGTTTTCATGAGGACCACCCGCGGCCTCAAGCCGGTCCACGTCATCTACCGCCGGCTCGACGACGAATGGCTGGATCCGATCTTCGGGCGCCAGGAGTCGCTCGTCGGGGTGGCCGGCCTGGTCAATGCGTACAGGGCCGGAAACGTAGCCATCGCCAACGCGCTTGGGAACGGCGTCGCGGACGACAAGGCGGTGTACGCGCTGGTGCCCAAGATCATTCGCTACTACCTCGACGAGGACCCAATCCTGCCGAACGTACAGACCTACCTCTGCGCTCTCGACGACGACCGCCGGTACGTGCTCGAGCACATCCATGAGTTGGTGATCAAGGCGGTCGATGGCTCAGGCGGATACGGGATGCTGATCGGCCCGGAGTCAACCAAGGATGAGCGCGAGGACTTCAGGCAGCGCATCGCCGCGCGGCCGCGGAGCTTCATCGCACAGCCGGTCGTCGCCCTGTCGGTGCAGCCGATCTTCGACGGCGGACGGATGCGCCGCACGCACCAGGACCTGCGTCCCTTCGTCCTGACCGGCCCCGAGGTGTACGTCACGGCGGGCGGGCTGACGCGAGTCGCGCTCAAGGATGGCTCCCTGATCGTCAACAGCTCGCAGGGCGGCGGAAGCCGGGACACCTGGGTCCTGGCGGAGTATGGAGAGGACAGCCAGGATGCTTAGCCGGGCCGCCACCTCGCTCACGCTGCTCGGCCGGCACCTCGAACGGGCCGACCATCTCGCCCGCATCCTGGGCGTGCATGTGTCGCTCTCCCTCGACCGCACTGATGAGCCAGGACCGGAGTTCTGGGCGCGCTTCATGGAGCTGGCCGGCTGGGCGGGCAGCACCCCCAGCGGCCGGGCCGAGGCCGTCGAGGTGTTGATCACCGGCACGCTGGGCCCCTCGGTGCGATCGAGCGTCGCCGCCGCCCGAATCGCCGCACAGGCGGTGCGCCCCTCGCTCCCCACGGAGCTGTATGAGCAGGTCAACGCGCTGCACTGGCGCATCCAGGGCCCAACCTGGCAGCCCGACCTGTTTCCCTTTCTCAACGACGTGCAGCTGAGCGTCAGGCTCGTCGACGGCCTGCTCGAAGACACGATGCAGCACGACGAGGCGCGCGACTTCGTCCGCCTCGGCAAGTTCGTCGAGCGCACCGCGAATGTCACCACCCTCGTCACGCGAAAGTCGGCCGAGCTGACCGAAGCGCCGGAGGACACCCTCGAGTGGTCGGCCGTGCTGAAGTCCTGCTTCGCATACGAGTCTTACCAGGCCCGCCACTCGGGCGGCGTGACGGCGGAGAGGATCATCGACTTCCTGCTCTTCGAACCTGCGTTGCCGCGATCCGCCCGCTTCTCGGCTCAGATCGCCCTGGACTCGGTCTCGAGGATCGACGGCCCGGGCCGCCGCTCAAAGCCCCGGCGCCTGCTGTCGCTGCTGCACACGATGTTCAACGGAGCAGCCACCCAGATGGTCGCCGAGCACCCACGCGAATTCGAAACGGAATGCCGGGGCGTGCTGCGGCAGCTCGAGCTTGCCATGAGGGAGACCTACTTCCACCCGAGCAAGGTCCCCGCCAACGTGATCGGCGACGAGGGGCGCGCCATGCCGCAGCAGCAATGAGGCTGGAGATCGTGCACACCACCCGGTACCGATATTCGGGCCCGATCGCGGAGACCGTGATGGAGGTGCGCCTGCGACCGATGGATGGCAACGGACAGCGCTGCCTTGAGTTCGACCTCGAGATCAGCTCGGGGATCCAGCCGGGCGCCTACCTCGACGGTTACGGAAACAGCGTCCACTACTTCAACCTCGTGCGCCCCCACACGAGCTTGAGCGTGACCAGCAGGTCGGTCGTCGAGACGGGCGGCGTGCTCGACGTCAACCCGGGAGAGGACCTGGTGCATGACTTCCTGCGGTTCCGCTCGCCGGTGAAGGACGCGCCCGGGATCCGGGAGCTGGCGAGCCGTCATCCGATCGCCGAGCGGAGCTCCGGCCCCTCCGTGGAGCAGGCGCTCGACGAGCTGACGCTCGCCATCAGCCGGGAGTTCACCTACGACCGGGCCGTGACCAACGTGTACAGCGCTGTGGACGAGGTCCTCGCCCTGCGGGCGGGCGTGTGCCAGGACTTCGCGCATCTTTTCATCGCGGTCGCGCGGTCGATGGGCGTGCCGGCGCGATACGTGAGCGGCTACATCCACGCGGCTGGGGCAGCCACGACCGCCTCACACGCCTGGGCCGAGGCCTGGGTGCCGGGACGCGGATGGATCGGCTACGACGCCACCCATCCCGTACGCGCCGCGGAGCATCACGTCCGGCTCGCCGTGGGCCGGGACTACAGCGACGCCGCGCCGACTCGCGGCATCTACGTGGGATCGGCCACCGGCACCATGGAGGTGCAGGTGAGAACTCGCGAGGTGTCCGCCTCCCACTAATCGCTTGGCCGGGATTTGGTGCCGGACTCCATACTCCTCGTGGGTCAGATCGTCTAGCCTTCGAAGCGATGCGTAGCTGGATTGCGATCGCGATCGAGATTATCCGGGGAGGTCCCCCGACTTAGCGCACGTCGCTCGAGTCGTTGGACCTCCCGGCAACAGGGTCGGGAGGTTTTTTTATGTCCAATCGGCGGATCGTCATCTACGACACGACGCTGCGCGACGGGGCTCAGGGTCCGGCCGTGTCCTTCTCGGCCGCCGACAAGGTGCGCATTGCCCGCGCCCTGGACGGTCTCGGCTTCGATTACGTGGAGGGCGGATTCCCGGGATCGAACCCCAAGGACGAGGAGCTGTTCGCCAGCCTGCGCCAGCGTCCCCTGAAACGGGCGAAGCTCGCGGCGTTCGGGGCGACACGGCGCGCCAACGGCCGCTGTGAGGACGACGCCAACCTGCTCGCTCTCACCCAGAGTGCGGCGCCGGTGTGGACCCTGGTCGGTAAGAGCGACCCGTGGCAGGTCACCACCGTGCTGCAGACCACGCCCAACGAAAACCTGGCCATGGTTGAGGAATCCGTCGCTTACGGCGTGGGCCTTGGCCGGGAGCTGATCTTCGATGCTGAGCACTTCTTCGACGGTTTCGCCCGGGATTCCGAGTACGCGCTCGAGGTCTGCCTGGCCGCCGCCCGCGCCGGTGCGACATGGGTCGTCCTGTGCGACACCAACGGAGGCAGCCTGCCGGCCGAGATCAGGCGCGGCGTGGAGGCGGTGCGCGGCGCGCTCTCCGACCTCGATCGTCCGGTTCGCGTCGGAATCCACACGCACAACGATTGCGAGCTCGCCGTGGCCAACTCGCTCGAGGGTGTGCAGGCCGGAGCCGATATGGTCCAGGGCACCATCAACGGATACGGCGAACGCTGCGGCAACGCGAACCTGGTCTCGGTGGTGGCGAACCTCGTTCTGAAGCTCGGCGTGGAAGCCCTGCCCGGGGCCTCGATCGCGCGTTTCACCGAGCTGTCTCGCACGGTGGCCGAGATCGCAAACCTGGCCCTGCCGCTGCAGCAGCCGTTTGTCGGCCACGGCGCCTTCGCACACAAGGGAGGACAGCACGTCGCTGCTGTCCTGCGGCACAAGGACTCATACCAGCACATCGACCCGGCCCTCGTCGGCAACGAGGCCCGGGTGCTCGTCTCGGAGCTGTCAGGTCGCGGCAATGTGCTCGCCAAGGCGCGAGAGTTCGGGCTGGAGCTCGACCGGGACGACCCCCAGACCAGGTGGCTGGTGCAGCACCTCAAAGAGCTCGAGCATCGCGGCTATTCCTACGAGGCCGCGGACGCGTCCTTCGAGATGCTGGTTCGACGGCTGCAGCCGGGCTACAAAGCCCCCTGGACCGTGGCCGACTTCACGACGAACGTCCGCAAGAACGGCGACTCGGTCAACGCCGAGGCAACCGTGCAGGTCGAGGTCGCCGGCACCGTCTATCACACCGCCGCGGCCGGGAATGGCCCCGTCAACGCGCTCGACGCGGCACTCCGGAAAGCGCTCAGCCCGCGGTTTCCGGGCCTGCGCGGAGTGACGCTGCACGACTACAAGGTGCGCATCCTTGATGGCGACGCGGGCACTGCCGCGACCACGCGGGTGCTCATCGAATCCGGAAAGGGCCTCAAGCGCTGGACCACCGTCGGGTGCTCGAGCAACATCATCGAGGCCTCGCTGCTGGCGCTGGTCGATTCCCTGGAGTACGCGCAACAGGCCTGAGCGCAGGTCAGGCGGTGGCTGACCTGGCTTCGATCGCGCGCTGTTGCGAGCGGGCCGCGAGCGCGCGCTTGAGATGCCGGACGGCGCCCACGATGTCACCCCGGGCCTCGAGGATCTCCGCATAGCGGGCGTGGCTGCGACTTGCCCTGTCCGGTGTCATGTCTGGTCTCTCCAAAACTTCGAAAGCGGCCGCAAACTCGCCATCCGCCGTGGCCTCTTCGCCACGCGCCTCCGCGATCAGGCCCAGCCAGACGTGCGCGTCGGCAACCGAGGGGTCCTCCGAGAGCCTGCCGGCCAGCTCGAGGGCCTGGTTCGCGAATCGGGCCGCCTCCCCTGGATTCGACTCGCCGAGCTCCAGCTCACTCAGGCTGAGGATGACGCCCGCCTTCCCGGCTTCTACGCCAGCGTCGTCAAACAAGCTGATTGACCTTTCAATGTGTCTTCGCGCGTCGACCGGGTTCCCTTGTCGAAGCAGCAGCAACCCCAGGTTGTTTTCAGAGCGAGCGAGCGACAGCCGATCGTTGAGCGTCTCGTGTAAGACGATGGCCTTTCGAGCGTATTGCGCCGACAGGCCGAGCTGGCCGGTCTCCTGGTACGCCCAGCTCAGCCCGGTGTAAATGATCGACAGCCGGCGCAGGTCCTGAACCACGTCCGCGGCCGCGATCGCCAGCTCATAGGTGTCGATCGCCGCCTGCCAGCTGTGGTTGACCGTATGTACCGCGGCAAGGATGCCCAGGAGGCGGCTCTCCGTAATTTGCGGAACCGGATTCAGCGATCGGCATGTGGCCACGGCCCCTTCAGCAAGGGCGAGCGCGCCCGGGTCCTGCATCATGTACGCCGCCGAGGCCTCGCTGCCCAGACACTCGGCCGTCATGAGCAGGTCTCCCGCCGATTCGAAATGCGCCCTCGCGGTCGAAGCCAGGCGGCGCGCCTGCACCCACTGAGCGAGCCGAAGGTGCGCGGTCGCCATCAGGAACTTGATCTGGGCGCGAGTGTCAGGGTCTCGCTCGGCGACTAGAAGAGCTTCCCCCGAGGCAAGAGCCGCGACCGAGTCCCCGACGGTGATCAGCCGTTCGATCTCGGCGGTTCCTGCCGTGGAACGAGGTTCCATCGTGCTGGGCCTGCTGAGGAAGTAGTCCATAGGCCGCCCCGTCCGCTCGGCGATGAGCTTCAGGGTCTCCATCGAGGGCTTGGCCTTCCCGGTCTCGACGAAATAAATCGCGGTGCGGCTGATCTCGCCGCCCGCGACCTGGGCCAGGCTGAGGCCGGCGTCAGATCTCGCTTGCTTGACCGTGCCGGGCTTGATCTCGATGCCCCGGCGGCGCCCGCGACGGCCCGAGGTGGCCTTCCCGATCTCCCTCGGGCCGTCTTCGGCTGATGGGTGTGCGGACACCTCTGACATAACGCCAGCTTATCCGACTAATTGTCAGTTGACAAAGATGAATTGACGAAACTGGCCAGTAAAGTCAGGTTCTAGAGGCAGCAGCCGGGGACTCCCTCAGCGCCGACGCCGATCGACAGCACCAGCACCAGGATCGTCGCCAGGATGGCGGCAAACATTAGTTTTCGCATTCAAATCACCTCCTTTGCGGCACAGACCGGCGCCGCCTGAGGCTCCGAGAAGAGGTTCAATCGACGACGGCGGCGATGGCTCCGCCGGCCGAGTGCCCGCCCAAGAGGCGCGCTCCCATGGCCCACGCCATCGCAATCAACTTCACCCCACCCACCGCCGCGCCCAGACACCCGACGGCGGCGCCGACCCAGACCGGAAATGTAAAAAACCGCATTGCGATCGCCGCGGGCAGGACCGCCAGCGACAATGCGATGGTCGCAATCCCACATACCGCGAGCGCCAGGACCAGGCTCGTCCCTTCGAGCTCGGCCTCCGCCTGGTCACATGCCGGTTGGCGATCCGAATCGTCCGCAATGGTTGGCTTGATCGCAGTGCCTCCTCAGAGCCGTCGCTACACCCCTCGCGGCTGTGCTACAGGTACTGCCTAGTGATGTTAATTGAAAGCCGGATGAATTAACATGGAATCGGAGAAGTAATGGCCAAATCTCCTTCTCCAACGTTCGCTCCGGCTTTGCGGCGAGCGCCTCCGGGCAACCTGGTTTTATCGCCCGCGTCCCGATTGGTCCCGGTCGTCAGCGGTTTCGGTTTCAGAGGCTGGCGAGCATTCACGATCGCGGCCACCGCGGCCGCCATCCTGGCGGTGGCATTCGTCGCCTGGACTGGGCTGCGCATCGGGGGCGACGACGCCACAGTCGCTGTGGACGACATCGGAGAGGCGGTCGCCGCGATCCTCGCCGCGGTCAGCTGCGGTCTGGCGGCCTTCCGTACCGAAAACCGGACCCGCCTCGCCTGGGGATTCTTCGCTGCGTCCGCCGCCAGTTGGGGAATCGGCGAGGTGGTTTGGTCCGTCTACGAGGTCGGCATGGGGGTGAGCGTCCCATTCCCCTCTGCCGCAGACGCCGGCTTCCTGCTGGCGATTCCGCTCGCGGTAGCGGGGGTGTTCGCGTTCACTTCGGCGCCGAGCCGGTTGACCACGCGAGGCGAGGCGCTCCTGGCGGGCGCCATCGTCGCCCTGTCGCTGCTGTTTGTAGCCTGGGCGCTGGGGCTTGGCAACGTCTACGACACGTCGGCGGCGTCACCGCCCGCCCGCCTGATCGGTCTTGCTTACCCCGTGGGCGACATCATCACGATCACCGTTCTCGTGCTGGCGCTGCGACGCGCGCGCAGGACGGAGCTGGGCAGAATGTTCCTGCTCCTGGGCGGCCTGGCTGCAGCGGCTCTTGCCGACAGCACTTTCGCCTACCTGACGGCAAGCGGCTCCTACGGCACAATCGGCAGCCTTCTCGACGCGGGCTGGGTGATCGGCTACCTGATGATCGCGCTGGCGCCGATCTGGCCTGCCACCGACACGGAGAAGGTGGCGGCTGAAGGCCCGATCGAGCTCTGGCAGCTGGCGCTTCCCTGGGTCGCCCTGCTTGCGGCGGCGGTCACCGCAATGAAGCTCGCCATGGGCGGCCAGGCCCTCGACCGCTTCGAGACAGTCCTGGCTGGAAGCATCGGACTCCTGCTGGTGGGAAGCCAGGTCCTCTCCCACCGAGACTCCCTGTCGCTGCTCGTCAAGAGCCAGCAGGCCGAAAACCAGGTGGAGCGCCGCAACAACCTGCTGGACGAGATCATCACGCACGCCCCGCTCGGCATCTTGCGCGTAGGCATCGACATGCGGATCATCGACGCGAATCCGCGCATGGCCACCCTGATGCGGGTGGACTCTAATCACCTGGTCGGAAGGCCGGTCGCGGCGTTCCTCGACCCGAGCGAGTTCGCGCGTGTCTTCCAGCTTTTCCAGCCCCTGTGGAACGGGGCAGTCGACACCATCGAGTCGGACAGTCGCGCCGTCCGGGGTGACCGGACCAGCGCCTGGCTTCACTGGAGTGCGACCACCGTGCGCAACGCGGCGGGCCGGGTCGACTATTTCCTCGCGATGTACGAAGACACTGACGCGCAACATGCGGCCAACGAGGCGGCTACCGCCCACCTGGCCGGCATCGAGCGCTTGAACCAGCTAAAGAGCGAGTTCATCACGCTGGTGAGCCACGAGTTCCGCACTGGCCTCGTCGGCATCCAGGGCTTCAGCGAGATGCTCCGCGACTCGGACCTTGCCGCGGAAGACGTCAAATCCTTTGCCGCCGACATCAACAAGGATGCCCAGCGGCTCAACCGCATGATCAACGACATGCTCGACCTCGACCGGATCGAGGCCGGCCGCCTGACGCTACACATAGAACCGTTAGACATCAACGTCCTCGTGCTGGAGGCGGTCGAGCGGGCTCGAGCGTCGAGCCAGGATCACGTGATCGGCGTCAACCTCGACCCGGCGCAGCCGGTTGCGCAGTGCGATGCCGACCGGGTCGCCCAGATCATCTCCAACCTGCTGACAAACGCGGTCAAGTACTCCCCCGACGGCGGCGAGATACTCGTCTCCAGCCAGGCCGGCGAAGGGTTCGTCGAGATCAGCGTCCGCGATCATGGCGCCGGCATCGCGCCCGAATTCGCAAAGCGGCTCTTCAGTCGCTACGAGCGGTACGAGAAGACGAGCGGCAAGATCATCGGCACCGGGCTGGGCCTTGCCATCGCGCGGCAAATCGTCGAGCTGCACGGCGGGCGGATCTGGGTCGACACCGCTCTCGGCTCGGGTTCGGACTTCCGCTTCACGCTTCCGGCCCCGCCGCCGAAGGCCCCTGACGCTTAGCCGATCTGGTCGCGGCCCAGGAATTCTGTGATCAGAGACTGGAAGTGGTGCACGCCGTTCTCGCGCAGCGCGGAGAAGCGGCCGCGGCTGTAGGAGCGCGACCTCAGGCCTTTCTGCACCTGCTCGCAGACCGCGATGTCCTCCTGCTGGATCTCGTCCGAGAAAGCGATCGTCTGCTGCATCGATTCCCAGCCGGCGCCCGTGCCCGGCTCCGCGAAGAACCATTCGAAGATCGTTAGAGTGCGATCGACTCCCAACGGGAGGATGACGTTGGTGCTGATGTTGTCCTGGTAGATGTTCAACATGGTGTTGGGAAAGATCCAGTAGTAAAGGGCGTTGTCTTCCGCACCCGGCATTCGGATGTAGCGGCGGTCGCGACCCGGCACCTCGCCTGGCTTGAGCTCGCGGATCGGCGCGTGCTGCTTTGAGTAATAGCGGAACGTCTCCACTCGGTACTGGTCGTACTCCAGCTCCTTGAAGAGGCCCGGATGCGCGATGGGCAGGTGATACCCCTCGAGGTAGTTGTCCACGTATACCTTCCAGTTGCACGCGATGTCGTAGTCGCGACGCTCGATGCGTCGCATGCTCGACATGTCGTACCCGGCCGACGCGATCTCCGAGGGGATGGCGCCAATCCAGTCCGCCAGCGGGGCGGCGGCGGGGTCGAGGTTGGCGAACACGAAGGGACCGAGGGTGTCGACACGAATCGGCACGAGGCCGAAGTCCGCCTTGTCGAAGTTCAGGGTGCCTTCCATCTCTCGCGCGACCTGGAGCTTTCCGTCGAGGCCGTAGACCCAGCCGTGGTACCCGCACTGGAGCGACTTTCGATTTCCGCGCGTCGTCACGACCTGCGCGGCGCGGTGACGGCAGACGTTGTAGAAGCCGCGCAGCTTTCCGTCCTGTGCATGGGTCAAGAGAATCGGCTCGTCGAGGATGCTGGCCGGCTTGAAGTCACCGACCCTCGCCAGCTCGCTCATGTGCGCGACGAGCTGCCACGTACGGTAAAAGATGCGGTCCTTCTCCCGCTCCAGAACGGCGGGATCCAAATAGACCGTTGAGGGCAGCGTCGACGCGCTTGCCACGTCAGTTTCGAGCTTCATCGATTGAGTGCAATTGTGGCATTCACGCAGAATGCTGCCGTGCAGATCGCATCGCTGGCGGTCGTCAACGGCCTGGTCTGGCCTCCTCGAAAACGCGCCACCTCGGTTGCGGTCATGGGCGACCGCATCCTGGCGGCCGGATCGGACGCAGACGTTCGCCTTCTGTGCAACCGGCACACCCGAGTCATCGACGCCCGCCGCGGCACCATCCTCCCTGCTTTCAATGACGCGCACGTCCACTTCCTGATGGCGTCGCGCTCGCTGGCCGAGCTGGATCTTTATGGAGCCGAAACCCAGATCGAGGTCGAGCGCCGGATCGCAGTCTATGCGGCGGGCCACACAGGGCCCTGGGTCGTAGGTCGGGGATGGTTTTACTCGGCGTTCCCAGGTGGGATGCCCACCGTCGAGCTCCTCGACCGGCTGGTCCCCGACCGGCCCGCGTATATCGAATCGTTCGACGCTCACACCGGTTGGGCCAACACCCCCGCGCTGCTGACAGCCGGAGTCGCGTCCTCGGGCGTGCTCAAGGAAGCAGCGATGCTCAGCGTGACGCGCCACATCCCCGCCCGCGCCAGGGCCGAAGACCTCGAGGCTCTTCGCGCCGGTATGAGGGTGGCCGCGGAGCATGGCATCGGGTCGGTCCAAGAAGCCGGCGAGGGCCAGGACCAGCTCGAGCTGTGGAAGGCGCTTCACGAGACGGATGAGCTGACGCTGCGCGTGCGGCTGGCGTTCGACCTGGTCCCTGGACTCGATGCGGAAGCCTCGAAGGGGCGGTTGGACCTCTACGACGAGATGGTCCGCGCGCACAAAACGAATCCGGGGATCGCCACCGGGATTCTCAAAGCCTTCGCGGACGGGGTCGTCGAGTCGCGCACGGCCGCGATGCTCGAGCCATACGAAGGGACCTCTGAGCTGGGCTCACCCCTTTGGGGCCGTGACGAGCTGGCCCACGCGGTTCATGCGGCGGATGCCCGCGGGTGGCAGGTGCAGGTGCACGCCATCGGCGATGCGGCGATCCGGCAGGCCCTCGACGCCTTCGCCTCGACGACACGCGAGCGGCGCCACCGGATCGAACACATCGAGGCGCCCTCGCCGCTTGACCTCCCCCGGTTCGCCGACCTGGGCGTCATCGCCAGCATGCAGCCTCAGCACGCCGAGCCCAACCGCAACCTGTTCGAGATCTGGTTGCCCAACCTCGGATCCGAGCGGGCGGCCTGCGGCTGGCCGTGGCGCTCGATCCTCCACTCAGGAGCCCACGTTGCGTTCGGCACTGATTGGCCGGTCGTACCGCTCGACCCCGCCGCGAGCCTGCATGTGGCGGTCACGCGGCAGACCCGAGCAGGCGAGCCCGCCGGTGGATGGCTCCCCGACCAGCGAATCAAGCTCTCCGAAGCGCTGGCCGCCTGGACCAGGGGCGGCGCATACGCGGAGCACGCGGAAGATCAGAAGGGCACGCTCGCCGAGGGCATGCTCGCCGACATCGCGGTGCTCGATCGCGACCTGGTCACGACGCCCATGTCAGAGCTGGCCGAGATGAAAGTCAAGGCCACCGTGGTCGGCGGCCGGGTTGTATACGAAGGCTGACGGGCCGAGAGGACCCGGCCCGTCAGCGGTTGAAGATCAGGCGCCGGGCGCGCCAGCCGGCATTGGCGTCGGTGCGACAGCGCTCACCGGGCCGCCATGGATTGCGTGGCCGCGTCCGACCGCCCAGAAGACGATCGCCACCGCGATCAGGAATGCCACGACCGCAAACGTGTACACCTCAAACGTGGTACGGCTGACGCCAGAGGTGTCAGCGCTCCACAGGTAGGTGAAGAGGCCCGGCCAGATCGAAAAGACGGTGGCCGCGACGACCCAGAACATCGTGAGGATTACGCACGCCCACGCACCGGCGTTGCCGCCAGGCACGACGTACGGACGAGGAACATTGGGGTACTTGCGGCGAAGGGTGAGCAGTGCCGGGAAGATCAGGATGTAGGAGAAGGTGGTGGTCGAGATGACCAGGCCGAGGACTGCGGCGAAGAAGCCATGAAGACTTCCGCCAGTGACGAAAAAGGTGATGTACATGAAGATCGTGGCGATGATTCCGGAGGAGACGTTGACCACGATCGGGGTCCCGAACCGGG
The DNA here is from genome assembly GCA_003151935.1 of Candidatus Dormiibacterota bacterium. Lineage (GTDB taxonomy): Bacteria > Chloroflexota > Dormibacteria > Dormibacterales > Dormibacteraceae > Palsa-870. The sequence continues at coordinate 79,633 of PLYZ01000067.1, read as the reverse complement.
CTGAGAAATACCCGAGCTGCTTGGGGCCCGAGCCGGCAAGCGCGCCGATGGCCATCAGGCGGTCGGATCCCATCAACCACGTCGTCCCACTCGACAGCAGCACGAAGACGACCGCCAACCCGGCCAGGTGGTTGAAGAACGGCGCGGCGCTTCCGAAGACGCTGCTGGAGGCGAACTGGTACGCGGCGACAAAGCCCCCCACGTTGCTCAACTGGTCTTTGGAGAGGATCAGGATCACGCCGACGATCGGGATGGCGTACCCGAGGAAAGAGATCAACCCCGAGGCGTAGATCGCGCGCGGGATGTCGCGCTGTGGGTTTTCCATCTCCTCGCTGGCGTTGGTCTGCAGCTCAAAGCCGATCCACTGGAAGACGATGACCCCGATCACGCCGATGAGGACGGTGGCGTCAGTCGGCAGAAATCCGCCCATGCTGCCATGAAATCCGTGCTGGGTGCCGGACGTGATCACGAGTATGGCGAAGAAGAGCAGGAGCCCGATCCTGAGGAATGCGCCGAGGTTGGGCACCCACTTCATGTAACGCAGCGACAGGATGTTCATCGTGACAGCGACCCAGATGAACACGAAGCCGATTACCGTCTCCGCTCCCCGGTTGCCAGTGAAGCTGCTCCCCCAGAGAGCGTCCAGCGTGGCGATGGCGGTAGCTGTGAGCGTCCCGCCAAGCCAGATCGGGTTGCTCAGCCAGTAGAGGACGCTGACCACGGCACCGGCGAAGTGGCCGTAGGCCAGGCGCACCCAGTCGTAGGTGGCGCCCTCGGTCGGGAAGGCCGCACCCAGCTCGGCCGTCAAGAGGCCATACGGAATGAGGAACGTGAGCGCCGACACGATTAGCCAGAAGATTGCCTGGGCGCCATATGAGGACGATTGCCCGATGGTGTCGATCGCCACGATGGCGCAGACCGTGAAGAAGATCATGTCAAACCGGAACAGCGACTTCTTGAGCTTGCGCTTCTCGGCCACAAGCCCGGCTACGGCGGCAGATTCCCCCATCCAAACCCTCCCCGGTTTCAATCCCCCGAGCTCAGGGGAGCTCGTGGGGCCCCTTTTTATGACGCTGGACTGAAATTCGGCACAATTAGAGATCGAAGGCGCACCGCTGTCAAGGCGACCGCCTGAGTTAAGGGGGCGAACCTATGGCGACCAGGACCACCCGCGAAGTACCCACGAGCCGCGTCGCAGAGCTGATAGCGGGCGAAGAAGAGAAGTTCCGCCGGGCCCGGCCGCGCTCCAAAAAGCTCTGGACCGAAGCTCGTGAAGTACTTCCCCGCGGCGTGCCTTCCTCCTTCCAGGACGCCGCCCCACAGCCCGTCTTCATGGAACGGGGGCATGGCAGCCGGGTCTGGGACGTGGATGGGAACGAGTACGTCGACTTCCACAACGGGTTCGGGGTCATGGTGGTCGGGCACGCCCACCCTAAGATCGTCGAGGCGGTGAGCCGGCAGATCGGCCTCGGTTCGCACTTTGCGCAACCGGTGGAAGACGGCGTGATCGTGGCGCGCGAGCTGGCGCGGCGATTTTTGCAGCCGAAGTGGCGCTTCACCAACTCCGGGACCGAATCCACCCTCGACGCGGTCCGGATCGCCCGCGGCTTCACCGGCCGGGAGCGGCTGATCAAGATCGAGGCCTCGTACCACGGACACCACGACGCGCTCATGGTCTCGGTTGAGCCACCACCAGACCTGATGGGCGCTGCAGATGCTCCCGCATCGGTGCCGCAGAGCGAGGGCATACCGGCCGCCATCGTCGAGCTCACGACCGTGGTGCCGTTCAATAACCTGCCGGCGCTCGAGAAGACGCTTGCGCACCACCGCGGCGAGGTCGCTGCGATCATCGTCGAGCCGGCGATGATGAACCTCGGCATCGTGCTCCCGGATGCCGGCTACCTGGCAGCGATCAAGGAGATGGCGCACAGCCACGGTGCGCTATTGATCTTCGACGAGGTGAAGACCGGCGTCACCATCTCGCCCGGAGGCGCGACCGAGCGGTTCGGCGTGACCCCTGACCTGGTCGCGCTGGCCAAGGCCATCGGCGGCGGGCTGCCGTGCGGCGCGGTCGGCGGACGCGACGACGTGATGGGGGTGATCGAGTCGAAGCGCGTCGCACAGATGGGCACGTTCAACGGCAACCCGCTGACGATGGCCGCTTCCAAGGTCACGCTCCTGGAGATCCTGAACGCGTCGGCGTACTCGCACTTCGATGCGCTCGCCGAGACGCTGCAAGGTGGTCTCGACGAGACCATCGCCGAACACGAGCTGCCATGTCACGTGATCACGCTGTCGGCGCGCGGTGGAGTCACCTACCGCGCCAGTCGGGTGCGCAACTACCGCGACTATCTCGAGACGGACAAGGCGCTGGCGTACCTGAGCTGGCTCTACCAGTGCAACCGGGGCGTGATCATGGCGCCCGGGGCGGAGGAGAACTGGACCCTGTCGGTGCAGCACTCGGTCGAAGACGTCCAGCATTACGTGGACAACTTCGCCGAGATGGCTAAAGACCTGCGGTCCTGATCGAATAGTTCGATGTCACGTCTGGGAGGCATGTACGGCCCTGACGTGACATTTCTCGGCGTTGCCCGCTGCGACCTCTCGCAGCCCTCGACGCTCGAGGGCGCGGACGTCGTGATCATCGGCGCGCCCTACGACGCCGGCACCTCGTACCGGGCAGGCGCTCGCTTCGGGCCGAAGATGATCAGGATCACCGATTACCTGCCCCACGACGCGTCGCGCCCGCACCTTGCGCTACGGGTCGACCCGCTCCGGGAGCTGCGCGTGGTGGACGCGGGCGACATCGAGATGGCGGGTGTCGAGCAGCGGGTGCCGCTCGATGCGCTCGAAAGCGCGGTCCGCACGGCCACCGAAGCGGGCGCCATCCCGATCATCCTGGGCGGCGATCACACCATCACCTGGCCCGACGTGACCGGCGTGGCCCGGGTCAAGGGTTGGGGCCGCGTCTCGGTCATCCACTTCGACGCCCACGCCGACACCGGGACGATCCAGTTCGGCAGCCTCGTCGGGCATGGGCTGCCGATGCGCCGGCTGATCGAGTCCGGCGCGTGCCGGGGCGACCGATTTCTGCAGATCGGGCTGCGTGGGTACTGGCCGGAACCGCCGACCCTACAGTGGATGGCCGAGCAGAAGATGCGGTCGTTCGAGATGCACGAGGTGGTGCGGCGCGGCCTCGATGCGGTGCTCGAGGAGGCGTTCGCGATCGCGGTCGACGACTGCGATGGAGTCTTCGTGTCGGTCGACCTCGACGTGGTCGATCCTGGGATGGCGCCCGGAACCGGCACGCCAGAACCTGGCGGACTGACGGGGCGCCAGCTCCTCGACGCCGTGCGGCGGATCGCCATCGAGCTGCCGGTCGTCGGCATCGACGTGGTGGAGGTGTCGCCGCCTTACGACGCGGCCGAGATCACGGCGTTTCTCGCCAACCGAGTCGTGCTGGAGATGCTGTCGGGGATCGCATACAGGCGCAAGGGCGGGACCTGGGCCGGCATACCGCCGACGCTCCTCGAGGGGCGCTGAGGCGCTAGTCCCGGTAGGGCTCGATCATCCGGCCCAGCTCCTCCAGCTTGGCCAGAGCCTGGTCCCTCCCGTCCGGCGGCACGTAGTAGATGCAGCGCTCGACGCCGGCCTTCGCGAGCCGCTCGATCTCGCCGGCGACAGCCTTCGGGTAACACGTCACGGGAATGGGTCCCCGCCCCGCGGCTCGCGCCATTTCCTGAAGCTCGGGGATGCGCTCGATCACATTACCCCGATTCGGCATCCAGCCGTCCGCGTAGCGAACCACTCTCTCCAGGATCTTCGGCCCGCTGCCGCCCAGGATGATCGGCGGGTGGGGCTTCTGTAAGGGTTTCGGCCAACTCCACATCGGTCCGAAATCCACCATGTCGCCGTGGTACTCGGCTTCGTCCTGGGTCCAGATGACCTTGATCGCCTCGACCTTCTCGCGGAGCAGCTTCCAACGCGTGCTGAACTCGGTGCCGTGGTCGGCCATCTCCTCGCGGTTCCAACCCCCGCCGATGCCGAAGATGAACCTGCCGTTCGAGATCACGTCGACGCTGGCGACCTCCTTGGCCGTGTGGATCGGGTCGCGCTGGATGAGCAGGCAGATGCCGGTCGCGACCCGGATCGTCTTCGACGCCAGGGCGGCGATGGTCAGCGCGACAAACGGATCCATGCTGTGCCAGTAGTGCTTGGGCAGCTCCCCGCCTCCGGCCCATGGAGAGGTCCTGCTCGTCGGGATGTGGGAGTGCTCGGCGACCCAGAGCGACTCGAATCCCAGCTGCTCGGCAGCGGGCGCAAGCTCTCCCATCGAGATCGCGTAGTCGGTCGGAAAGATCGCGATTCCGAACTTCACCTGATCATGGTGACCGATCGTGGCTGGCGGTCGAAGACGGTGTGCCCGGTCAGCCGGCCAGCGACATCCTCCGGGCGGTACCTGCCGGCCTGACCGGATAGGAGTCGACGGCCGCGAGCAAGGCCGACACCACCCTGGCGTCGAGCCGCCGGCCAGCCTCTTCCATCATCACGAGCCGCGCTTCCTGCGGGGCTCGGGCCGTCCGGTAGGGCCGGTCCGATGTCAAAGCGTCGTAGGTGTCTGCGGCCGCGACGATCCGCGCCTCGATGGGGATCGCTTCGCCGCCCAGCCCGTACGGGTAGCCGCTGCCGTCGAGCCGCTCGTGGTGGTAGAGGACCGCTATCAGCTCTCTCCGCGACCGGCCGTCGCCAAGGAGTGACAGGCCGATCTCGGGGTGCGACTTCATCAGCCGCCACTCGGATTCGTCCAGTGGCGAATGCTTCTCGAGGATATGGTCGGGGATCGCAAGCTTGCCGATGTCGTGCAGAAGACCCGCTCGGGCGAGCACTCGCAGCTCGGCCGTCGTCATCGCCATCTGGCGTCCAACCTGGACGCAGAGGTGCGCTACGCGCCGATTGTGGCCGAGCGCCTGCCGGTCCTTGACCAGGTGGCCGAGGACGACCACGGCATCCAACCATCCCCTGATCCGAGGCACCGGATGTGCGACCACTGGGACCCTCCTTCCCGAGAGGCTTACCGAAACTTAGTTACCGATTCCTTACAGAACGCGCACTAGGACAACGGTCGGAAGGTGGATCCGGGTCGCCTGATTACTTTTCCAGGCTACTTCGGGTAGCCACGCTACTGGGAAGCGGCGAACTCCAGGCAGCGCATCCCGCGCAGGTCGACCCAGGACCGACCGCGCCCTTGCACCACGCGCATAAGGACCTGCTCACAGTCGGGGCAGCGGACGACGACGCCCGGCGCCTGGATGTAAACGTGGACCCGTCCCACCGGGTTGACGTCGCCTCAGATATCTCCATCGTCATCCTCCGGTGGCGCCAAATCGCTCGGTCTTGATCCAGGCCGGGCTCGTAGTCCGCTTCAACTAGCAAATCGGCCGCAGTCTCGGCGAATGCGGTCGGCCCACAGATGAACATCGCCGGTGCTTGCTCCTTGGGCCAGGCCGCTTCGCGCACCATCTCCCGGTCGATCCTCCGCCGGTGGCCCAGGATAAGAGCGCGATCTAGCTGACAAGGGTTGCGCAATCGGTCATCGATGCCTGGTGTCGAAACTGAGCGGACTGTTACAGAAGCGGCAGCCTAATGCTGTCTCCACTCCAGGGCCGGGCCGAGCTTTTTCTCAAAGAGCCCGGCAACTTCACCCGGCTTCGGGAACCGCCCGGTCGCCTTCTTGCTGAAGAGGAGCTCGCCGTCGAGGGTGACCTCGAATCGGCCGCTGCTGCCGCTCGAGAGCTCGACCGCGCGCATTACGGGGGCCCAGCGGCTCAGGAGCTCGTTGGCCAGGCCCACGGCCTGGTCTAGATAGTCTCAAGGGACGCAGTATTCGATCTGCGCTTCGTGCAGCGGGTTGATCACTTCGCGCGCATGCGATTGTTCTTTGGATTGTGCTCGACCTCGGCGAGGTCCAGCGCCTCCAGCAGCGGCGGCATGTACATGCCGAACCGGCCGCGCAGTCCCTTCTTGAGCCCATACCATCCGCCAACCGGGTTCTTCGGCGACCTGCCCCATGCCTCGACGGTTCCCTCCGCCGCGGGCTTCTGCTCGTCGGCGCTTCCGAGCGGCACCCAGTCGCCTTGCTTCTTGAGCATCGCGTGGAGGTCCTCGATCGCGCGGACGTCGTATCGAAGCTCGGTCTTGCCGACCATGCAGACGATCGCCGGCGGGTCGAGCGATTCGTCCCTGTACATCAGGTATTCAGACGATCCGCTCGGCGTCGTCAGCTGCCACGGTGACTGCTTGGTGCCCGTCCCTTTTACTTTTGGCATACCGGTTACCTCCTCGGAGATCGCTCGCCAATTCTGACTCGACCTGCGATCAGAAGCTCAGGCGAGTCAGCCGCCAGAAGCGGCCGGGTGGATACATCGGGTCGGCCGTGACCAGCGGGATGTCGAGGCTGTAGTCACCCAGAACCATGTGCTCGGTGCCCTCCTGCGTGCCCGCCGCGAGCGGCTGGTCGACAACGATCGTCCGCGTGTCGAGACGCTGCCTCAGCACCATGCCGGGCCACTCGACCAGATTGACGTCGACCGACGAGACCAGGTCTGATTGCGCGCCCCAAGGAGTGATGTAGGTGGCGATGGTCTGATTGCGGGCGATGACATGGCGTACGTGCAGGGCCGCCTGCATCGCTCCGATCAAGGTCTTGGCCGCCGCGAACGTGTCGGCCAATGTCGACAGGCCCATCACGCATCCATAGAACGTGATCGGCACTCCGTCCACGGATATGGTCGCGGCAAACAGAAAGTTCGCTCCGGCATTCAGGCCGGAGCCGGTCTTGATACCGATGATCCCGCTCTGCCCGAGGACGCCGTCGACGTTGTAGACGGTGCCCGCTACTGGAATCACGGCCGAGCCCATCCCGACCACCTGGGCGAACACCTCTTGCTGCATCGCCGCCATGCCGAGCGATATGAGATCGGTCGGCGTGCTGACGCTGCCTGGATTGGCTCCGCTCGTGTCCGCAAACCTGGTGTGGGTAAGGTGCAAGGCCACGGCGCGGGCGTTCATCTTGGCGACGAATGAATCGATCGAACCGGCATCCCAGCGGGCAAGCGTCTCTGCGAGGTTGTTCGCGGACGGGATCAACATGCCCTGGAGGGCCTGGAGCTCCGTGATCTGCTCGCCGGCCTGCACCGCGGCCACAGACTCCTTGTTTGCGAGGTCCGCGACGTACGCCTGGACGTCAACGTCGGTGAGAGTGATCGTGGGCCCGGGGTCGTCTGTCTTCAGCGGCTTGTCCTCGAGGATCACCAACGCGGTCATGACCTTGGTGACGCTGGCGGCCGGAATGGCCTGCTCGTTGCCCGAGCTCGCTATGAACCCGAGGTTCTGGACGCCGACGGCGGCCGAACCACGGCTCGGCCAGGGCATCGCGGGCGGCGTGCCGGCGATCACCTCGCTGGCGGGAGGCGAGCCGGTGGCCGCCACTCCGGGAATCGGGCGGAGATAGTTCCAGGTCCCCAGGCCGAGGACGACCAGCAGCAGGACGATCCCGATCCGCAGCTTCATGCCAGGCGAAACATAACCAACTGCCCGGTGCGGCTCTTGAAATGCGGGTCACCGCTTTGATGCTCAGCGCGCCGCACAGAACGTGACGAGGCATCGATCTCCTCCCGGCACCCGGGCTATCCTGCCGGGAGTGAAGGCGCTGGTCAAAGCGAAGGCGGCGCCGGGCCTGTGGCTGCAGGAGGTCCCGGATCCGACCCCCGGCCCCGGTGAGGTGTTGATTCGCGTCCTGCGAACGGGCATCTGTGGCACAGACCTCCACATCGAGAGCTGGAACGAATGGGCGCGGGCGACCATCCAACCGCCGCTTGTGATCGGACACGAGTTCGTCGGCGAGGTGCTGCAATTGGGAGAGGGCGTCGCGTCCGTCTATCCGGGCGAGATCGTCGGAGCCGAGGGGCACATCGTGTGCGGGCGCTGCCGCAACTGCCTGGCCGGACGCCGCGCCCTTTGCGCGAACACTGTCGGTATCGGCGTTCAGCGTGACGGCGCGTTCGCCGAGCTCATAGTCATGCCGGCCATCAACCTCTGGCCGCACCTGACCAAGATCGACCTCGACGTCGCTGCCATCTTCGACCCGTTCGGCAACGCCGTCCACACGGCAACCCAGTTCCGCGTCGTCGCCGAGGACGTGCTGGTCACTGGCGCGGGCCCGATCGGGATCATGGCGGCCATGGTTGCGCGCCACAACGGCGCGCGTTTCGTCGTCATCACCGACGTCAGCGAATACCGGCTCGAGCTGGCGCGCAAGGTCGGCGTGACGCGTGCGGTCGACGTTCGCACGACTACCCTCGCGCAGGTGCAGGAAGAGCTCGGCATGAAAGAGGGATTCGACGTCGGGTTCGAGATGTCGGGACAGGCAAGCGCGCTGCGCGACATGATCGCGACCATGGCCCACGGCGGACGCGTTGCCATGCTCGGGTTGCCGGACCACGAGTTTCCCATCGATTGGTCTCAGGTCGTCTTCAAGATGCTTACGGTCAAAGGTGTCTACGGCCGTCAGATCTTCGAGACGTGGTACCAGATGTCGGTCTTCACCCAGACCGGCCTCGACATCTCGCCGGTCATCACTCATCGCTTCCCGTATCACCAGTTCGAGGAGGCCTTCACCGTCGCCCACTCCGGCCGCTGCGGCAAGGTCGTGCTCGACTGGACCGCGGCCTAGCAGAGGAAACCTGAATGTTCAAAAAAATGCAAGCGCACTTGGTGAGCCAGCTCGATGAGATCCGCAGCGCGGGGTTGGAGAAACAGGAGCGCGTGCTGATGGGACCGCAGGGCTCGGTCGTCAGCGTGCTCGACCACGACGTCCTCAACCTCTGCGCCAACAACTACCTTGGGCTGGCCGACCACCCGGACATCGTCGCGGCGGCAAAAGAGGCCCTGGATCGCTGGGGCTACGGCATGGCCTCGGTTCGGTTCATCTGCGGCACGCAGGAGATCCACAAGAAGCTCGAGGCCGCGCTCACGGATTTCCTGGGCACCGAGGACACCATCCTCTATTCATCCTGCTTCGACGCCAACGGAGGGATCTTCGAGGCTCTCCTCGACGAACGCGACGCGGTGATCTCGGACACGCTCAATCACGCGAGCATCATCGACGGGATCCGGCTGTGCAAGGCCAAGCGCCTGCGCTATGCAAACCGCGACATGAACAACCTCGAACGCCAGCTCGTGGACAGCGCGGGAGCGCGTTTCCGGATGGTGGTCACGGACGGGGTTTTCTCGATGGACGGGTACCTGGCGCCCCTACCCGAGATCTGCGAGCTCGCCGAGCGCCATGACGCGCTCGTCATGATCGACGACTCGCATGCCGTCGGATTCATGGGTGCGGGTGGGCGCGGCACCCACGAGCACCACGGCGTCATGGGCAGGATCGATGCGATCAGCGGGACGCTCGGCAAGGCGCTTGGCGGCGCGAGCGGCGGCTACATCTCCGGACGCAAGGAGCTGGTTGCCATGCTCCGGCAGCGCTCGCGTCCTTACCTCTTCTCCAACTCGGTGGCGCCTGCGATCGTCGCCGGGAGCCTGAAGGTGCTGGAGCTGATCCGGACGGCCGGCGAGCTCCGTCAGCGATTGCGCGACAACACGGTCTATTTCCGCCGGCAGATGACTGCTGCCGGCTTTGACATCCTGCCCGGCGACCACCCGATCGTGCCCGTCATGGTCGGCGACGCGACACTGGCCGCCCGCATAGCCCAGGTCATGCTCGAAAAAGGCGTGTACGTGGTCAGCTTCTCGTATCCGGTGGTGCCGCAAGGCAAGGCCCGGATCAGGACGCAGGTCTCGGCCGCGCACTCGAAAGCCGATCTCGAACGCGCGGTCACCGCATTCGTCGAGACGCGGCAGGAGGTTGCGCAGTCAGCGTGAACCTCGACCCGGCTGCCGAAGCGCGCGAGGAGGCAGGGCTCGTCTACACCTCGGACGCCGAACCTGGCATCCGGCGGGTGCGTAAGGGAAAGGGCTTCGCCTACTGGAACCCTGATGGCAAGCCGGTGGCCGACGTGGCCACGCTGGGTCGGATCCGAGACCTCGTCATTCCGCCCGCCTGGAAAGACGTGTGGATCTCCACCCGGCCGCGTGGTCACCTGCAGGCCACCGGACGTGACGCGCGAGGGCGCAAGCAGCACATCTACCACGCAAAGTGGAGAGAGGTTCGCGACGCCGACAAGTTCGAGCGTCTCGCCGGATTCGCCCGCGCGCTGCCACGAATCCGGCGCCGCGTAACGCGCGACCTGGGGCAACCCGGACTGCCGCTCGAGAAAGTCATCGCGACCATCGTCAGGCTGCTCGAGCTCACATTCATGCGCATCGGCAACGAGGAGTACGCGCGAGACAACGGGTCGTTCGGCCTCACGACGCTGCGCAGCCGGCATGTGAAGGTCACAGGGTCGACGGTGCGATTCCTCTTCAGAGGGAAGAGCGGCCGGGATGTCGCGGTCGGCATCACCAATCGGAGGGTCGCGGGAGTGGTCAAGCGATGCGAAGAGCTGCCCGGCCAGATGCTGTTCCAGTACATCGACACCGATGGAAATCGGAGAACGGTGACGTCCGACGACGTCAACCAGTATTTGCACGCGGTGAGCGGCGAGCATTACACGGCCAAGGATTTCCGCACCTGGGCCGCCACCGTCCTGGCCACATCCGCACTGCGCGAAGCAGGCGGCTTCGAATCGGAACCTGAGGCCAATCGCAACGTGGTCAGCGCGATCGACAGCGTCGCACGCAGACTGGGACACTCACGAGCCGTCTGCCGCCGCGCCTATGTATATCCGGCGGTGATCGATTCGTACATGGACGGATCGCTCGAGAGCGCGTGCAGCCTGGGGGCAGGCAAGGCCCACCGCCAGCTCAGGGCTGACGAAGCGGCGGTCGTCGCCTTGCTCAAGCGGAAGCTGCGCTCGAAGGTGGCGAAAGCCGCCTAGTCGGTCCGGACCTCGGCTCCATCCTGCGCCCAGCGCGTGTGGAAGGAGCCCTCGCGATCGCTTCGATGGTAGGTGTGCGATCCGAAGTAGTCGCGCAGGCCCTGGATGAGGTTGGCGGGGCCGCGCGCCCGCCTGTAGCCGTCGTAATACGCCAGCGATGAGGCGAAGGCAGGGATGGGCACGCCGTGGTCCACCGCCTGTTTGACGACGGAGCGCCATGGCTTTTGCGCTGTCGCAAGCGCCTGCTGGAAAAACGGGGCCAGCATGAGATTCGGTAGGTCCGGGGACTCGGCATACACATCCTTGATCCGGTCGAGAAAGCGCGCCCGGATGATGCAGCCACCTCTCCAGATCGTGGCGAGCGCGCCTAGATCGAGGTCCCATCCGAACTCCTTTGATCCGGCGCGCAGGTGCTCGAAGCCCTGCGCGTAAGCGACGATCTTCGACGCGTAGAGCGCCTCGCGCACATCATCGACCAGGCCGGGGTTGGGTCCGGCGGATCCGCGTCCCGTCGGTCCCGCGAGGATGTCTGCAGCCTTGACCCGCTGCGCCTTCTGGCTCGAGACGATGCGCGCGAACACCGCCTCGGTGATGCCCGTCAGCGGCACGCCGAGCTCCAGCGCCGATTCGCTCGTCCATCGCCCTGTGCCTTTTTGCTCGGCCTGATCGACTATCGCGTCGACGAGCGCCGATCCACTCGCGCCGTCGTCCTTGGCCAGCACGTTGGCCGTGATCTCGATCAGGTAGGACTGCAGCTCGCCCTCGTTCCACTCGCGAAAGACAGCAGCCAGCTCCCCCGGCGTCATGCCCAGGGCCTGGCGTAGGAAGTCGTACGTCTCGGCGATCAGCTGGATATCGGCGTACTCGATCCCGTTGTGCACCATCTTCACGAAGTGGCCGGCCCCGTCCGGTCCGATGTACGCGCAGCACGGCGTTCCATCGACCTTGGCCGAGATCCCCGTCAGCATCTCCGCAACACGCTCATAAGACGCGCGCGAGCCGCCCGGCATGATGCTGGGTCCACGGAGGGCTCCCTCCTCCCCACCTGAGACGCCCGCGCCGATGAACCCCAGGCCCGCTTTCTCCGAGGCTTCGGCGCGGCGCCGGGTGTCGTGAAAGAGCGAGTTGCCGCCGTCGATGATCGTGTCGCCAGGCTCGAGCACCTTTGACAGGGAGTCGATCGCCTCGTCGACCGCGGACCCGGCCTTCACCATGAGGAGGATCGCGCGAGGCGGCTTGAGGATCCGCGCCAGCTCTTCCAACGAGCCGGCCGCCCGGAAGTCGCCGCCGGCCGAGTACGCAGCCATGAAACCGTCGGTTCGCTTCCGAGTCCGGTTGTAGACAACGACGTGCGCACCGTGCGACGCGAGGTTGCGCGCCAGGTTCTCGCCCATCGTGGCGAGGCCGACTACGCCGATCTCGTGCTCAGCCATGACCACACATTAACCAAGGCCACGGCCGCCTGGGGCCCATATGAACGGAGGGGCGAGTCCCCAGCCGACGGCACGGCGACGGGCGCAGCGGAGCGTGACACCCTGGACTGGAGTACGAATGTGAGCTTGGCACGGCCCCCTCCGTGGAGCGGAGCTGGGGATTACAAGGTCTTCTTCTGGGCGGCGACGGCCACCATCCTCGTGGTGGTCGGTTTTGTCGTGTGGGTGGAGCTGAAGATCGGCGGAGACCGAGGAGTCATCGCCTTCGACGACATCAGCGAGGGCGTCGCGGCATTGGTCGCAGCCATCCTGTGCGTGCTGGCCGCGAGGCGGAACAGCGGCAGGCCTCGGCTGGGCTGGATTCTGCTGTCGGCGTCAGCAGCCACGTGGTGCGCGGGCGAGATCGTCTGGTCGGTCTACGAAGTCGGTCTGGGCGTCAGTGTTCCGTATCCGTCCGCGGCCGACGCGGGGTTCCTGCTAGCGATCCCGCTGGCAGCGGCCGGCGTCCTGGCCTTCTTCTCACCTCCCCGGGGCACCTCGACCAGGCTCCGGCTGTGGCTGGACGGCGCGATTGTCCTTCTCGGGTTGTTCTTCGTCAGTTGGACGCTTGGGCTGAAGATCGTTTTCGATGACACCGCGACTCCTCTGCTCGAAAAGGTCGTCAACTTGGCGTACCCGGCCGGCGACATCGTCATCGGAACCATCCTGGTGCTGGCCACTCGCCGCGCGCGGGACGAGGCGCATGGCCGGCTGCTGCTGCTGCTCTGCGGACTGGCCGCCATCTCACTGGCTGACACCACCTTCGCGCTACTGAACGCGAACGGCACGTACCGAGCAATCGGCAACGTGCTGGACGTCGGCTGGGTGGCCGGCTATCTGATGATCGGGCTGGCGGCACTGTGGCCGGCCGGAGCCACACGTGCAGCGGTCGAGGACGAGGCGATCGACGTCTGGCAGCTGGCGATGCCATGGGTGGCGATCGCGGGAGTCGGGCTGACCGCCATCGGGATGGCGATCACCGGCAACAGCATCGGGCCCGTCCGGACCTTCGTGCTCGGGGCCATCGCGATACTCGTCATGGTGACCCAAGTTTACGCGCATAGCGAGTCGAGGTCGCTGCTCATCAAGACCCGCCAGTACGCCGCGACTCTCAACGAGATCATCCTGTACGCCCCGCTCGGCGTGGTCCGGATCGGTCTCGACATGACGATCATCCAGGCCAACCCTCGACTCGCCGACCTGCTGCGCCGGCCGGAAGGAAAGATCGTCGGCACGACGCTCGCCTCGTACCTTCCGCCCGAGGAGGCGGTTCGGGCTGCTGAGCAGCTCGCCGCCCTGTCGAATGGCTCGGTCACCGCCTCCGAGTCCGAAACCGAGGCGGTGCGCGGCGACGGCACGAGCATCTGGTTGCACTGGAGCACGACCGCCGTCCATCGGCCCGATGGAAAAGTCGATTACTTCATTGCAATGTTCGACGACACGACCGCCAGACACCAGGCCGAGGTCTCCGCGGTGGCGAACATCAGCGTGCTCGAGCGGCTGAACCGCTTGAAGAGCGAGTTCCTGACCATGGTGAGTCACGAGATTCGGACTGCCTTGGTCGGAATCCAGGGTTTCAGCGAGCTGCTCCGAGACGCCGAAGACCTGGACCTGCCGATGGTCAAGGGCTTCGCGGGCGACATCTACAACGACGCGCACCACCTTGACGAGATGCTGGATCGGATGCTCGACGTGGATCGGATCGAGGCGAACAAGGTCGAGGTTCACCTGGTTTCGGTGGATCTGGCAGCGGCGCTCCACGAGGCGGTCGCCCGCGCGAACGCATCACGCGCTGAACACACAATCACGACCGACATCGACGCGGACCTTCCCGCGGTCGCGGGCGACGCGGCCCGGCTGACTCAGGTGATCGAGATCCTCTTCAGCAATGCATTCAAATACTCGTCGGACGGCAGTGAGGTCACCGTGTCGGCACACCGGCTCCCCGGCCAAGTTGTCATCGGCGTCAGGGACCGTGGCGTCGGCGTACCGGCCGACTTCGATGAGAAATTGTTCGCCCGCTATCAGTGGAGCGCGAACAACCCGACGACCAAGGTAATGGGCACCGGGCTCGGACTTCCTCTGGCCAGGCAGATCGTCGAGATGCACGGCGGGCGAATCTGGTTCGACAGTAAGCCCGGCGCGGGTACGGAGTTCCACTTCTCCGTACCTGTGCAATTCACAAGGTCAGCACCACACGAGATGCAGGCGGACAAGGTGCCGCTCGCGCTGGCGGGTTGAGCCGCTAAGCGTCGGCTGCCGGGTCGGCCGTGATTATCAGCTTGCGGGTGCAGGCGGTGGCGTCCGCCGCCAGGCGTACGGTGTCCGACTTCAGCAGCACGCCGACGAGTTTTCCGTCCGAGGTCGTGATCGGAGCACTGTCGAGGTCGTGCTCAACCATGAAGTCGGCCATCTCTTTGGTCGACACGTAAGGACGAAACGTGCTGGAACCCGGGCGCATGGCCAGCTCGATCGCCAGGTTGGGATCCATCTCCAGCTGCTTCGACCTCATCAGCCCGAGCACGATGTGCTCTTCGTCGACGACCACTGCGACGTCCCAGCCCGCCTGTCTCGCGCGCTCGCGGACGTCGCCCAAGCGGTCCTTCAAGCCGCAGACGACCACGTCTTTGCGGGACGCTTCGCCCGCGCGTGGGCAGTTCGAGTTTTCGCCCTCGGCCGGCAGCCCGGCGGCCAGCCAGTCGAGCTTGCCCGCCCTGTACTCATGGACTCTGTCGAATCCGAGACTCTCGAGCCGCGCCGCGGCCCTGGGCGCCATGTCTCAAGCGGCATCCCAGCAGTAGACGATCACGGGCCGGTTGCGATCGATCTGGTTGGCCTCTTTGTCCAGCTGCCGGAGCGGATGGCTCACAGCTCCTGGAAGGTGATCCTCGGCGTATTCCTTCGCGGGAAGCACCTCGACCAGCTGTGCGCCCTGCTTGACCAGGGCCTGGACTTCCTCGCGATCGATCAGAATCGCCACTGCAGCTCCATCCTAGGCGGCCTCAGGGACGCACGTCATAGAGCTTTGCCAGGTCCGCGGGAAGGGTCAGCAGTGCGTCGAGCTGCGGCACCAGGCCGCCTGCTTGCAGCGCTCGCACCACGAGTCCCGAACAGATCTCGTGGCCACGCCGGATGAGCCGCACCGGCCAGCCGAACAGCAGGTAAAGGCTCGCCCCGAACATGTCGAGAAAGCCGAACCCCTGGCCGACCTGTGCTTTGGCGTAGCCGACCGCCCGAGCCCTGCCGTCGGAGGAAAACTCCGAGCCCAGGCGTACCAGGTGGTACTCGGCGGCGCGGTACCTGGAGATCGGGTTCTGCCGCACGCCCGTGATCTCGGCTTCGACCAGGGCCCCGTCCGTCTCGACCACCACCGCGGTGTGAGTCCAGTGCGCGAAGACGGAATCGGCGCCCTTGAAACGACGCTTCTGCGCCTGGCCGATGAGCCTGGCCAGGAAGTGATTGCGGTGGGCGAGGATGAAGTCGCCGGGCACGAAATCGTGTGCCTCTTCACCCGGGCCATACCGCTCGACGGTGGTCATCGTCAAGTGGGTAACGCCCAACCTCGGCCCCTCACCAGGTGTGCGGCACCTTGTTGAGGGCTCTCGGCCGGTCGGCATCGATACCGCGGGCGAGGGCCACCCGGTGGGCGAGCAGCTGTCCGAGCACAGTAAGCGTGAGCGGGGTCAGCTCCTCGGGCAACCCGGAGTCGAGGCTGACCGTCGCCTCTCCTGCAACCTGGTCGCCGGCTCCATCCAGCAAGCGCACCACCCGGCACCCGAGGCCGGCCAGACGCTGTCCGATCGATTCCATGCCGGCCGACACCTGTCCGCGCCCGTCCACGAGCACGATCGGGAACCCAGGCTCGACCACCGCGACGGGGCCATGCTCGAAATCCGCCACCGACCAAGCGCGAGCGAGCACGTAGCTGGTTTCTGTGAGCTTGAGCGCGATCTCCTCCGCCGTGCAGAAGTTGAAACCACGGCTGAGCACGATCGCCCGCGGACCGAGGAGCGCTGGGACAAGACGATCCAGCTCCTCGTCCTGCTCCAGGGCAGCGGCCAGCGCAGGCGGCACCTGGCCGAGGGCAGCCTCGAATGACGGGTCCGGGTCAAGCGCCTGCGACACCAACGCGAGCGCGAGAAGGCTCGCGACGTAGGTCTTCGAGGCGGGCACGCTGCGCTCGGGTCCCGCCCCCAGCGGAAGGTGCAGCTCGGCGGCATGAGCCAGGCGCGACTCCGGGTCGTTAGTCAGCGCGATCGTCAACCGGCCCTGTCGCGCTGCCTGCTCGATCACGGCAACGACGTCCGGCGAGGAGCCCGATTGCGAGATGCCGATCACACATTGACCGTCGAGGTTGGGCGGACTCCCGTAGCTCGTGAACAGCGAGGGCGCGGCAAGCGTCACGAGCATGTGGTTGCGAGCTCCGAAGAGATATTTCGCGTACAGCGCGGCGTGGTCCGAGCTGCCGCGTGCGGCGAGGACGAGACCGCGGGACTTCGACTCGCGGACCCGCGCCGCGATCGACGCGACCGCTCCGCGGCTGTCCGCCAGCATCCGCGAGGCAAGCAGCGGTTGCTCACCGATCTCTTCTCGAAAGCGACTCATCTGTGAGAACTAATGCGTGGCGGCTTTCTCGCGGTCTCTCAGGATGCGGCGCAAGATCTTGCCGGTCGCTGACTTGGGGATCTGCTCGACCACCTCGACACGACGGATCTTCTTGTGCGGCGCGACCCGCGCCGCCACGAATTCCATGATCTCTTCAGGTGGCTGTGGCTCCCTGAGCACCACGAAGGCTTTAGGAACTTCCTCCCCTTCCTCATCGAGCACTCCAATCACCGCTGCATCGGCGATGTTCGGATGGGACAGCAACAGCGCCTCGAGCTCGGCGGGCGCCACCTGGAATCCCTTGTACTTGATGAGCTCCTTGAGGCGGTCGACGATGAAGTACTGGTCGTCGTCGTCGATGTGCCCAATGTCGCCGGTGTGGAAAAAGCCGTCGGAATCGACGGAGTTCCTGGTCGCTTCCGGGTTGTTCAGGTAGCCCTTCATCACCTGCGGGCCGCGGATCCAGATCTCGCCGTCCTCGTTGCGGTCGAGCTCTTGCTCGGTGGCTGCATCGACGATCTTGCACTCCGTGTTGGCCACCGCCGAGCCGACCGATCCGGGTATGACCTCGGCCACGCTGTCGGGAACGATGTGCGACACAGGACTGGTCTCGGTGAGACCGTAGCCCTGGCTCAGCCGGAAGCCGACGCGCTTGCTCGCCGCGCTTGCAAGGTCGGCATCCAGCGGCGCGGCGCCCGAGAAGGCGCGCTTCACGGAGGAGAGGTCGTACTTGTCGATCGCAGGGTGCTTGGCCAGCAGGACGACGATCGGCGGGACGAGAAAGAAACGGGTCACGCGGTGCTCCTGAACCGCCTGGAGACAAGGCTCGAGCTCGAATCGCTGCATGCTGACCAGCGTCGCGCCGTTGTACAGGCCCAGGTTCATGATCACCGTCATCCCGTAGATGTGGAAGAAAGGCAGAAACGCGAGGATCACCTCGTCTTCAGAGACCTCAAGCCCGGCGCTGATCTGGACGAGATTGGCGACCAGGTTCCGGTGCGTGAGCATGACGCCTTTCGAGAACCCGGTCGTTCCACTCGAATAGGGGAGAGCGACCAGGTCCTCGGCCGGATCGATGCGCACGTCAGGGGCGTCGCCATCGACGAGCAAGGATGCGAACGGAACCGCACCCTCCGCCTCGCCGAACACGATGATCTCCTCGACTTTCGATTTGGCCGCCGCCTCCTGAGCCTTGCCCACCAGCGGCGGGATGGTGATCAGCAATCGCGCTCGCGAATCGTTCAGCTGGAACGCGATCTCGTCGGCCGTGTAGGTCGGGTTCAGAGTGGTGTTCACACCGCCCGCGCTCGCCACACCGTGGAATGCGATCGGATACTCGGGCAGGTTGGGAGACATGATCGCAAGCACGTCGCCCTTCCGAAACCCGCGAGAGTGAAGGCCGGCGGCCAGGGAGCGGACGCCGTCCACGATCTGCCGATAGGTGTACGAGCGGCCGCTTCCCGCTTCCACGATGGCGACCTTGTCACCGAGCCGGTCCGCCTTGCCGAACACGAACGGGGTCAGAGGGACATCGGGGATCACGACGTCCGGATACGGGCTTTTGAAGATCAAGGCTGCAAGTCTAGGCGCCGGCTTGTGGGACCGGATCGCTCTCGGCCACCGGCTGCTGACGTTCGAGGCTGTCGGCATTGCGGATGCCAATGGCATTCACCAATGCCCCGACGAGGAGCAGGACCGCGCCCACGAGAACCGCGAGGTGAAACGAAGAGGTCGAGGCGTCGCGCACGACCGCGACAAGGTGCGGATCGGGTGGCGTGTTGAGTGGGCTCACCTGGTTGCGAAAGCTGGTCGACGAAACGTCGACGCCTGGCAGCTTGGAGGCAAGCGCCGAGTAGAAGTTCGCAGTGAGAAAGACGAAGATGAGCGCGCCGGCGAGCTGCGGGCCGACGCGCGAGATCGCGTTGTTGATCGCGGACCCGACGCCCGAGTTCCGCACTGGCACCGAGGTCATGAGCGCGGTCGTGAGCGGAGCCACCATCATCGTCAGGCCGGCGCCGAAGACCATCGAGCCGGGCAGGAAATCGATCAGGTAAGACAGCGTCGGCAGGTAGGTGCTCGGGTCGGCCGGCTGCAGCCGCCACGGCGCGCTCGTCGCCGGGACGCGCGAGTACCACAGGACTCCCAGCGCCATGATCGCGGGGCCGAGCGCCATGAACCATCTCGGGCCGTAGCGTGCGGCAAGGCTTCCGAACCGGCGCGAGAAGAAGATGAGGAGCAAGGAGCCGGGAATCGCGCCGGCCCCCGCGGCGGCGGCGGTATACCCGAGCGTGCCCTGCTGGAAGAGCGTCAGGTAATAGAACGTGACGTACAGGGCGCCGTAAATCAAAAGCGTCGAGATGTTGGTCACTGAGAAGTTCCGCGACCGGAAGAGGTGCAGCGGGATCAGTGGATGCGCCGACCGCATCATCAGGATGGGCAACGCGATCGTCGCCACCACTCCGACTGCGAGCGCGATGTACCCGATCGGGTCGCGCCAGGCCCGCTGCT
Organism: Candidatus Dormiibacterota bacterium; assembly: GCA_003151935.1. Lineage (GTDB taxonomy): Bacteria > Chloroflexota > Dormibacteria > Dormibacterales > Dormibacteraceae > Palsa-870. The sequence goes on along the minus strand of PLYZ01000067.1, from coordinate 60,060 downwards.
GCCCATAGATCGCGCCGAAGGCCAGGCCGCCGACCGCAAGCGCAACGACGGCGGCCCCAAGCCAGTCGAAATGTGGCGTCGCCTGCTCGTCGCGGCTCTCCGGGATGTGCTTCAAGGTTGCCCACACGGCCACGACCACGAGCGGGACGTTGATGAAGAAAGCCGCCCTCCACGAGATGGTGTCGACGAGCAACCCGCCGATCACCGGTCCGAGGATCGTGGTCGCTCCGGACGCGCCCGCCCACGTGCCGAAGGCGCGTCCCTGCTCTTCACCCGAGAAGTTGGCCGTGAGCAGGGCCAGAGACCCAGGGACGAGCAGCGCACCCGCCGCGCCCTGCAGAATGCGAAACAGGACGAGCAGCTCCATGGTCGGGGCCAGGCCGCAGAGCACCGACGTGGCGCCGAAGCCGACGAGGCCGTAGAGAAACATGCGGCGCCGGCCGTAGAAATCGCTGAGGGCGCCCGCGAGGATGAGCAGCGAGCTCAGGGTCAGGAGATAGGCGTTGTAGACGTACGACTGGCCTTCGAGCACGCCGAGGAAGGAGCGCGGCAGATCGCGACCGATTCGAGGGAGGGCGACGTTGACCACGGTCGAGTCCAGGAAGACGATGCCGGAGCCCAGGACGGCGGCGACCAGGATCCAGCGCTTCGTGGTCATCCGGTCAACTCTAGAAGTCCGCGCGGCCCATGAAATGCTCGAGCACGCCCGGCCTGGCCAGCTCGTAGATGGCGATGCGATGACCGCCCGGCGTCACGAACGACATGCACGGACCCATCGGGATCTCCAGGCTGTGCTGCTTCTTCAAGCCTCGTTTCCTAAGCTCAGCCGTCGCCTTCCGGAGGTCGTCGACGCGGTAGATGTAGACCGGCCGGTCGCCTTCCAGGTGATCGGTGAGGAGTACATGCGGTGGGCCGTCCGTCAACTCCACCAGCGCGACGCGCGCTCCCATGCCTTCGACGGCAAAGCCGAGGCGCCCGCCGAGCACGTCGATGAAGTAACGCGCGTCCGCCGCGACATCGCTGCTGGGCGTGTAGAGATAGTCCAGCTGGAGAAACGAGCTCACGCCAGCTTGGACGTCGATGGTGTGTGCCATCGGCCCATTCTGCATCGCACGGCATGCCATCTAAACGACATCTCACACCTCTTCCAGGTGCGCGCTTACGATGCAGCCCGACTTGAGTCTCGAAGCGGTCATTCCACTCGTCGCACCCTGTTTGTTCGGCCTGGTCTCCGGGTTCAACGACGGCGGCAACCTGCTTGCGTCATTCACGTCGGGCCGCGTGATCGCGCCGCCCATGGCTGCGGTCCTGCTGCTGTTTTGCCTCGCGGGACCGCTTGTCATCGGTACGGCGGTGGCCCGGACGATCGGCACGAACGTCATCGACCTGCGCGGCCAGGGAGAGCTCGGCTACGTCCTGATCGTCCTTTCGCCACTCACGGTCGTCCTGATGTCCTGGCGATTCGGCATTCCGACCAGCATGACGCTCGCCCTCGTCGGCGGAATGCTCGGGTGGGTCCTGGCTTCGGGCGGCCGCTCGGCCGTGCATTGGGCCGGCGTTGCGCGTGTCCTCGTCGGCATGCCGGTGTCGGTCCTCGGTGGCGGGTTGCTGGCGCTGGCCCTCTACTGGGCAATCCGGCGATTCCTCGGCACCCATGCGCATGCCGCCATGCTGCAAATCGCGCGGCTGCAGCTGCTGACAGCCGCGGTGCAGGCATTCGCGTACGGGGCGAACGACATGGAGAAGTCGGTCGGGTTGATCGCGGTCGGCATGTCATTCTCAAATCAACATCAGCAGGTGGCGTTTTCAAGGCCGCTGCCTATCATTGGCGCATTCGGATTTTTCTACGTGGGTGCGCTTGTCGGCGGCTGGCGCGTGGCTAGCCGGATCGGGTTTGGAGTCCTCAAGGTCCGCCCGATGCAAGCGCTTGCGCAGCAGTTTGCGTCGGGCACCGTGGTGGCCGTGCTCGCCGTGGCCGGCGCGCCGGTGAGCATGACGCAGACGATCGATGGTGGATTGGTCGGCGTCGGCGCGGCGCAGCGCGCCTCTTCGGTGCGGTGGGGAATCGTCCGCGAGCTCCTGTTCAGCTGGCTGCTGACGCTGCCGCTGGCGGTCGCGGTGGCGGCGGCTCTTCACTTTGCTGTCAGGCTTTTTGGGATGGCACCTTGAGCATCGGCCGCACGATCAAAGCCCTCGGGCGGTCGAACGACCGGAGGTTCGTCCAGCTGCTGTCCGAGCAGGCCGACCTGACGATACGGGCGCTGCAGGCGCTCGAAAAGTTCGGCCGCCAACCCACCGCCAACGACGAGTTCATCGAAGAGATCAAGGAGATCGAGCGCGAGGGCGACGCCAAGCGACGGATCCTCATCGACGAGCTCGCCCACACGTATGCGACACCTTTCGATCGCGAAGACCTCTTCGCCCTCTCACGCGCGATCGATGACATCCTGGACGCGGCCAACGAGACGGCGATCGAGCTTTCGATCTACAAGATCGCGCCGCCGGAGGGCCTTCACGAGATGGCGGTCGTGCTCGTCGAAGGCGCTCGCCACATACGAGCGTCGGTCGGCGAGCTGCTCGACCATCCGGGGGTCGCCTCCGAGCACGCCGTGAGGGCGAAGCGGTCGGAGAACCGCATCGACAGCCTGTATCACCAGGCGGTCGGCAGCCTCTTCGACAGCGGGGACGAGATCAGCCACATCCTCAAGTCGAGAGAGATCTACAGGCACATCAAGAACTCCGCCGATCGAATCGACCGCGCCGCCGACGACATCTCCGTGATCGTCATCAAGCGAAGCTAGGTCCCTACTTCAGCACGTTCGAGAGCCCAGGCCTCCACAGGTGCGCCGCCTGCACGACGATCACCGCGACGATCACGAGCACGCCTCCCAGCAGCTGAACCAGCGACAACCTGTCGCCCAGCACGATCACCGCCAGAAAAACGGTGACCACCGGCTCCCAGGTGCTGAGGAGCGCCGCACGCGCGGCGCCGATGCGCGGCAACCCGGCGAGGAACAGCGAGATGGCGATCATCGTGGGAATCAGCGCGATGCCGACAGCGACCACCCATCCGCCCGAGTTCCGCGGCAGCGCCAGCTCGTGGGTGAGCGCGGCCAGCAGGCAGAAAGCGAGGGCGGCTCCGCTCATGATCACAGCGCTCGCGGCCACCGCGGGCACCGAGACCATGACGCGCTCGCCGATCAGGATGTAGCCCGTATAGATCATCGGCGAGGCGACAGCCAGAACAAGTGGCCAGACGAGCGCCCACGACAGATGGAACTGTGAGCCGCCGACGAGCAGCGCGACCCCGGCGAAGCTCATCGCGAGCGCTACGCCGTGCCAGGCCGAGACCGCGCGGTGGAGGAAGAGCCATGCCGCCACGACCACCAGGCTCGGGTAGATGTATGCGATGAGCACCACAAGCGACGCGGGCAGCGATCTGAGGGCGACGAAGTAGGTCAGGGACTGGCCCGTATAGACGATCGCGCCCAGGCCGAAGAGCATGAGGAGTGGCTTGCGCTGGAGGCGCAGAGGGTTCTGGCCGAGCGCCAGTGCGAGCGCGACCATACCGATCGCCGCCAGGAGAAATCGAAAAGCCAGCGTCTGTTCCGTGCCCAGGCCGGAGGCATAGCCAAGCTTGGCGAAAATGGCAAGCGTCCCAAACGCGGTTGCCGACCCCAGCACCATGCCCGTGCCGGCCCACTGGGTTCTTGGCGCCGCCGGCGCCACGCTGCTGGAGTGTTCTACGGCCAAAGGAGGTGGCCGAGCAGCATTCCAATGACGACCGCGAGGGCATAGGTGATGCGAGGGAAGCGGCGCACGACCGAGCGCACCCCGTTGGTCATCGGATCTCTTCCCTGCCTGAGCGCGATCGACTCCTCGAGCATCAAAAGAAATGCGACCAACGCGCCGGCGGTCGCGATCAGCGACAGGATGGCCTCAGGGCTGAAGTTCATTTCGGTTGATCCGTTGGAGACGTCCGGCCGTAGGCCGGACCCCAGAGGAAGTGGCCCAACAGGATGCCGACCACGACCGCGATCGCGAAGGCCACGCCCGGGTAGGTGTGTACGGCGGGCCGAACGTAATCGGTGATCGGCTTGTGATCGGTGAGCAGCGCCCAGCTCTCGAAAGCGAGCAGGAGCGTAATCACGCCGAAAAGGGCCGTCACCAGCCAGGAGAAGATGTCTCCGAGCGCGATGCGCACCTGCGAATTGTCGCTGGATGCGCTACTCAGCCGGAGTTGGACGGCGGCCGCCGCTGAACGAATACGGCGGCGACGACGGAGGCAAGCAGGGCCGCCGCCGCATAGGTGTAGAAGGCCGCCTGGATTCCGGCGAGCGACCAGGCCACGCCGCCCAGGATCGGGCCGAGTGTGATACCGACATTTTCAAACTCGCCGAAGAGGCCCATGAACAGGGCGTGCCGCCGGCGCGGCATGGACTCCGCCATCCACGCAGTCGCCGCAGGCCAGATCAGAGATGCGCCCAGCGCGCGGACGGCGGCGCCGGCGACGACCTGGACGAAGGTGCCGGAAGTGGCATAGATGACGAATCCGATCGCCGACAGGATCCCGCCTGCGACCATGGTGGGCCTGCGACCCCATCGGTCGGAGGCGTTTCCGCCTGGGATCAGCAGGAGGCCTCCGATCAAGCCGACGGCGAGCATCGCGGTCCCCGCGCTTGCCGCCGAGAGCTGAAGGTGGGTCGTGACGAGCAAAGGAAGCAAGGCCAGCTCACCGCCGGCGCCAACCTGCACCAGCAGTACCATGGCCGCTGTCACGGTCAGGATTCGAAGCACGCCGCCGCCGGCCCGGGACTCCTCAGAACGCGCGTCGTCGTCTGCCGTCCAAGCGCCGCGATGCTCGGCGTGGGAATAGCGTCGGAAAACCCACGCCGACAACAGCGCGGAGACGGCCGGGAGGGCGGCTGCCGCCAGCAATACGCTGCGGATCGGGAAGTGGTCGATCAGCTGCCCACCCGCTCCGGCCCCGATTGCTTCGGCGATGACCCACGAGGCCGCGAGCAGCGCGAGCCCGGTGGCGCGGAGCCGGGCCTGCAGCGCTGTGCCGACATAAGACCGCGCGATGGGCCCGACCGCCACCAACATCCCGGACGCGAGAAAGTAGCTGACCCCAATCAGGAATATGGAGTTGGAGCGAGCGAGGAGCACGATGCTGGCCGCATACAACAGCTGGGAAGTGACGAGCGGCGCGCGGTAGCCGGCGCGATCCGCCAGGACGCCCCAGAGCCATTCGAAGGCGAACATCCCGAATCCGTACATCGACAGGGTCAGCCCGATTTCGTTGGGACTGGCCCGTAGCTGTCTCAGCTCCAGCGGCAGGCAGATCTGCAGCAGCCCGGTGGCCAGCGTGGAAAACGTGAGCGCGGCGATCAGGGCGCCGCTCCGGCTGCGGATCAGCGGCTCGGGATGGGCGAGCGCTGGGCGCGTTTCCTTGTCGCTAATGGCCGGCACACGCTATCGCACGGGATTGCGAGGACCGGGTGTTAGCCGGGAAGCCACGTTGACGCGCGATGCAGTCCCTCGATAGCCCACTTCAGGGTTTCCTGGACCTCGGCGAGGTGCGCGCGCATCGCCTCCTCCGCCGCGTTGGGGTCGTGCGCCTTCAAAGCATCGAAGATGGCTTCGTGCTCGCGCAGGGACCGCTCGGTCCGCCCCGGCCGCAAGATCGTCTGGTACTGAAGGCGAATGCTCTGTGACTTCAGGCTCCCCACCAGACGGCTGGCGGTCGCGTGCTCGGCGGCCGCCCAGATGCGTTGGTGGAATCGCGCGTTGAGGTCTGAGTAACCGATCGCGTCGTTCTTCTCGACGCGCTGGCGCATCTCGACAATCACCTGCCGCAGGTCGCGCAGATCGGCGGGGGTCGCTTTGGCCGCAGCTCTGCGCGCGAGCATCCCCTCCAGCGTGGCCCGCACCTCTTCGATCTCCAGGGCCTCGCGGTCGGAGATGAGCCTGACGCGTGCGCCACGGTTCGGCTCGAGGGTCACGAGGCCTTCCTGGTCGAGCCTGACCAGCGCCGCGCGAACTGCGGTCCTTCCGACGCCCAACCGGTTCGCGACCGTGGCCTCGACCAGCCGCTCGTTGGGATGGAATTGGCCGCTCGCGATGCCCTCACGCAGGCGCCGGTACGCTGTGTTTCCGGCCTCCGGCGCGACCGGCTCCCGAAGCGGGGTCCTTGCCATCGGCCAGATTATCCCCAATAATGTCGACAATCTGTCCGTGATCAAGCCTTACTACTCAGGGAGCGAGGAACGATTGTGAGAGGGTTCGAGCGGTATAAGGTCGTCTCTGCGGTCGGCGCACTCGTGCTTTTCGTCGCGTGTGGCGGCGGCAGCTCATCCAGCGGTAGCGGGCTCGGGAGCGGAGCTTTGCTGGTCGGTGTCATCGCTCCTTTCACCGGCGTTGACGCCGCACTTGGCCCAGCCTATTACGCCGCCTGCCTGGCGGCTGCTCCGTCCATCAACAACAACGGCGGCGTCGGCGGCCGGCAGGTCAGCTGCCAGCAGTTCGACACTCGCGGCGAGCCCGCCGACGCGGTGCCGGCGGCGAACCAGATGATCGCCAGCAACTCCAACCTGATGGCCGTGGTCGGCTGCACGTCCGACGAGGCGGCGACCGTCGCGCCCATCATCAACCTCCACCACATCCCGATGTTCTGTATGACGGGGCAGACGGAGTTCAACAAGACGACCCTGCCCTACTTCCACCGGCTCGTGCCGGCGGACATCTTTGACGCGTACGCCATGGTCGGGAGCGCCCTGTACGGACCCGGCCACGCTCCTTACAAGAGGGCAGCGCTCGTGTTCGGCAACGACATCGGATCTCAGGCCTTCGTTGCTCCGGCCACCAACGCATTCACCAAGCTGGGCGGCACCATCGTGATCAACCAGCCGATCACGCTTGGCGCCTCGTCCTACCGGACCGAGGTCGCCGCGATGCTGGCCACGAAGCCGGACGTTATCCTCACAGAAGCCCTCGGCTCTGCAGGCACTTACCTCAAGGAAGTCAAGACGCAGAACGGCGGGCAGATGATTCCGTTCATCGGCACCTCCGCCACCATCGACCCCACGTGGTTCCAGCAGGTCCGTGACGCGATCGGCGTCGCCGATCTCACCAAGTACTACGGCGGCGTGGACCTCGGATACAGCTTCTCAGGACCGGCCTACACCGAGTTCCAGACCAATCTCAACGCGGCCGCGTCCACCTTTGCGGATGCGCCGAAGTACAAGCAGCGTGGATCGACCCTTCACCTCTACGACGGGATCATCATGACCGCGCTGGCCATGGTCGCCACCAACAGCGCCGACCCGACGGTCTACAACCCCAAGATCAAGGACATCGCAAACGGAACCAGCGGCGCCACGGTCGTCAACACATATAAGGACGGCGTGGCCGCGATCAAGGCCGGCAAGTCGATCCGCTTCGTAGGCGCCGGCGGAGAGAACAACTTCGACAAGTACAACAACTCCCAGTCGGGCTACATCTGGGTCACCTACGACAACCAGGGCAATGAGGTCAAGGTCGGGCAGATGACCCCGCAGCAGACGCAGGACATCAGCGCAGCGGGCGGCATCTAGAGCCTTAATAGAACACGAGGGTAGGAGTCGAACGCCGTGAGTCTTTTCGTAGCGGCGTTCGGCTTCGGCCTCGTCAGCATGTCGGTGATCGCCATTGCCGCGGTCGGGTTCACCATGCAGTTCGGGATCACCAACATGATCAACCTCGCCTATGGCGAGGTCATGATCTCCTCGGCTTACGTCGCCTACTACCTCAACAAGGCCGGGATCTCGATCTGGATCGGGATGGTGGTCGGCGCGCTGTTCGGAGCGGCGTTCTCGTTTCTCCTGAACAGGATCGTGTATGCACCCTTCCAGCGGAAAGGCACGTCGTATCTCGGGATGGTCATCGTCTCCCTGGCGATCTCGCTCATGATGGCCAACCTGCTGCTCCCGATCGTCGGGTACTACAGCGTTTCCTACCAGGAAGGCACTGGCGGTCTCATCCGGCTTGGCGCGATCATCCTGACGACGAACCAGATATTGATCATCGGCATCGCCGTCGTGGTCATGCTCCTCATCCATGGCCTGCTGAAGTACACGCGGCTGGGCAAAGCGATGCGAGCCACCTCCGCCAATCCCACGCTGGCGCGCAACTGCGGCATTCCGACCCAACGCGTAGTGGACGCCGTCTGGCTGATCACGGGCGCGCTGTGTGGGCTTGCCGGCGTCGTCGCCGCGCTGAACTCCGACTCGTTCGCCATCGCCAACGGCGCCGCATTTCTGATCACCATCCTGGCCGCAGCGGTGCTCGGCGGAGCCGGGCAGCCCTACGGCGCCATGATCGGGGCAGTTCTGATCGGCCTGATCACCGAGCTCAGCGCGGCGGCCTGGTCGCCTGAGTACAAGGAGGTCGTGGCCTTCGGCGTCCTCGTCCTTGTGATGGTTCTCAGGCCCCAGGGACTCCTCGCGAAGCGAGGCGCGATGGCGGCGGCCGGATGAACTCCTACTACGCCATCAACCTGCTGATCTACGCGGGTGTCGACATCATCGCCTGCCTCGCGCTCAACCTGCAGTTCGGCGTGGCTGGGATCGTGAACTTCAGCTTCATCGTCTTCCAGGCGGTGGGCGCCTACACAGCTGCTGTGCTTTCGATGCCCCCCGACACAGCTCCCGACTATTCGTTTCAGATCTATGTCGGCGGACTGCAGCTTCCCTTCCCGATCCCGTGGATCGGAGGCGCGATCGCCGGCGGCCTCCTGGCGGTGCCGGTTGGATTTGTCGTACTCCGAAAATTGCGCAGCGACTATCAGGCGATCGCTCTCCTGGTGCTGTCCGTGATCGCAAACACGGTGATCACGAATGCGCGCCCATTCCTTAACGGCGCCGCCGGTCTTGCACTGGTGCCAGCTCCTCTAGCTGACCTGTTCGACCCTGCTACCTACGGGTACTTCTACGTGGGCCTGACCGCTATATGCACCGCGCTGGTCGCTCTTGTCGCCTTTCGGATAGTCAACTCGCCGTACGGCCGCACCCTGCGGGCCATGCGCGAGCACGAGGTCGCCGCCACGGCGATCGGCAAGAACCCGGTCGCCCTGAAGATGACGATCTTCATCGTCGGCGGGGTCATCGCCGGTTTGTCCGGCGGCATCTTGACTGGCTACATCACGTTTTGGGCGCCCTCGGTATGGCTCTACCCCGAGACGATCATCCTGTTCGCCGCCGTAATCGTGGGTGGGCGCGGCAACAACCTGGGCGCTGTCCTCGGCGCGTTGCTCGTCCCGGTCGGCTTCGAGGAGGTCACGAGGTTCATTCCAAGTTCGATCGGCCCGCCCGGCCTGATTCCGGCGCTGCAGTGGGTCGCGATTGGCCTGCTCATCATCGGCTTCCTCTGGTTCAGGCCCGAGGGCGTGCGGCCGGAGCCGCGCAGGGTCTTCGAGGGCGCCCCGGATTGAGCTCCCCAATGACGCCTCGGTCCGACCAGCCGATGCTCGTGGCCACCGACATCCACCGACACTTCGAGGGCATGCACGCAGTGGACGGAGTCTCGATCGAAGTCGCGCCCGGAAAGATCACCGGCTTGATCGGGCCGAACGGCGCCGGTAAATCCACCTTCATGGCCGTCATTGCGGGCACGCTGCCGACCAGCAGCGGAACGATCGTGTTCGACGGCAAGGACATTACCCGGCTCCCCGCCTATAGGCGGGCGCGGCTCGGCCTCGTCCGCACGTTCCAGCTGCCCTCCGAATTCGCGCGGCTGACCGTGCTCGAGAACCTGCTCGTGGCTGCGCAGCACAACCGAGGCGACTCGCTGTTTGGAGCCCTCATGGGAAAGCGCTACTGGATCGAGGACGAGCGCAAGCTGGTCCAGCAGGCACGAGCCTTGCTCAAGCGCTTCGGCATGTCGGCGAAGGAGTCGGACTACGCCGGCACGATGAGCGGCGGCCAGAAGCGCCTGATCGAGATCATGCGTGCCTTGATGCTGCAGCCACGGCTCCTCCTGCTCGACGAGCCTATGTCTGGCGTGCATCCGAAGATCGTGCAGGAGATTCAGTACTACCTCCAGGACCTGCGCCACGAAGGCCTGACGATCCTGATGGTCGAGCACGAGCTGCACATGGTCGAGCGGCTGTGCGACACGGTGGTCGTGATGGCACAGGGCAAGGTCATCGGCAGCGGGACCATGTCGAGCCTCAGGAAGCAGCAGGAGATTGTTGACGCTTACCTCGTTGGATAGCCAGCAGCGCGTGGAGGGCCGGCCGGCACCAAGCCTTCGAGCCGAGCACGTCACCTCGGGCTACGGCGGCGTGCCCGTCATACGCGACGTGTCGATCTCGGTCGGGCCGAAGGAGATCGTCGCGATCATCGGACCCAACGGCGCTGGCAAGAGCACCCTACTGAAAAGCCTGGTCGGCATCCTGAGGGTGACCGGCGGCAGGGTTCTGCTGGGCGAGGACGACGTCACCAATCACCCGCCCGAAGACCTGGCCAAGCGCGGCGTCGGATATGTGCCGCAGGTCAACGACATCTTCGAGCCTCTGACCGTGCTGGAGAACCTGGAGATGGGCGGATACCTGCTCACCTCCGCACAGGTCCGAACACGGGTCGCAGAGGTCGGAGACGTGTTTCCGCAGCTGCCTCCCATGCTCAAGCGGCGCGCGGACAAGCTGAGCGGTGGCGAACGGAAGATGCTGGCCATCGCCCGCGTCCTGATGCTGGACCCCAAGGTCTTGATCCTCGACGAGCCCACGGCGAACCTGTCGCCGAAGCTCGCCGACGCCCTGCTGACCGAGCACGTGAAGCGGCTGGCGAGCATAGGCAAAGCGGTGTTGTTGGTTGAGCAGCGGGCGCGGGCGGCCCTGCAGATCGCCGACTGGACAAGCGTCCTGGTCTCCGGGCAGACCAGGCTGGAAGGACGCCCGGACGAGCTCCTCAGGCGTGAGGACTTTGAGGAGCTGTTTTTAGGAGCCGGGACCAGCACCCCGGCTTCGCCAGAGGAGGATGACGACAAGAGATGAGACTTCTGATGTTCAAAGCCGGCGGTGATCGCAGATTGGGCGCGTTGCGGCCGGGAAGTAACGATGAAAACGACGAGGTCGTGGAGCTCAGGGAGCCCGCGGACATGCGGGCGCTGATCGACGCGGGTGACGAGGGCCTGGCCCGCGTCCGAGCCGCGCTGTCCTCTTCCCACTCGAAATCCCACCGGCTCGCGGACCTCGAGCTCCTGGCGCCACTCGATGATCCGCGAGGCAACGTGATCGCGATCGGACGCAACTACCAGAAGCATGCCGAGGAAACCGCATTCATGGACGGCCGCGAGCCCGCCCCGCCCACCATCTTCACCAAGGCCATCACGTCGCTGACGGAGCCATTCGCCGAGATCGCGATCGACCCGAGCATCAGCGACAAGATCGACTGGGAGGTTGAGCTCGCCGTCGTCATCGGCAAGCCCGGAGCGAACATCAAGCGCGCGCGTGCGCTGGATCACGTCTTCGGCTACACCGTTCTGAACGACGTCACCGCGCGCGACATCCAGAGCGGATGGGGCGGCCAGTACTTCAAGGGCAAGAGCCTCGACCGTTCCTGCCCGACCGGTCCGTGGGTGGTGACAAGAGACGAGGTGGAAGACCCGCAGGCGCTCAAGCTCTTTCTTCGGGTCAACGGCACCGTGAAGCAGGAAGGTGACACCCGCGACATGATCTACCCCGTCGACGCGATCATCGAATGGGTGTCCAAGGGCATGACCCTCTTGCCCGGCACGCTCATCGCAACCGGAACGCCGGATGGAGTGGGCTTCGCCCGCACTCCGCCTGAGTTCCTCAAGCCGGGCGACGTCATGGAGACGGAGGTTCGGGGTATAGGCCTTCTGCGCAACCGGTTCGTGGCCTCCGCGGGCTAGAGGCGGCGGTCAGACGGCCGAGTCCAGGCGCCTCTCCGAACTCTCCGGGGTGACCGGCTCGGCGGGCGTCTGGATCGCGTGGATGCCCGCGCCCAACGCAGCTCCGGCCAGCGGTCCCACGATGTACAGCCAGAGGTCTGCCCACGAACCGTGGCCGGCGACCACACCGACCAAGGTGCTCCCGATGCCGACCGCTGGATTGAATGCCGCGCCGGAGATTGGTCCCACTGCAAACGCGCCGGCAGCCACGGTGAAGCCAATCGCAATCCCGTAGAAGGAATTGCCGGCCGTGGCGCGTGTCGCGGCGACGTTGAAGATCACGGTGACGAGTGCGGCCGTGAATACGACCTCGGCGGCCAGGGCAGAGAGCCATGAGACACCTGAACCCGGGTGGACGCCCGCGGCCCGACCGGTGAGCAGGTAGGCGAACGTGAAGGCGAGCAACGCAGCAAGAATTTGCGCGCCCCAGTAGGCCGCCATCGTCCGTGCGTCTATGACCTTGCGTAAGAACAGCCCTAACGAGACCGCCGGGTTGTAGTGGGCGCCCGACACATGCCCGCCCATGTAGACCATCGCTGTCAGGGCAAGCCCGATCGCGAGCGGGGCGAGCGAACCGATCCCGCCGGATAGTGCGATCACGGTCATGAAAACGAAAGAGCCGACCAGCTCCGTTACAAGCTTTGCCATCAGCGTCATGTGGCGTAAATGCTAGTTGTCGCTAAGGTCTGAGGATGGACCGCCGCCGACTTAGCCGCCTTCTTGGCCGCACGTCGATCGAAGTCCCCGCCATCGGCATGGGGACCTGGCGCACGTTCGATACCGACGAGGACCGCCGTCCGCTGGTCGAGCTCGCGATCGAGTCCGGCATCGATCTGTTCGATTCGTCGCCCATGTACGGTCGAGCTGAGACCACCCTCTCTCGAGCGCTCGAGGGCGTCCGCGAGCGCGTGGTTGTGGCGACCAAGATCTGGACCGCCGGCGCCGAAGAGGGCGAGCGGCAGGCTGATCACGCCTTACGCCTGTTCGGCCATGTCGACATCTACCAGGTTCACAACCTTCTCAACGTGCCGGTGCAGCTCGCTCTGCTCGAACGCCTGAAACGCGAGGGAAAGGTGCGGGCGGTGGGCGCCACCCACTATCAGGAGTCGGCATTTCGAGACCTGGCCGCCCTGATGAAGACCAAGCGCCTGGACATGGTGCAGATCCCCTACAACCCGCTGCGCCGGACCGCGGAGCGGGAGCTGCTGCCGCTGGCGGAATCGATGGGCCTGGGGGTCCTGGTCATGAGCCCCCTACAGCACGGCATCCTCGACCGCCGTCCGTCGCCTGCGCAGCTCGAGGAGCTTGGGGTGAGCACCTGGGCTCAGGCGGTCCTGAAGTGGGTCGCAAGCGACCCGCGGGTGAGCGCCGTCCTCACCGCAACCCAGCAGGAAGACCACGTCCGCGAGAACGCTTCGGCGGGCGATGTGCCGTTCTTCACGCCCGAGCAGCGCGACCTGGTGGTCCGTATCGCTGAACACAGCCGAGCGGCCGGTTAGCCTTACCTGAAATGTTCAAGGTCGAAAAGCTGACTGGGGTGCTGCCGGCGCTCATCACGCCCCTGCGGAGCGATGGGAAGGTGGATGAGCCCGCAGTGGGGCGCCTGGTCGATCACGTGATCCAGGGCGGTGTCCATGGACTCCTGGCGCTTGGATCGACCGGCGAGACCGCCTCGCTCGATGAAACCGAGCGGCGAGCGCTTCTCTCGAGCGTCGTGGCGGCTGCTGACGGGCGCGTCCCCGTGATCTGCGGGGTGGCGCAGAGCCACCTCTCGGCGGCGCGCATCGAGGTGGAGGCGGCGGGACGCCTCGGCGCGGCGGCCGCGCTGGTCGCTCCTCCCTTCTATTACCTCATCGACCAGGCAACCCTGCTCGCCTTCTACCGGCAGGTGGCGAGGAACAGCCCGATCCCGATCCTGCTTTACAACATCCCGCAGTACACGAAGGTGGTGGCGCAGCCCACGACGGTGGCCACCCTCGCCGGCGAGGGAACCATCGCGGGCATAAAGGATTCGAGCCGGGACTTCGAGTATTTCGAGGCGGTCGCCCTCGCCACCCGAGACATGCCCGCGTTCCGCATCTTCACAGGCAGCGACACCATGCTGCTGCCGTCGCTCGTCATGGGCGGCGCGGGCACCATCTGCGGCGCGGCCAACGTGGCACCTCGCTGGATCGTTCGCCTCTTCGAGGCTTTCCAAAGCGGCGACCTCGTCGCTGCACGCGACGGCCAGGACCGGCTGTACGAGCTGGTGATGCTCCTGCGCGGTGGCGTCTTCCCTGCAGCGATCAAGGCCGCCTGTCACGTGCAGGCAATCTGCGAGCCCTGGTGCGCCGCACCGGTTCAGCCGCTCGACGACCGGTCCGAAGCCAAACTCCGGGATCGGTTGGAGGCGTGGGGTCTCCTCACACCCGCAATGCCGCGCTGAGCCTTACACGCTTGCTCTGGCTCAAGGCGCCTTGCCTGGAGCCACGCTCTGGCGGCATTCCGCACTAATTTCAGCACCAATTCGAAGCGTAGGATCGGTTGGTGCCCCAAGCGCGGCCTAAACGCGACCGCCTGCTCGAAGGCGAAGATCCGGAGTCGTTGAGGCCTCAGGACACAAGGCACTGGATCAGCGTCTACCGGGAGATGATCGCCTTCAAGGAAGACCTGTTGCAGCGCGTGACCGGCGACCTCATGCATGTCTCCGCGGCGGCCAAAACAGACCTCAACGATGACATCACGCTGATCGACTTGCAGCTCAAGAGGTATCGGAGGCGCCTGGGTTACTGGGTCCAGCGGCAGCTCGAGCTGGAGGAGATCGCGATCGACTCCAAGACCAGGACCCTCACCTACCGCGAGAGCTCGGTCACGCTGACCAAACGCGAGTTTCAGATCCTGGCCAAGCTGATGAGCCGACCCGAAAAGTACTTCTCGGCACAGCAGCTGTTGGTGGAAACGTGGCACGACGACCGGCTCCCTGAGGAATCGCTCCGCACGTACATCAGCCGCGTGCGGAAGAAGTTGAAAGAGCTGGATGCGGGCGCCCACGTGGTGAACAAATCAGGCAAGGGCTACGCGCTGATCTTCAAGGTCCACTCCGGCTGAAGCATCTCGCGGCAGCCGCTCGCGCGCCGCAGCTATCCTCGTTGCCGAATGATTCTCTCCATCGGAGACCTGCTCCTCGACATCACGATCGTCCCCGACGGCCCGCTGCGGCCTGACGATGATCGATCGGCAAAGATAGGAGTCGGCGGTGGAGGCCAGGCGGCCAACTTCTGCGCCTGGGCCGCCGCGCTGGGAGAGCCGGTGCGCCTGGTCACGAGGGTCGGAGACGATGATCGCGGCAGGCGCCTGGTGTCAGACCTCGAGGCCAAAGGCGTCGAGGTGTGCCCGGTCTGGGCCGGCGAGCCGACCGGTGCGATCGCTGTCCTGGTGGGAGTCGACGGTGCGAACGCCATGGCCACCCAGCGCGGAGCCAGCGTCGGGTTGCGCCCGGACGACCTGGTCGAGGCCTGGTTCGACGGCGTGAAGCTGATCCACGTCCCCGCCTATTCGCTGTTCCTGAATCCGCTCGGCCAGGCGACGCGCGCCGCGATCACGCTCGTTCGCGACGGCGGCGGAATGCTGTCGATCGACCTTTCATCGGTCGCCGGCCTGCAGGAATACGGCCCCACGAGAATGGCTTACGACCTGGCGCGCCTCAAGCCTGAGCTGCTATTCGGCACAGAGGCGGAGGTGGCGGCGATCGGAATTCCCGTCGAGCACATGGCGCAGGTGCCCGTGATCAAGCTTGGCTCCCTCGGCTGCAGCGTGTTCGGGCGTCTCATACCCGCTCCGGTGGTGCAGCACGTCGACGTCACCGGCGCCGGTGACGCGTTCGCCGCGGCCTTCTGCTCTGCGTGGCTCCGCGGCGCCACGCCGGTGGCAGCGGCCGAGCGAGCGGTGATCGTCGCCTCGGAAGCCGTCACGCGAACCGGCGGGCGGCCCGGCTGACCTTGGTCCTCGAAATATCGCGAGAGGTCGCGGACGCCATAGCAGCTGGACGCCCGGTGGTCGCTCTCGAGACGTCGATCGTCGGGCAGGGCCTGCCGGCGCCGCACAACCTGCGAGCCGCGTTCGAATGCGAGGCCGCGATAAGGGCGGAAGGTGGTGTTCCCGCAAGCGTGGCCGTGCTCGATGGAAAGCTGCGCATCGGGCTGAGCGCCGGTGACCTCGAGCGGGTGGCGGCGGGAGCCGTCAAGGTGAGCTCGCGCGATCTCGGGCCGGCCATCGCCAGAGGCGAGGTCGGTGCGACAACGGTGGCCGCGACGATGCGCGCGGCCGCCATGGCCGGGATCCGCTTCTTTGCCACCGGCGGAATCGGCGGTGTCCACCGCGGGCATCCGGAAGACCAGTCGGCCGACCTGCTGGAGCTGGGTCGAACGCCGGTGGCGGTCTTCTGCGCCGGGGCCAAGATCGTGCTGGACCTCCCGCTCACGCTCGAGCGGCTGGAGAGCCTCTCCGTCCCGGTGCTCGGCTACGGCTGCGACGAGTTCCCCGCGTTCTACACGCGGCACAGCGGCTGCCGGGTTAGCGCTCGAGTTGACGGGCCGCAGGAAGCGGCACGCGTGCTGCGAGCCGCCTGGGACACGGGCACGCGTGGCATCGTCGTGGCCGTCCCACCGCCCGGAGAGCTCGACGGCGCGGAAGAGCTGGCTCAGCGCGCCGTGCAAGAGCTCGCCGGCGTCGCGGGATCGGAGCTCACCCCAAGACTGCTCGCGCGGATGGCGGAGCTCTCAGGAGGGCGATCCGTCGATCTGAACGTCGAGCTGGTGGTCAACAACGCGCGGGTCGCGGCGCAGGTGGCGGCGGCCCGAGTCTAGCTCTTGCGGATGGGCCTGGGTCTTGACGGCGCCGGAGAGCACCAGGCCCGCCCGCTCCTCCCGGTTCAGGGATAGTTTCCAGATGGCTATGAATCCACCCGCGCCGGCCGAGCTGATCGTTTTCTCCGACTACGTTTGACCCTGGTGCTACATCGACTCGGTCCGAGTCGAGCAGCTCGAGCGGGAGAACCTCGTGCACGTGACCTGGCTGCCCTACGAGCTTCACCCCGAGGCTCCTCTCGAGGGAATTCCGCGCGAAGCATATTTCGGTGGCGCGCGCTTTGAACAGATACGAAAACACCTGGAGGAGATCGCTGCAGAGGTCGGCCTCACCATGCAGCAGCGCGACGTGATCATCAACTCTCGCCGCGCGCTGGGCGCCGCGGAGTTCGCGCGCGAGCACGGAAAGTTCGAGGCGATGCACCAAGCGCTGTTCAAGGCGCACTGGGAGGGGAGCGGACGGCTCGAGGACACGGACGACCTCGTGCGGATCGGGGTTGGAGTCGGCCTGGATGCGACCGAACTGAGGAAGGCGATCGATGAGGATCGCTACGCGCTCGTGATCGACAAGAATCGCGCCGAGGCCGAGTCGGTCGGAATCAACGCCATCCCGGCGCACATTTTTGGGCAGCGCTACCTGGTGCTCGGCGCCCAGCCGTACGAAGCCTTCCAGCAGGTCCTCGAACGATTGCGGCAAGAGGGCGGCGCCGGATGAGGATCGTGTCGCTTCTGCCGAGCGCGACAGAAACACTTTTCGCGCTCGGGCTTGGGGACCAGGTCGTCGCCGTCACCCACGAATGCGACTACCCACCTGAGGCGGCCTCGCGCCCGATCGTCACGCGGTCGACGCTCCGGCTCTTCGACAAGCCGAGCGGTGCGATCGACGCGGAGGTGTCACTGGCCGCGATGGAGGGCCGATCGCTTTACTCCGTCGACACCGACGCCATCCTCGCACTCGAGCCCGACCTCGTGGTCGCGCAGGACATCTGCGACGTTTGCGCGATTCCGGCCGACCAGGTCGCGCAGGACCTCGCTGGAATTCGCATGATCCGGCAGCATCCTCATTCCTTCGAGGACGTTCTCACCGACATCGAAGAGCTGGCCCAGGCATGTCGCGCCGACCCCACGGAGTTGATGAAGGGGTTGCGCCGGCGCATCGAGGCCGCTTCTCAGAAGGTGCGCCTGCTTCCGAGAGTCCGCGGCGTTTTTCTCGAGTGGCTCGATCCACCTTATCGAGCCGGGCACTGGACGCCGGATCTGCTGGCCCTGGCCGGCATCGACGATCGCCTGGCGCGGCCCGGCGTCCCGTCGGTGGCGATGGACTGGAGCGAGGTGATGGCTGCGCGGCCGGAGCTGCTGATCCTGGCGCCGTGCGGCTTCGACCTCGCCCGGGCAAAGACGGAAGCCGACGGAGTGCGCGAGCGGATCGAAGCGGTGGGCGCACAGCGCGTTGTCGTCCTCGATGGATCCGCCTATTTCAACCGGCCCGGCCCGAGGCTCGTCGACTCGCTGGAGCTGCTGGTGGCGAATCGGTGAGCCCCCTAGAAAAGGGCGACGTACTGCAGGTACGTCGAGCGGACGAATACGCCGGCCTCACTGGCGCTGATCATGCGCGACGCGATCATGCTCCCCGGGCTGGATGGCCAGGTCGATCCCGTCCAGCCCGACCGTCTCCACCCTGGTTCGACGGAATGTGCCGCGATGGCTCGCGTATCCGCAGGGCGGTCACCTCGATCGCGGAGTCGGATGGCCTCGACATGAGAGACGCCTATCTAATCAGTGATGCAAACGCAGATGTTGCTTCGCCCGAGAGCCTGAGAGTTTTCTGTCAGTGCGGCGTCGGGTCAATGGGACCTGGCGAGCACGAGCTCCTGGCGCAGCTGGTGCTGCAGTCGAGTCGATTGGATGGATGCCGACAGGTGCCCGGCCAGCATGCGCTTCAGGGGTGGCGGCATGAGGCGCTCGAGCTCCGTGCGCGCCTCCTCCGGCCCTGCGACGAAGATCCGCCTGTAGGCGCCCGACTGCACTTCGTGGCCGATGACGTCGATGACCCGCTCGAGGTTGGACTTCGTGCGGTTGTCCGCCTTGCGTTGGTTGCTCGGCGCGGAGGTCCCGCCGGCCTTGTTTCGCCTGACCTCTACTCCGTGAAGCTGCTCGAGCGGATACACCTCATCGAGAACGGCGGCGAACAGCTTCGCGTGCTCTTTGTCGACCACCGCTATCAGCGCCGGTGGAAACCGCTCCAGCTGCCGCTCGATCGGTGCGAGCAGCAAGGGGCCCACCTCCAACCTCGCCTCCGTCTCCATCGGGAGCTTGACCAGCTCGAGCAAACCCACCGGTTCGTCGCCGAATCCGGCAAGCGCCGGACATCCGGCTGGCTTCACGACTTCGAGGTGCTCGCTAAGGCGCCGCAGCTCTCGCTCCATGATCTCCTGTTCTTCGTCGTCGAGGCGGTCTTTGTACCTACGCCTCAGCTGTCCGAGCTCGATGTCGTACTGACGCATGTCGAATCCCTCGGCACGCACGGGCAGGTAGACGCTCAAAGCCCTGTTCGACGCGGCACGAAGCTTGGGCGCGAACGTATACAGGGGCCTGAGGATCGAATCGTCCTTCATCTCAATGCTTGTTGTACGCGCCCTTGTTCAGCGAGTAAAGCTCGCCGTGCGTATCGTTGTCCTCATGTTCGATGACGAGACAGCGGTGGCGTGGCGCGCGATGCCGTATCGGGCGCCGGTGGTGGCGGCCGACGGTTCCGAGATCGGGACGGCGGAATCCCTTCTCGGCGACGAGGCGGAGGACATCTTTCACGGCATCGTCGTGAAGCGAAAGCCGGGAGGCCATGTGCTCGAGATCTCAGCCGTGCGAATCAAGAAGATCACTGAGAAACACGTCGTGACCGACCTCTCGGAGGCCGACGTCACGGCGCTGCCTCCCTATCGCGAAGAGCATTGGTTTCACCTCGGGTGGGGCGGCCTTTTCCGCAAGCACCCGGAATGGGACGAAACGTCCAGGACGTAAGCCGTCACCGTCGAGCAGGCGGTCGGTCTGTGCCACGCGGGCTATTTAAATCCTCGCGGCGGTCCGAGTCGGTTCAGCCGGGAATCAATCGGTGGCGGTCCGCAAGCCGCTTACCGCCACCGCGCCCAATCCCTTCCCTGCCGAAACCCCTGCCCGGATCTTCCTCGCTTTATGCACCAATGTCTGCACTATCCGACATCGAAATCAGGCCGGCTTTGGATCGGTCGGGGCCTCCACGCGGAAGGCGGCGAGGCTTGGGACCAGGATCGCGTAGATCGCGGGGAGGATGAGGGAGGTGAGAAAGATGGCGAGCGGGAAGAAGAAGCTCACCGAACCGCTGATCGCGCCGAGCGCGATGGTCGCCGCGGCGTACAGGAGGGCCACGTGCAGGGAGACGTCGTGGTTCGCCCTGGCCAGCGCAAACAGACGCGCCGGGTCGACCGCCTTGGCGATGCCGAGCCGGTCGGACCCGATCAGCACGGCCGCGAAAAGATAGAGGGCCGCCAGCCACCACGCGATCAGGAGCAGCAGGATCAGCACGCCGATGCCGATCGCGACCACGAGGTGGGTTCGACCGGACACGGCCAAAAGCACGGTGAACACAATCAGCACGACCAGGACGATTGCCAGCGCGACTCCGTAGATCAAACCGACCACGAATGGGGCGACGCCCCTCTCGAGGTGCCGGAAGCCCGCCGGCGGCAGCTCCTTCCAACCCGTGCGGACCATGTCCGTGGCGGTCAACACCCAGCCGAGCATGTTGATCGCCCCGACGATTGGGATCAACCCGATCAGGCCCGTGACGATCACGCGCGTGGTCCATTCGGGCGTGCTGGTGAACCAGAACAGGTCGAGCCGGCCCTCCACCGAACGCGAACGCCACCGCGTGCCGTCCCACCACCAGCGGCCGTCTTCGGAGATCAGCACCGGCATGGACCCATGATGGAGGAAACCGAAGGCTTGATCGCGGTGCGCCGGATCGATAGCTTTCGTCAGGTTTCGCCATAATTTCTCCACGGTGGGGTCGCTTACGTCGCATGCCCGCTCGCCATGGCTGAGCCTGGGCGAGGCCAGCAGGCTCCTCGGCATCACGCCCGGGACCCTGCGCAAGTGGGCGGACCACGGAGACGTCGCCGCCTTCGTCACGCCGGGCGGTCACCGGCGGTTCCCTCGCAGCGCGATCGAGTCGCTGGTGCCGCAGCCCCGCAGCCGCCGTCCCATCCTGACCGGCCTGACCGCGAGCGCATCCAGGGTGACGCGCGCGTATCTGCGGCCCCGGCAACCGGGGCGCCCGGCCAACGACCCCCGAATCGCGGCGTTGACCGAAGCCGAACGGGCGGATCTGAAAGACCGCGGACGCAGGCTCCTGCTTCTGCTCCTCGATCATCTGAACGAGGCACCGCGCACGTCGGCGGTCAAGCTCGTCGAGGCGGAAGACCAGGCCGCGCAGTACGGGCGTCGCGCGGCGGCGCTGGGGGCATCTCTCTCCGCCACGCTCGAGGCCTTCGTCAGGTTTCGCGGAGCGTTCACCGCTGAGCTGGCGGCGATCGCGCGGCGGCGGAGGCTCGACACGCGCGAGGCCACCGCGCTGCTGGTCGAAGGCGAAGGCGCCGTGGACCGCCTCCTGGTGGCGCTGACCAGCGGCTACACGGCGGAACGGTCGTGACAGCCATACGGCTCGGGACGCGCGGCTCGAAGCTGGCGCTGACTCAGAGCGAGCTCATCGCGGAGCGGTTGCGCCGCGCGGGTCACCTGGTCGACCTGGTGCCGATCGTGACCGAAGGCGACGTGCGGCCGGTCGACATGTCGCCCGGCGAGGGCGTATTCGTCGCCGCCATCGCCCGCGCCCTCCTCGCCGGGGAGATCGACATCGCGGTCCACAGCGCAAAGGACGTGCCGCTCGAGGAAGATCCCGGCCTTGTCATCGCCGCCTACCCCGAACGTGCCGATCCCCGCGATGCTTTGATCACCAGGTACGGCGGGGCTTCCCTCGGATCGCTGGCCCGAGGCGCGATCGTCGGCACTGACAGCCCGCGCCGAGCCGGATTTGTTCTCGCCGCGCGACCGGACCTGAAGGTGGTTCCGCTGCACGGCAATGTGGAAACGCGCCTGCGCCGCCTTGACGAAGGCGCAGCCGATGCCCTGGTGCTGGCAGCTGCCGGGATCGACCGCTTGGGCAGGCATTCGCGGATCGATGAGAGGTTCGAGCCTGACGTCGTCACGCCGGCGCCGGGCCAGGGAGCGCTGGCGGTGCAGGTGCGGCGATCCGATGTCCGGCTGATGCAGCTGGTCTCAGAAATCGACGACCAGGACATACGCCTGGCGGTGGAGGCTGAACGCGAGGTGCTCCGGGCGACCGGAGGAACGTGCCGGGCGCCGGTAGGAGCGCTCGCCGCGATCAGCGGGGACGAGCTCACCTTGCTCGCGGGCGGAGTGAACAGCGATGGCTCGGGCAAGCTGGTGGAGCGTCTGAAGGGCGCTCGCGCCGAGGGCACGGACCTGGCCGGCAGGCTCGGCCGGCGGCTGCTCGCCGAGGTGGCGCTGCGATGATCGCGATCCTGGTCACACGCCCGGACGGGGAATCCGATCCTCTCGTGCACGCGCTGCGCCGGCGAGGCTACCGGGTGCACGCCGTGCCGATGGTGCAGACAGAACCGGTCGAATTCAACGCCGGCCCGCTGGCGGACTGCGACTGGATCGTGCTCACCAGCGCGCGAGGCGTCAAGGCGCTCGCCGCGCTGCCGTCCGGGCCGCGATTCGCGGCCGTCGGGCCCGAGACAGCCCGAGCTCTCCGAGCGCGCGGCGTCGAACCGTCACATGTGCCGGGTCGTGCCGACGGGGCGGACCTTGGGGACACTCTGCCCGACGTCCAGGGCAAGCGAATCGCCCTGGTCCGGGCGTCGGCGGCAGGGGAGGACCTGCCCGACCGTTTGCGCCGTCGGGGCGCGACCGTCGAAGAGGTCACCGCCTACCGCACAGTCGAGGGACCGGCCGCCTCGGCGGAAAAGCTGCGTGCCGCGCTGGCCGATCCCGACCTGCGGGCTGTCGTCTTCGCCTCGGGATCGGCCGTGCGAGGATTCCTCGAGCTGGGCGGCACAGCGCAAATGCCCGCCATCACAATCGGGCCTCGCACCACGAACAGCGCGCGCTCGCGAGGCTTCGTGGTCCTCTCAGAGGCGGACGCCCCGAGCGTGTCCGGCCTCGCCGATGCCGTCGTACACGCTTTACCGATGGAGGGCGACAAACGTGCGTGAGCTGCTTCGAACCCGGACTGTTCCGATTCCGACCGGCGACCGGCCGCGACGGCTGCGCGCCAATCCTCACCTCCGGGAGCTGGTGCGAGAGACCCGGCTCCACCCGGCACAGCTCGTCGCGCCGATCTTCGTGGTCTCAGGCCGCGGCCGTCGCGAAGACATCCGGTCCCTCAAGGGCCATGCCCGACTGAGCCCCGATCTCGCGGTGGCCGAAGCCGAGCGCCTGGCCGGCCTCGGCGTGGGCGGCGTACTGCTTTTCGGCATACCGGATTCAAAGGACGGACGGGGCGAGGGAGCGGCGGACGAAACCGGCCCGGTGCCGGAAACGCTGCGCAGGCTCAAAGCCGCGAAGCTGCCGCTGGCGCTGGCGGCCGACGTCTGCCTGTGCGAGTACACGACTCACGGCCACTGCGGAGTCCTCGACGGCGATCGCATCGACAACGACGCGACTCTGCCGCTGCTGGCGGATGCGGCCATCGCCTACGCCGAAGCCGGCGCCGACGTCGTGGCTCCGAGCGCGATGATGGACGGCCAGGTCGCCGCCCTGCGTGCGGGCCTCGACGCCGCCGGGTTTCATGGCACGGCGATCATCGCCTATGCCTCCAAGCACGCCTCGGTCCTGTATGGACCGTTCCGGGAGGCGGCCGGCTCGACGCCGGGTTTCGGCGATCGCAAGTCGTACCAGATGGACCCGGCCAACGGTCGCGAGGCGATGCGTGAGCTGGATCTCGATGCGAGCGAAGGAGCCGACATCCTGATGGTCAAGCCCGCGATCACCTCGCTCGACCTGCTGGCGCAGGCACGTCAACGGTTCGATGTGCCGCTCGCCGCGTACCAGGTCAGCGGTGAGGCGGCGATGATCGAGGCGGCCGCGGAGCGCGGCTGGATCGATCGGAGAGGCGCGGTCCTCGAGTCGCTGACCTCGATCGCTCGAGCCGGCGCCCACGTCATCGTCACCTACTTCGCGGCCGACGCGGCCGCGTGGCTGAACGAGCGATGAGCGAAGCGAGGTTCGTCCATGCGCTCGCCCTCGGCCTGGATCCGGCGTGGCGCCGCCTCCCGGCCGCGCAGCGCTGCGAGACAGCCGAGGAACTCTCAGCGGCTGTCAGCCAGGAATCCGATGTGGTCACTCACTCCTACTCGATGGTCGGGCTGCAGCCCGGCGCGGATCTGCTCTTATGGAGTCTCGCCCCAACCCTGGACTCACTCGAACAGCGAGCGGCGTCGGTGCTGCGGTCAGGCATGGGTGCTTGGATGAGCGTGAAGGAGAGCTTCCTCGGCGTGATCCAATCCTCGCAGTACGTCAAGAAGCCGACTCCGCAAGAACAGTCGCTCTTCAGCGGCGAGCGGGCGCGTTATCTGATCGTGTACCCGTTCACCAAAGGCACTGAGTGGTACCTGCTGGGCAAAGAGGCGCGGCAGGGGATCATGAACGAGCACATGCGCGTCGGCCACGAATACCCCGAGGTGCGCCAGCTGCTGGCGAACAGCTTCGGCCTGGACGACATGGATTTTCTGGTCGCGTATGAAACGGACGACCTGCCGAAGTTCAGCGAGCTCGTCCGCGCGCTGCGCGGAACTGACAGCCGCCGGTCCACCGTGCGCGACACGCCGATTCTCACCGCGATCCACCGGCCGATCGAGGAGATCACCGCACTGCTCGGCGCCACGAACGGCGCGAGGTGAGCCGGTTTATCGAGGCGGCTCACCACAGGGCCGTCGAGATCACGCCGGTCTGGCTCATGCGACAGGCGGGCCGATCTCTACCCGAGTATCGAAAGCTGCGCGAACGCTGGACCCTGGTCGACATCGTCGCGCAGCCGGAACTGTGCGCAGAGGTGACCCTGCAGCCGGTGCGCCGCCTCGGCGTCGACGCAGCGGTGATGTTCGCGGACATCATGCTTCCGCTGCGCGGGATGGGCGTCGAGTTTGAGCTCGTGGAGAACGTCGGGCCTATCATCGCCCGGCCCATCGCGTCGCCGGCCGACGTCGAAAGGCTCGCGGTGCCGTCCGGGGAGGAGGCCGCGCCGCAGGTGATCGCAGCGGTTCGCCACGTCGTCGCTCTGTCCCCGGTCCCCGTGATCGGGTTTGCCGGCGGTCCGTTCACGCTGGCCAGCTACCTGATCGAAGGACGGCCCAGCCGCGACTTCGCCCGCGTGAAGGCATTCATGTACTCGGAACCCGAAGCGTTCGATCAGCTGCTGGTGAAGCTCTCGGCGACCATGGCGGGCTACCTCCAGGCGCAGGTGGCAGCCGGCGCGAGCGCGGTCCAGCTTTTCGATTCCTGGGCCGGCGCCCTGGCCGTGGACGACTACGAATCGCGGGTTCTCCCCCACACTCGCTCCATCTTCGACGCGCTTCGCTCCACCGGCGCGCCGCGTATCCACTTCGGCACGGACACGGCCGGGCTGCTCGAATCGATCGCCTCCGCGGGGCCGGACATCGTGTCGCTCGATTGGCGCGTGCCGCTGGATGCCGGCTGGAAGAGGGTCGGCCATGACCGCGGCATCCAGGGCAACCTCGACCCTGCAGTGCTGCTCGGGCCACCCGAGCTCGTACGCGAGCGCGCGCGCGACATCCTCCGCCGTGCCGGGGGCCGGCCGGGTCACATCTTCAACCTCGGGCACGGGGTCCTTCCGTCGACGCCGCTCGAGAATCTGCAGCTTCTCGTCGAGACCGTGCACGAGTGGCAGGTCGCGCGTGTCGCATGAGCCAACCGTGAAGGGGCCCCCGCGAACTCAGGGCGCGCCGCTGCGCGGGTCCTCAAAGTTCGGGGGGGTGGGCGTCATTTGCATGGCGTATGGCAGCCCTGCGGGTGACGATGGCATCGAAGACTACTTCACGCACATCCGGGGCGGAAGGAGGCCTTCGCCGGAATCTCTTGCCGAGCTGAAGTCGCGCTACCGGGCCATCGGGGGCTCGCCCCTCACGTCGATCACCCAAGCGCAGGCGGCCGCGATCGGCGACCGCCTCGGGCTGCCGGTGTTCGTCGGGATGAAGCACGCGTCGCCTTTCATCGCGGACGGCGCGGCCGAGGCATCGAGCGCCGGCCTGGGCAGGTTGATCGGCCTTCCCCTCGCTCCGCATTTCGCCGACATGAGTCTGGGAGGGTACCAACGCTCGCTCGAACAGGCCTGGCATGGTGAGCTGACCTTCGTGCGCGGCTTCCACGACCACCCGGCCTTCATCCGCGCGGTCCAGCGACTGGTTGCGGAAAGCCTGGAGGAGTCATGGCCCGAACGACTCTTCTTCACGGCGCACAGCCTTCCTGCGCGCATCGTGGCCGAGGGCGACGGGTACCAGGACCGGCTGCTCGAGAGCTGCCGGCTCATCGAGGCGGGCATGAAGCTGCCCGATTGGGAGTTCGCGTTCCAGTCCGCAAGCACGACGGGCGAACCGTGGCTGGGTCCCGACCTGCTCACCGCGATCGAGCTGTCGGGCGCTCGCGACGTGCTGGTGTGCCCGATCGGATTCGTCGCGGACCACCTCGAGATCCTCTACGACCTGGACGTGGAGGGCCAGGCCTTCGCTCGCGCGCGCGACATCAAGCTGCGACGCACGGCGTCGTTCAACACACGGCCGGAATTCATCGAGGCCATGACCCACGTCGTCTCCGACGCCATCGACCGACGTGCCTGACCGGGCGCCGCGCTGCACCTACCGGCTGCAGCTCTCGAAAGACTTCTCGTTCGAAGCCGCGGCGTTGCGGACCAGGTACCTGGCGTCACTCGGAATCAGCCACGTTTACTGTTCGCCCTTTCTACAGGCCGCGGCCGGAAGCAGCCACGGGTACGACGTGGTCGATCCGCAGCGGATCAACGAGGAGCTGGGCGGTGAGCCTGGGCTTCGTCATTTCACCGCCGTGCTCGCCGGGCATGGCCTGAAGCTGCTCATGGACGTCGTGCCCAACCATATGGCGACCGCCGGCCGGGCCAACCCGTGGTGGTGGGACCTGCTGAAGCACGGAAAGTCGAGCCCGTACGCGGGCTACTTCGACATCGACTGGGATCCGCCCATGTCGCACCTGAAGGGCAAGGTGCTTCTGGGCGTCCTCGGCGACCGTTATGGACGCGAGCTGGAGTCGGGCCTGCTGACCCTGGATCGTGAGGGCGACGAGGTGATCGTCCGCTATCACGACGACAAGTTCCCGATCTCGCCGGATAGCTTCGACGGGCAGCAGATCGATGCCGTGAGCCGCGACCTCGATGAGCTCGACGCGCTGCTGCAGCGCCAGCACTACCGCCTCGCCTACTGGCGCACCGCCCAGGAGGAGCTCAACTACCGGCGCTTCTTCACGGTCGACAGCCTGATCGGCCTGCGAGTCGAGCTGGAGCAGGTCTTGAAGGACAGCCACCGGCTGGTTTTCGAGCTGCTTGCCGGCGGCGACGTGGCCGGGCTTCGAGTCGACCACGTGGACGGCCTGCTGGACCCGGAAACCTATCTCTCGACTCTTCGAAGGGCGGCGCCGGACGCGTATCTGGTCGTCGAGAAAGTGCTCGAGGACGACGAGCAGCTACCTCGCGAGTTTCCTGTCCAGGGCACCACTGGATATGACTTCATCGCGCGCGTCGACGGCTTGTTCGTCGACTCTCAGAACGAGGAGCCGATGACGGCGCTCTATCACGAGTTCAGCGGCGAGTCCCTGACCTTCGCCGAGGTCGCCAGAGCGTGCAAGCAGGAGATCATGGTCAGTGACCTCGCGCCTGATCTAGAGCGCCTGACCAGCCTGCTCGTCGAGATCTGTGAGCGCTACCGCGGCCAGCGCGATCGCACGCGCCGCGATCTGCAGGAGGCGATTCGCGAAGTCGCAGCCGAGCTCAGGGTCTACCGAACCTACGTGCGACCTGGCACCGCAAGCGACGAGGATCGGCGCCGCGTGGCGGCTGCGATTGCCGAGGCTGGACAGCGCCGTACCGAAGTGGACCCCGAGCTGCTCGGCTTCGTCGGCGAGCTCCTGTTGATCGAGCACGATGGCCACCTGGAACGAGAGTTCGCGGCGCGTTTTCAGCAGTTCACCCCCGCCGTCATGGCGAAAGGCGTCGAGGACACGGCGTTCTATCGCTACAACCGGCTGGTCTCGCTGAACGAGGTGGGCGGTGATCCGGCCCGGTTCGGCCGGCCGGTCGAAGAATTTCACGCGAGCTGCGCGCGCATCGCCGCCGAGTGGCCCGCGACGATGCTGACGCTTTCCACCCATGACACGAAGCGGA
Organism: Candidatus Dormiibacterota bacterium; assembly: GCA_003151935.1. GTDB lineage: Bacteria > Chloroflexota > Dormibacteria > Dormibacterales > Dormibacteraceae > Palsa-870. The sequence goes on along the minus strand of PLYZ01000067.1, from coordinate 31,782 downwards.
GTGCAGACGTCCGCGCCCGGCTCAGCTTGCTGTCGGAGATTCCGCTCGAGTGGGGCGAGTCGGTCCGGCGGTGGGCCGATCACAACCAGCTTTATCGATCTCAGGGCTACCCCGATCGGAACATCGAGTACCTGATGTATCAGACGCTTGTAGGGGCCTGGCCGGTCGACGTTTCGCGCCTGACGGCGTTCCTTCTCAAGGCCGCTCGCGAGGGCCAGGCCCACACATCGTGGCTGAATCCCGAGGCCGCCTACGAGGACACGCTGGCGCGGTTCAGCAGCCAGGTCATCGCCGACCCCGACTTCGTGAGCGACCTGGAGAACTTCATCGGCCGCCATCACATCGTAGCGTTGGGCAGGGCGGTTTCGCTGGCCCAGGTCACCCTCCTCCTCACCTGTCCGGGTGTCCCCGATCTGTACCAGGGCACCGAGGTCTGGAACCTGAGCCTTGTCGACCCGGACAACCGCCGGCAGGTCGACTACGAGCGCCGCGAGCGCCTGCTGTCTGACGTGCGGGACATGGACCCGGTGCAGGCGATGGCGCGCGCCGATGACGGAGCGCCGAAGCTGTGGTTGATCGCCCGGCTTCTCGAGCAGCGCCTGCGCCGGCCCGAGCTCTTCGAAAGCACGAGCTATGCGCCGCTGACGGCGGTTGGGGCCAAGGCGCGCCACGCCGTGTCCTTCGTCCGCGACAGGCTGGCCGTGATCGTGCCCAGGCTGCTCATCGGCCTGGCCGATGACTGGGCCGGGACGGCGCTCGAGCTTCCGGCGGGTCACTGGACGAACCTCCTCACCGGCGACGAGGTGAACGGTGGCGCTCCAATCGAACTCAGCGAGTTGCTTCGCGCGTTTCCGGTCGCGGTCCTGGCCCAAGATCCCGGCTGATGCACAGGTTCAGCGTGTGGGCGCCGGGGCGCGGTCGGGTCGAGCTGGTCGCGGACGGTCGCAGGCTGGCCATGACGCCGGTTGATAGGGGCTGGTGGGAAGTCTCGGATGACAATGCACGCGCGGGCACGCGTTACGGCTATTCGCTCGATGGAGGCGAAGTCCGTCCCGACCCGCGTTCCGCGTCACAACCCGATGGCGTGTTGGGCATATCCGAAGTCGTCGATCACGGCGCATACGTGTGGACCGACGCCGGCTGGAAGGGCATGCCGCTGGCCGGCGCGGTGCTGTACGAGCTGCACACCGGCACGTTCACGCCACGGGGAGCCTTTGACGGGATCATCGAACGCCTCCCCCACCTCGTGGCGCTTGGTGTCGATGCGATCGAGCTCATGCCGGTGGCGGAGTTTTCGGGCGATCGCGGGTGGGGCTACGACGGCGTCGATCTCTTCGCGCCTCATCACGCTTATGGAGGTCCAGCGGGCCTGAAACGGCTCGTCGATGCGTGCCATCGGTCCGGGTTGGCCGTCGTGATGGACGTCGTTTACAACCATCTCGGCCCGGCGGGCAACTTCCTCGCGGAGTTCGGTCCGTATTTCAGCGACCGCCACCACACCGGCTGGGGCGCGGGCTTCGACTTCGATGGGCCTGCCAGCGACGAGGTGCGGCGCTTCGTGCTCGACAACGCGCTGATGTGGATCCGCGACTATCACATCGACGGGCTGCGCCTCGACGCGGTGCACGCGATCGCCGACCTGACACCGGTTCACGTCCTCGAGCAGCTGGCGAATGAGGTGGAAGCGCTGGGCACAGAGCTGAAGCGTGCGACCTTTGTCATCGCGGAATCCGATCTCAACGATCCACGATTCGTTCGCGGTCGCGACGCCGGCGGATACGGACTTGACGCCGCCTGGTCAGACGACTGGCACCATGCCATGCATTCAACACTCACCGGAGAACGAACCGGCTATTACGAGGACTTCGGCTCGCTCGAGATTCTCGCCAAGGCTTTGCGGCAGGGGTGGGCGTACGACGGCGAGTGGTCTGCTCACAGGCAGAAGCTTCGCGGCGGGTCGACGTCCGGCATTCCAGCCCACGCGTTCGTGATCGCCCTCCAGAACCACGACCAGGTCGGAAACCGCGCGGCAGGGGATCGCCTCGGGGCGCTGGTCCAGGAAGGCGCCCTCAAAGCGGCGTCGGCCCTGCTGCTGACGAGTCCCTTCACACCGCTGCTGTTCCAGGGCGAGGAATGGGCTGCGAGCAGCCCCTTTCAGTACTTCACCGACCACGCCGACCCTGGCCTGGGGAAGGCGGTGAGTGAGGGGCGCCGTCGCGAGTTCGCAAGGTTTGGTTGGGATCCGGACCGTGTCCCGGATCCGCAGGATCCCCGCACATTCGATCGTTCGAAGCTCGTGTGGGGCGAGCTGGACGAGCCATTCCACCAGCGGATGCTCGACTGGTATCGAGAGCTCGTCCGGCTTCGCCGGCGCCTGGCGGCGCCCCGCGGGTCCGCCGGCGAGAGCGTCCAGGTGCGCGTTGACGCCGAGGCGCAAACCGTGGCCTTCGAGCGCGACGGCATCAGCGTGAGGGTGAACCTCGGCGTGCACGATTGGGTGTGCCCCATCTCGGGCGGCGACCGGCTCCTGATGGCATCGGAGGCGGCGATCAGGCCAAACGGCGGCAGCCTCTGCGTGCCACCATCGAGCGTCGTGATTCTCGAAAGCAGCATCGCAGGTGACTGAAGACAGGATCGAGGCCTGGCCTGGCCGGCCTTATCCGTTAGGCCCGAGCTATGACGGAGCCGGCACGAACTTCGCCCTGTTCTCGGAGGTGGCGGAGGCGGTCGACCTCTGCCTGTTCGACGATGCAGGAACTGAGCGCAGGGTCCGCCTGGAGGAGGTCGACGCGTTTTCATGGCATGCCTACCTGCCGGAAATAGGACCTGGGCAGCGCTACGGCTATCGCGTCCACGGTCCATATGCGCCCGACGAAGGGATCCGGTGCAACCCACGAAAGCTGCTGCTCGATCCGTACGCGCGCGCCATCGAAGGCCACATCGACTGGAACTCCTCCTGCTATGGCTACGACCTCAAGAACCCAGGCGCCGTCAATATCGAGGACAGCGCGCCGCACGTGCTCAAGTCCGTCGTCCATCACCCACATTTCGACTGGTTCGGCGACCGGCCGCCCGACCGGCCGCTGCACGAGACCGTCATCTACGAGGCCCATCTCAAGGGCTTGACGCGCTGCCACCCGGACGTGCCCGAGGCTCTTCGCGGCACCTACCAGGGCTTCGCCCATCCGGCCGTGATCAATCACCTGACCTCGCTGGGAGTGACCGCGGTTGAGCTCATGCCCATCCATCAATTCGTCCACGACCAGCGGCTGGTCGAACGCGGCCTGCGAAATTACTGGGGCTACAACACGATCGGGTTCTTCGCGCCCCACAACGANNTACAACCACACCGCCGAGGGCAACCACCTCGGCCCGACGCTCTGCTTCAAAGGCATCGACAACCGCGCTTATTACCGGCTGGTGGCCGACGAGCCCGAGTTCTACTACGACACCACGGGAACCGGGAACAGCCTCAACGTGCAGCACCCGCACCCGCTGCAGCTGATCATGGATTCGCTTCGGTACTGGGTCACCGAGATGCACGTCGACGGGTTTCGCTTCGACCTCGCCGCGACCCTGGCGCGCGAGTTCCACGAGGTAGACCGGCTCTCCACCTTCTTCGACATCATCCAGCAGGACCCGGTCGTCAGCCGGGTCAAGCTGATCGCCGAGCCGTGGGATATCGGCGAGGGCGGCTACCAGGTAGGCAACTTCCCTCCCCTGTGGTCCGAGTGGAACGGCCGCTATCGGGACAGCGTGCGTGACTTCTGGCGCGGCGAGCCATCCACCGTCGCCGAGCTCGCCTCGCGCCTCACCGGCAGCTCTGACCTGTATCAGAACGACACGCGGAGGCCCTTCGCGAGCGTGAACTTCGTCACCGCCCACGATGGCTTCACCATGCGCGACCTCGTCTCTTACAACGAGAAGCACAACGAGGCTAACGGCGAGAACAACGCGGACGGCGACTCACACAACCGCTCGTGGAACTGCGGCGCGGAAGGTGAGACTGAGGACCCGGAGGTCCTCCAGTGCCGAGCCCGCCAGCAGCGCAACTTCCTGACCACCCTGTTCACGGCCCAGGGCGTTCCGATGCTGCTCGCGGGCGACGAGCTGGGTCGGACTCAGAAAGGCAACAACAACGCCTACTGCCAGGACACCGAGCTGTCATGGGTGGACTGGACCGCGGTCGACGAGTCCCTCCTCGGCTTCACCCGCTGGATCATCGCCTTTCGTCGCGATCACCCGGTGTTTCGCCGCCGCAGGTTTTTCCAGGGGCGGCCGATTCGAGGCACCCTCGACGTCGGTTGGTTCAAGCCCGACGGGAAATCGATGACCGACGATGATTGGGACGTCGGCTACGCCCGCTCGCTCGGGGTGTTCCTGAACGGGAAGGGGATCCCTGGCCATGACGAGCGTGGAAGTCCGGTTACCGACGACTCCTTCATCCTGCTGTTCAACGCCCACACCGGAGGCGTGCGGTGGACCATTCCCGCCGAGTACGCGGCGACCTGGCGCCTCGTCCTGGATACGCGAAGGCAGCAGCCCGAGGATGGCCCCAAAGACGTGGCCGCGAGGATCACGACCTCAGCCCGCTCGATCGCCGTCCTGCAAAGTCTTGAGTAGGTGGTGTCGAGACCCCCGGCTGGGGTTAAGCCACAGTCGCCGGCACAGTCTGACGTTCGTCCGCGGCGTTCTCGGCCGAGCCGCGGAACTGTGCCGCGTACAACCTGTGGTACGGCCCTCGGGCGGCAAGGAGCTGCTCGTGCGTGCCGCGTTCGACGATGCGACCGGACTCCATCATCAGGATGAGGTCGGCGTCGCGGATGGTGGACAGCCGGTGGGCGATCACGAAGCTCGTGCGGTCTGAACGCAAAGCGGCCATCGCGTGCTGGACCAGGACCTCGGTGCGCGTGTCCACCGAGCTGGTCGCTTCATCGAGGATCAGGAGCGACGGGTCGGCGAGGAAGGCGCGGGCGATGGTCAGCAGCTGCTTCTCTCCCGCGCTGACATTGCTTCCCTCGTCATCGATGACCGTGTCGTATCCGAGGGGCAGGCTTTTCACGAACCGATCGACGAACGTGGCCTCCGCCGCGGCGCGGATCTGCTCCTCGCTCGCGCCCGGGTTTCCGTACGCGATGTTGTCGCGGATGGTCCCGCCGAAAAGCCACGTGTCCTGCAGCACCATTCCGATCTGTGAGCGAAGGTCGTCCCGGCGCATGGTCGTGATATCGATGCCGTCGAGCGTGATTCGTCCGGCGTCCAGCTCGTAGAACCGCATGGTGAGGTTGACGAGCGTGGTTTTTCCGGCGCCTGTCGGCCCGACGATCGCGATCGTATGCCCAGGTTCGGCCACCAGGGAGAGGTCGTCGATCAGAGGCTGATCCGCCTGGTACCGGAAGGAGATGTGCTCGAACTCGACGCGACCGCTCCCGTCCGATGAAAGTGCGCCCTGCGCGCGCCCGGCCGGCACCGCCGGGTTCTCCGGGTCGGCCTTCTGCTCACCCGCGTCGAGCAGCTCGAAGACCCGCTCAGCTGAAGCGACACCGGACTGGAGCAGGTTGGCCATGGACGCGACCTGGGTCAAAGGTTGGGTGAACTGTCTCGAGTACTGGATGAACGCCTGCACATCGCCCAGGCTCATCGACCCTGTGGCGACACGGTAACCCCCAATGACAGCGATGGCGACATAGCTGACGTTCCCGATAAACGTCATCGCCGGCAAGATCAGGCCCGATATGAACTGGGCGCCGAAGCTGGCTTTGAAGAGCTCCTCGTTCCTTTCTCGGAACACCTCCTCCACCTCGCGCCGGCGCCCGAACACCGTGACCAGCTCGTGCCCTGTGAACGCCTCTTCGATGTGGCCGTTCAAGCCCCCAGTGTTAGACCACTGAGCGACGAAGAGCTTCTGCGAGCGTTTCGCGACCTGCGTGGCGATGACGATGGAGATCGGCACCGTGACAAGGGCGATCAGCGCGAGGAGGGGCGAGACGACGAACATCATCACCAGCACGCCGACGACCGTCAGCAGCGAGGTCAGCACCTGGCTGATGGTCTGCTGCAGGGACAGGGAGACATTGTCGATGTCATTGGTGACGCGGCTGAGGAGCTCGCCGCGCGGCTGCCCGTCGAAGAACTGCAGCGGAAGACGGCTCAGCTTGTCCTCGACGTCCGCGCGCAGCTTGAACACGGTGTGCTGCACGACATCGTTGAGAAGGTAACCCTGCATCCAGCTAAAGAGCGCTGACGCGACGTAAAGCCCGAGCGCCAGGATCAGGACGCCGCCCAGCGCATTGAAGTCGATGCCTTGGCCAGGGATCACGCCCATTCGCGCGAGCAGATCGGCAAGGTTGGTGTTGCCCGACGCCCGGGCTGCCGCGACCACCTGCGCGTTGGTCAGCCCGGCCGGGAGCTGCCTGCCGATGGCACCGGCGAAGATGAAATCGGTTGCGCGACCAAGAATCTTCGGGCCGACGACCAGGAACCCCACGCTGGTCACGCCCAGGCCGATCACTGCGGTGAGCTTTACCCTCTCGGGGCTCAGGCGCTTGATCAACCGGCGCACCGACGGACCGAACTTCATCGGCTTTTCCGCGGGCATGCCGCCGCCGCCAAAGGGGCCTCTCCCAAAACCGCCACGCATCGGTGGGCGCGGGCGAGCCGCCGTCGTTGTCGGTTGAGCGGCGGCCGTGGATCGATCGCTCATGCCGCGGTCTTCGCCGCGAGCTGCGACTGGACGATCTCCACGAATGTGGGGCACGTTTCGAGCAACTCCTCGTAGCGGCCGAGTCCGACGATCGCTCCGTCGTCGAGGACGACGATCTGGTCTGCGTCTGTGATCGTCGATACACGCTGGCTCACGATCACCACGGTTGCATTCGCGACGTGCGGCCGGAGGGCGGCGCGGAGCCGCGCGTCGGTCGCAAGGTCCAGCGCCGAGAACGCATCGTCGAAGAGGTAGATCTCGGGCTGCCGGACCAGCGCGCGTGCGATCGCCAACCGCTGGCGCTGTCCGCCGGACACGTTGGTACCTCCCTGCGCGATTGGACTCTCGAGCCCATCGGACATTGCCCGCACGAAGTCGGCGGCTTGCGCGACCTCCAGCGCCTCCCACAGCTCCGCATCCGTCGCCTGGGGGTTGCCGTAACGCAGATTGCTTGCCACGGTGCCCGTGAACAGGTATGGCTTTTGCGGCACCAGGCCGATGCGGTTCCACAGCATTTCAGGGTCTAGCTCGCGGATGCCGATACCGTCGACCAGCACCGTTCCGGAGGTGGTGTCGAACAGCCTGGCGATCAGAGATACCAGCGTGGTCTTGCCCGCTCCGGTGCTGCCGATGATCGCTGTGGTCTGACCTGCTCCCGCCTTGAAAGAGATGTTGCGCAGGACCGGCGCCACCGCGCCTGGATAGCGAAATTCAACGTCACGCAGCTCCAGCTCAGCACGCGAGTGCACCTCTGTAACCGGGCGCAGCGGCGGGGTGACGGAGGACTCGGTGTTCAGCACCTCGCCGATGCGGTCCGCGCACACCGCTGCGCGCGGAATCATGATCGCCATGAAGGTCGCCATCATCACGGACATCAGGATCAACATCAGGTACATGAGGAAGGCCGTCAGCGCACCGATTTGCATCTCGCCGCTGTTGACTCGCGCGGCGCCGAACCAGAGCACGGCAACGCTGGATGCGTTGAGGATGAGCATCACGGTCGGGAAGATCAGGACCATCAGCCGCCCGGCTCGCAGCGCGGTCAGCGTCAGGGCCGCGTTGGCATCGGCGAACCTCTCTGCCTCGTAGGGCTCCCTGACGAAGGCGCGCACGACCCGGATTCCCGAAAGCTGCTCTCGCAGCACCCGGTTTACGACATCGATGCGGGCCTGCATCGCGCGGAACTGGGGCACCATCCTGACGACGATCAATGCGATCGACACCACCAGAACCGGGATGCTGGCAAGCATCAGCCACGACAGACCGACATCCTGGCGGAGGGCCATCACGATTCCGCCGACGCACATGATCGGCGCGGCGATCATCAGCGTGCAGGTCATCAGGACGAGCATCTGCACCTGCTGCACATCGTTGGTGTTGCGCGTGATCAGCGAAGGCGCCCCAAACCGGGCGACCTCGCGGCCGGAGAAAGTTCCGACGCGGTGGAAGATGGCCGAGCGGAGGTCGCGGCCGAATGCCATTGCAGTACGAGCGCCGAAATAGACCGCCGCTATCGAGCAGGCGATCTGAGCGAGCGTGATGACGAGCATCCAGCCACCGGTGGAGAGGATGAAGCCGGTGTCGCCTTTGGCCACGCCCTTGTCGATGATGTCGGCGTTCAGGCTCGGTAGGTAGAGGTTGGCCATGGTCCCGACCAGCTGCAGAACGACCACCGCGATCAACGGCGTCGAGTACGGCTTGAGGTACGTGCGCAGCAGCTTGATCAGCATTGGTGTCTTGTCATTCGGAGCCTCTGGCGCGCGACATCAGGGCTGCCCGATCGATCCCCGCGATGGCGAGGGCGCGCGCGACGGTGCCCAGCTCCGCTTGAAGAATACCGAAGAGGAGGTCTGTGCTTCGTAGGCGTGGCCGCCGCGGTCGATCCTGACGCGAAGCGATCAAGGCGCGCCTCACCGCCACCTTGGCCGACGTCCCGAGCGACAGCGAACTTTCGAGCTCGGTCGCTTCAACGAGCCCGTTGTTCGGGGCGGTCATGCCGGCAAAGGCCAGAGTCCGCCGATGCTCCTCGTGCAATGCGGAAGCCAATCGCTGGTGATCCAGGCCGGACTCCGTCAACAGCCTCGCGGCGTCGCTGTCGGGGTCGGCTGCCAGGGCGAGCAGCATGTGCTCGGCCTCGATGAACTTTGCACCGTCACGCTTCGCCTCGATCTCAAACTGGAGCCCGACGTGTGATGCGATCTCCCATGAAACCAGCAGGGGAGCCAGTCTAGGGGCGCTAAAAAGCCGATTCGCCATTCCGCCTCCGCAGCTCGATCTGAGCCATTAGCAGGCGCCTCAGATGCTTCTTGTGGACCGCCTGCCGCGTGACCCCAAGGGCCTCAGCCACCTGCGACCACGACCAGCCAGCCCGCATCGCCCTTTCGACCTCGGCGTCCTCGAGCCGGTCAGCCATCGCTCGCAACGCCGAGGCAGCCGCCAGGCCGTCGGCCGGGCCGTCAAGAGGCGATGGAGTCATTCAAGCAACTGTAGTTGCCTATCTCTCCATTGTCAACTCTAGTTGCCTATTTCGTGGATTCGCTTGCGATCACAGTGATCTGTGAGCGCTCCCCCAGGGTTCTCTAAGGATCCGGAAGCAACCTTGCTAAGCCTTGTACCGGTTCAGAAACCTGCACTTGAGGAACCTCCTCCGAAGGAGAGTGCTCGCCGCGCTCGTCCTGGTGACCGCGATCCTCGGCGGCACGATCGTCTACGCCCAGGCATCGAAGGTGACGACCACGTATCGCACCGCCCTCGTCACGTACGGGACCATCACCCAGAGCATCGGCATGGCGGGCAACCTGACACCCGTCAACGAGGCCGATCTCAATTTCGCCTCCGCCGGCACTGTACAGAACCTGTACGTGCAGGTCGGGCAGACCGTCGCGGCGGGGACGGCCCTCGCCACCCTGGACACGTCGCTTCTGTCCGCCCAGCTTCAACAGGCGCAGGCGACGCTTGACAGCGCGAATGCCAAGCTGTCCCAGGACAGGGCAGGGCCGACCACCCAGAGCCTGACGTCGGCTGAGAACTCGGTGGGCTCAGCCCAGGTGTCCATGAACAACGCTCAGACGAGCCTTGCCGACACGCAGGCCATCAACGCCCAGGCGGTGGCTGTGGCCCAGGCGCCGGTCACCGTCGCGCAGAACGCGCTAACCGCCGAGCAGGCGGTTCAGCAACCGACGATCAACGCGGACAACGCGAAACTGGCAACCGACCAGGCCACCCTGGCGGCAGACTGCCTACTAAACGCGACGTCGACTCTCTGCACCACCACTGATCCCGTTCTGGTCGCAACCGACAAAACGAATCTGGCAACCGACAACCAGCCGATCGTGGCCGACCAGTTGACGCTGACCAGCGCTCAGAGTGCGCTCACTGCGGCCACCGCCAAAGCCCAGCAGAGCAACGACCAGGCCGCTGCCCAGCTGGCCTCGATGCAGCAGCAGTACTCGGCCGCGAAGGCCTCGCTTTACGCCCTCCAGACGAGCACGTCGCCTCAGACCGTCGAGATGGACGACGCCCAGATCCAGATCGACCAGGTGAACGTCAACTCGATGCAGAACCAGGTCAACGGCGCCACCCTGACCTCGCCAATCCCCGGCATCGTGTCCCAGATGAACATCAAGGCCGGCCAGTCCGTCACGAGCGGCGGCACGACGAGCGCGATCGTGATCTTCTCGCCCGGCTCCTATGACCTGACCGGAACAGTCAGCGATTCCCAGGTCAACCTCGTCGCGGTCGGTCAGAGCGCGCAGGTCACCCCGGCCGGGTCGACGCAGGCGCTGCTAGGAAAGATCACCGCCATCTCGCCGACGGCCACCGTCAGCTCGGGCGTTGCCACGTTCACCGTCACGGCCGAGCTGACCAACACGAGCAACTCGATCAGGCCGGGGATCTCGGCGTCGGCCGATATTGTGACCAACCAGGTCGTGCACGTGCTCACGGTCCCGACGAGCGCGGTTCACACCACCGCCGCGGGATCGACAGTGACAGTGCTCGTCAACGGCCTGCCCAAGTCGGTCGCTGTTCAGACGGGCGCCTCGGACCCCACGCGCATCCAGATCACCTCAGGCCTCCAGATCAACGAGGTCGTCGTCATCGCGATCGTCACGAGCTCCGTGCCCAGCGCCAACGGGGCCAGCGTGCTCGGCGGCGGTGGTACCCGCGGAACCGGTGGCGGCGGTGGATTCCGCGCCCCGGCTGGCGGCTGACGGGTGCCGGCCTCCGATGAGCTCATCCATCTCGAATCGATCACTAAGGTCTACGGCACGGGAGACGGTACTGTCGCCGCCCTCCAGGATTTCTCGCTGAGCGTCGCATCGGGCGAATCACTTGCCGTGATGGGCCCGTCCGGATCGGGCAAGTCGACGCTGATGAACATCCTCGGCTGCCTGGACACGCCAACCTCAGGGCGATATTGGTTCGCCGGCCAGGATGTCAGCCGGCTGAACGAGACCGAGCTCGCCCACGTTCGGAACCGGAGGATCGGCTTCGTCTTCCAACAGTTTCAGCTGCTGCCGAAGCTCTCCGCGTGGAGAAACGTCGAGCTTCCCCTCCTTTATCGCAACGTGCGCGATCGGCGCAGCCTGGCGCTCCAGGCCCTCGAGCAGGTCGGCCTCGCCAATCGGGTCGACCACCGGCCGAGCCAGCTCTCCGGCGGGCAGCAGCAGAGGGTTGCCATCGCGCGCGCGCTGGTCACAAACCCCGATCTCATACTCGCCGACGAGCCGACGGGCAACCTCGACACCGCGTCGAGCCGCGACGTCCTGGCGGTGATTCGAGAGCTGAACGAGCAGGGACGGACCATCATCATCATCACGCACGATCCGGAGGTCGCACCGGTGGCGAAGCGCACCGTCCACGTGAGAGACGGCCGCCTGGTCGAGCAGGTCGCGGCGTGAGCCTCCTCAAGACCATCGAGACCGGGCTGCGGAGCCTACTGGGCCACCGCCTGCGATCGGTGTTGACCACCCTCGGCATCCTGTTCGGCGTGGCGGCAGTCATCGCCACCGTCGGCATCGGCCAGGCTTCGTCGGACAGCGTCACCGCGCGGATCACGTCACTGGGCACGAACCTGTTGACGGTCACTGCGGGCAGCACGGTTTCGGCGGGGGTGTTTGGCGGCGCGGGCAGCGCCAACACGCTGACCATGTCGGATGTCCAGGGGCTGCAGGACCCGCAGAGCGCCCCAGACATCGCGGCAGTCGCCCCCGTTTCGCAAGGCCGGGCGTCCCTCATTCTGGGGTCGGCCAACTGGAGCACGACCGTCTCGGGCAGCACCGAGGGGTGGCTCGTCACCAACACGCGAACGATGGGCAGCGGCACCTTCTTCAACGCGAACGACGTGGCAACGCGTACGCAGGTAATCGTCCTCGGCACGACCACGGCGGCGAACCTCGGAGCCGGCGTCGGCGACATCGTGCTCGTTAAACAGATTCCGTTCCAGGTGATCGGCGTGCTAGCGTCCGCCGGCAGTCAGGGATTCGGCAACCAGGACGACCTCGCCGTCGTGCCATTCACGACAGCCCAGGACGAGCTGTTCGGGGGCGGCGTCCAGAGGATCCTGCTCAGCGCAACGAGCGCGAGCACTATAGGTTCGGCTTATCTCGAGGCGAATCAGATCCTGCTCCAGACCCACCACATCACTAATCCCTCGCAGGCCGATTTCACCATCACGACACAGACCCAGGTGCTGAGCACCGCGCAGGCGGTGACGCAGACCCTGACCATTCTGCTTGCCTCCGTGGCGGCGATCTCGCTGCTGGTCGGCGGCATCGGGGTGATGAACATCATGTTGGTCTCGGTGACCGAACGAACGAGCGAGATCGGGCTGCGCAAAGCGCTCGGCGCGACTCCGCTCGACCTGTTCCGCCAGTTCGTGATCGAGGCGGGCATGCTGACTGCGCTCGGCGGGCTGCTTGGCGTGGCCACCGGGTTGGCGGTCGGCTATGTCGTCCCGAGGGCGGCGAACATCGCTGTACACATCACGCCGCTGCCCGTGCTCGTCGCGGTCGGCGTCGCGGTCGTAGTCGGTCTGGTTTTCGGGGTCTATCCGGCGCTACGGGCGGCTCGGCTGGCGCCCATCGAAGCGTTGCGGGCTCAGTGAGGGAGGTTCGATAAGCATGAAACGCATTATGGTTGTGGGCGCTTTGGCCATCGGAATGGTAACCGCGGCTTGCGGCAGCACAGCGACGGCTAACTCGGCAACGGCCTCGCCAAGTCCAACCCGCGGAGGCGGCGCCGCCTTCCGCAACAATGGCGCATCAGGCCAGCTGGTCCAGGTGAACGGGCAGACCCTCATCCTGACGGGGCCGAGCGGCGACCTCACCGTGACCATCTCAGGCACCACCACGTTCACGCGCACGTCCACCGCGGTGCTGGCGGACATCGTGCCGGGAGTTTGCATCGTCGCAACCGGACAGAAGGACTCGAGCGGTGCATTGACCGCAACGACAGTTCGCCTTTCGCCGAAGCTTTCGTCCGGCTGTGCGGCAAGCACGCCGTTCGGACCAAATGCGTCACCTCCCGTCGGCGCCTCACCCAGGCCGACCCCATCCGGCCAACCGGCGATAGCCTTTGTCAGCGGCGAGGTGACCGGCGCCGCCGGAATCGCGATCACGGTGCTGACCACCGCGTCGGGCAGCCAGACCATCACCGTTCCGACGACGGCGGCCGTCACCACGACCGTGGTTGCGTCCGCGAGCGAGCTGCAGACGGGTGAATGCCTGCGCGCTACCGGGGCTCGGGACGCCGCGGGCAATGTCCTGGCGACCTCCATCACCATCACGCCCGCCGGGCCTTCGGGCACCTGTACGACGGGATTGGGCGGCGGCGGCTTCGGCGGCCGCGGCGGAGGTCGCGGTGGTGCAACCCCGGCTGCCGGCGCAGCAGGCAACTGAATCCCAGGGTGATCCTGGGTCCGGAACGATCGTCCGGGTGCATGTTGGGCGGCGGTGGGAGGGGGAGCTCGGCTCACCCTCCCTCTTCGCTATTCGGCGCGGCCGAACGCCTTGATCTCCTCCAGCTCCTTCTCTGACAGTTCACGCGGGCTCTGGCCGCGGTTGACCTTTTCCGACTCCACGTGATGCTTGATTGTTTGGACCACTTCGGGATTGGCGAGCGTGGTGATGTCGCCCGGGCTGGTGAAGTTGGAGATGCCGGCGATGACACGGCGCATGATCTTGCCCGAGCGGGTCTTGGGCATGTCGGGCACGATCCAGACGTTCTTCGGCCGGGCGATCTTGCCGATCAGGCGCTCGATCGCGGCTGAAACCTTCTCCTCGATCTCCTTGCTTGGCTTCAGACCCGGCTTCAGCGCTACGTAGATCTCCACCGCGCGGCCTCGCAAGTCATCGATCACCGGCACCGCGGCGGCCTCGGCGATCTCCTCGACCGTCAGGCTCGCGGACTCGAGCTCCTTGGTGCCGAGCCGGTGCCCAGCCACGTTGATGACGTCGTCCACGCGTCCAAGGATCCGGAAGTACCCGTCCTCCGCCTGCAGGGCCCCGTCGCCGGCGAAGTAGGGCCAGTCCTGCCACTTCTTGCTGTTTTTGTTCTTGTTGTACTTGGCGTAGTAGGTCGACACGAATCTCTCCGGGTCGCCATAGATGGTCTGGAAGATGCCCGGCCAGGGGTTGCGGATGCAGATGTTGCCGGCCTTCTTACTGCCCTTGGGCACGGCCTTGCCCGCCTCGTCGAGGATCACCGGGAAGATGCCCAGTACGCCCGGGCCGCAGCTTCCGGGCTTCATCGGCTGCAGCGCGGGCAGGGTGCTGCCCAAAAAGCCACCGTTCTCGGTCTGCCACCAGGTATCCACGATCGCGGCCTCTCCCTTCCCGACTTCCTTGTAGTACCAGCGCCAAACTTCGGGCTCGATCGGCTCGCCAACAGTGGTCATGTGCTTGAAGTGGTAGTCGTACTTCCGGGGCTCTTCGGGACCCAGTTTCCGAAGCATGCGAATGGTCGTCGGAGCGGTGTGGAAGATGTTGACCCCCAGCCGCTCGGCGATCCTCCATGGGCGGCCGGCGTCCGGATAGGTGGGCACGCCTTCGTACATGACGCTGGTGGCTGCTAGCGCCAGCGGCCCATAGACGATGTAGGAGTGGCCGGTGATCCAGCCGATGTCAGCGAAGCACCAGTAGGTGTCCTCGGGATGTATGTCCTGGTAGTACTTCGAGGTCCCGGCGACATACGCGAGATAGCCACCCGTGCTGTGCTGGCAGCCTTTGGGCCTGGCCGTAGTACCGCTCGTGTACATCAGGAAGAGCGGCGCCTCGGCGGGCATGGAGACCGGCTCAACAATCTTTCCCCGGTAGTCGGCAAGCAGCTCGTCGACGAAGTAGTCGCGACCCTTCACCATCTCCGTCTTCGATGAGTACTTGCCGGGGTGGCGCCGCCAGACCAGGACCTTGTCGACCTTTTGGCCCTCCTTCTTCGCCTCCTCGATCGCCTCCTCCGCCTTGACCTTGTGGTCGAGCAACTCGCCATTGCGATAGTAGCCGTCCATGGTGACCAGGATTTCGCTGCCCGAGTCGGCGATCCGGCCGCCGCAGGCTGCGCCGCTGAAGCCCCCGAAGACCTGGTTGTGGATGACGCCCAGGCGGGCGCACGCGAGCATCGACACCGGCAGCTCGGGGACCATCGGCAAATGAAATGTGACACGGTCACCTGCCTTGAGCCCGCAGAAGTCCCTTAGCAGCGCGGCGAACTCGTTGACGCGCTTGTAAAGCTCCTGGTAGGTGATGACCTGGGTGGCCTCGGCCTCCAGCTCCGGCACCCAAATGAATGCGGCTTTGTTCCGGTACTTGGCCAGGTGGCGATCGACGCAGTTATAGGACGCGTTCAGTTTCCCGCCGACGAACCACTTCCAGAACGGTGGGTTGCTCGTGTCAAGGGTCGTGTGCCAGTACTCGTCCCAGGTCAACAGGTCGGCATATTCCTTGAAGCACTCGGGAAAGTTCTTTTCTGCGAACCGCTCGAAGATGGCGGGGTCGCTCGCGTTGGCCTGACCGATGAATTTTGGCGGCGGCGGGAAGAACTCCTCCTCACGCCAGTGAACCGCTATCTCGGCCTCTGAGACCTGGACTTCACTCATCGTTTGACCTCCGTGACTGCGAACACGGCCAGCCGAGTCGGCTGGCCGTGGATTCAACTAATGACCCATCCCGGCTATTACCAGAGGGCACTCCCCACCGGGAGGACGGGCTTCACGCGCTGGCTGTTCGCGACNNGGACATGTTGGTTCGCGCGCTCAAGATCAGCATGTAAGTGTTGAAGATGGCGAACGCGAGGAAAAACCAGCCGATGTCCTTGCCGGCGTCAGCAGCCGGAATGTGGCCGTTCAGCGCGAGGAGAACGAAGGTGGCCAACGACATCCAGAAGGCACCGTAGGTGGAGAACGCCGTGGCTCCAAAAGTGTTGCCGGCCTTGAACTCCCACATGCCGGCAGCAAACTGGGCCAGCCCTCCATAGAAGAATGCGAGCCCGACCCAGGTCAGGTCGGGTGCCTGGCTGGGAAACGCGTTGTGCGTGCTGATGACGAACGTCGTCAGCGCGAAACCGGCGAGTCCTAGAGCAGCGGGATTCGCGATCGCCGATACCGGCGGCGCAGATGTTCTGACTTCAGCCATCCCCTTACCTCCTAGCGGCCAGGCCAGCTGGCCCCGGGTATCGCAAGACGCCCAGCAGTTGCATCGTACTCCGGTTAGACGCTGAATCTGGTCGGCCGGCCCCATACGCTCCGTCATCGGGAATCGCCGATCCGCGACAATCGAGCGATCGACGCCAATCTCAGCTCTTTGCTCGACCGTGGTGCGACTGATAAGGCCGCGCTGCTCGTCCCAGATGGTCCAACTTTGACCTACGGCCGGCTGCGCGAGCTGACCGAGCAGGTGGCGATGGGGCTCATGTCCCACGGAGTCGCACCGGGCGACAGGGTAGCGATGGTCTTTCCCAACGGCCCGGAAGCCATCCTCCTGTTCCTGGCCACTTCGATGATCGGTGTCAGCTGTCCGCTCAACCCTGGTTACAAGGAAGACGAGTTCCGGTTCTACCTCGAGGACACCGGTGCCCGGTTCCTGCTCGTGCCGCCGGGAGAAGCCGCCACTGCTCGCCAGGCGCTGCCGGCCGGCGGAAAGGTGATCGAGGTCGAGCTGGATGCGACCGGCCGGCTGGAGCTCAACAACCACGGGGGCGGTCACGTAGATTCAATCGACGCCGCCGACCCCGAAGCAACTGCGCTCGTCCTCCACACCAGCGGCACGACCAGCCGTCCCAAACGGGTGCCGCTGCGCCACCGCAACCTGCTCACATCCGCCGACAACATCGTTCGGTCATACGAGCTGACGCCGGATGACGTGTCGCTCTGCATCATGCCGCTGTTCCACGTGCACGGCCTGGTGGCCTCGACGCTGGCGACGTTCGCCTCGGGCGGAACGGTCGTCGTGCCGCGTCGCTACGGTCCGCTCGGCTTTCGCCCGCTGATGGAGGCGACGACGCCGACGTGGTTCAGCGCATCGCCCACCCCGCACCAGCTGATCCTCGCCCGCCTCCAGGACAGGCGCCCGCCCGGATGCGAGCGCCTGCGGTTCGTCCGCTCGTGCAGCGCCGCGCTCGCGCCGGCGCAGATGGAGCTGATGGAAGACCGCTTCGGCGTCCCGGTGCTCGAGGCTTACGGTATGACCGAGGCCAGCCACCAGATGGCGTCGAATCCGCTTCCCCCCGGCCGCCGGGTGCCCGGCAGCGTAGGGCGCGGAACCGGCGTGGAGGTCGCGATTCTCGACGATGGCGGTAATGAGCTGGCCGCCGGCACGAGCGGCGAGGTCGCCGTGCGTGGGCCAAACGTGATCGACGGCTACGAGAACAACCCGCAGGCGAACGCGAGCTCGTTCACGCGGGGATGGTTCCGGACCGGCGACCTGGGCGTGCTCGACGCGGACGGTTACCTGCGGCTGCTGAGCCGCATCAAGGAGCTCATCAACCGGGGCGGCGAGAAGATCGCGCCGCGTGAGATCGACGAGGTGCTCGAGGCCCATCCCTCGGTAAAGGAGGCGGTGAGCTTCGGGGTCCCGCACCCGACCTGGGGCGAGGAGGTCGGCGTCGCGGTCGTGCTAAGCGCACCGATCACCGAGAAAGAGCTGCTGGCGTTTTGCAGGTCGCGCCTGGCGGACTTCAAGGTGCCGCGGCATCTTCATTTCGTCGACTCGATCCCGAAAACCCCGACCGGCAAGATCCAGCGCCGCTTCGTCGCCGAGCAGTTCATCCGGCAGTGAGAATCGCGATCCTCGGCGCCGGCGCGACCGGTGGCTTCCTCGGAGCCCGGTTGGCGAGGTCCGGCGCCGATGTGGTCCTCATCGCGCGAGGTCCACACCTCCGGGCCATGCGCGAATCTGGGCTGCGCCTCATCACAGCCGATGGTGAGTCGACCGTGCAGGTGGAGGCCACCGAGGACCTCGCGGCCGTGCGCGGCTCGGACTTCGTATTCGTCACGCTGAAGGCGCACAGCTTGCCGGCTATGGCGGAACACCTGGCGGCCAATCTCGGCGAGGCGACCGCCGTGGTCAGTGCCCAGAACGGCATTCCCTGGTGGTACTTCCAGCGCCATGGAGGTGAGCTCGAAGGGACCCACCTCGAGACGGTCGACCCGGGAGGGCTGATCGCGCGGACGATCGACCCCGAGCGCGTGATCGCATGCATCGTTCACCCGGCCACCAGCGTGGTCGGACCGGGCACCGTCCGCCACGTCGAGGGCGAGCGGTTCTCGCTCGGAGAGCTGGACGGGAGCCAGACCGAGCGAATCGGCGCCCTTTCCGCCGCGCTCGCCGGCGCGGGTCTCAAGGCGCCTGTCCAGCCCAGGATCCGGCAGGAGCTGTGGGTGAAGCTCATGGGCAACGCCGTCTTCAACCCCCTCAGCGCGCTCACGCGAGCGACTCTCGGCGGCATGGCCGAATCTCCGCTGCTGGCCCCCATCGTGCGGGTCGCCATGGAAGAGGTCGAGGCGGTCGCCGGGCGCCTTGGGATCGAGATGCCGGTCTCGATCGATCAACGCATCCGTGGCGCGGCGCGCGTCGGCGACCACAAGACCTCGATGCTCCAGGACCTCGAGGCGGGGCGCCCGCTGGAGATCGACGCGATCACCGGTTCGGTGGTGGAGCTGGCCGGCCGGCTCGGCGTGCCCGTCCCCCACCTGCAGACCATCTACGCCGCCGTAAAAGTCCTGGCCGGCCGGCAGGGGTGACAGATTCGCTTTACTTCCACATGGCCGGCCGGCAGGCGTGACGAGCCGACCCCCTGCACCTAACCTCTATGAAATTCAGTCCGGGCTCAATCGGGAGGGGGAAGCAATGGCTTGGAAGATCGAAGGTACCTACTTCGAAAACTGCAACTGCGACTGGGTCTGCCCGTGCACGGTAACCAGCTTCGCCTCGCCGGCGACCGGAGACCGGTGTCAGGTCATCCTGAATTACCACGTCCGGCATGGCGAGGTCGACGGTGTCGACGTCAGCGGCCGCAGCGTCTCGATCGTCGCCGACTCCCCAAAGCAGATGCTCGACGGCGGATGGCGGGTCGGTCTGATCATCGACGACAAGGCTTCAAAAGAGCAGGCTGACAAGCTGACGGCGGTGTTTGCTGGCCAGGCAGGCGGCCCGATGGCCAACATCGCGCCGTTGATCGGTGAGCTTCTCGGGATCGAGCGGCTGCCAATCGAATACTCGGACAAGGGCAATCGTCACAGCATCCGGATCGGCGGAGCGATCGCCATCGAGGTCGAGGACTTCGCCGCGCAGGAAGGCGGCGAGACCACAAAGCTGACCGGCGTGGCGCACCCGTCGGGCTCGACGATAACCATCGCGCGCCCGATCTCGTCCGAGATCAAGGCATTCGGAATGGAGTTTCACAACGCCGGCAAGAGCGCCTTCTCCGCGCCTTTCAGCTGGGCCGGCTGAGCCTCTAACGGCCCGCCGTGAACTCATCAGCTCCGGCCCGCGCCGAGGTTTTGCCACGCAATGTCGCGATGGCAATCGTCGGCGGGCTTGTCGCCTGCGCTGCGGTGGCGTGGCTCTTCACAGCCGATCAGGCGTCCTCGATGTCAGGCATGGGCGGCATGGCGATGCTGGGTGCGGGTCTCTTTCTCGCCGTCTGGGTCGTGATGATGGTCGCGATGATGTTCCCGTCGGTGGCGCCCATGGTGCTGACTCACGCCCGGATCGTCCGCTCGCGGGGTGAAGGTGCTGCGCCGACGGTGGCGTTCGTCTTCGGCTACCTCGTGGTGTGGACGGCTGCCGGCCTGGTTCCTCTGGCGTTCATCCAGCTGCTCGGATCGCCGGCGGCCGCACCGCTCAACGGATGGCTCCCGCGTCTCGGCGGGGCCGTGGTGCTCCTCGCGGGCGCCTACCAGTTGACGCCCCTGAAGAACGCCTGCTTGAGAGCGTGCCGGTCGCCCTTGAGCTTCGTCCTGTCTCACGATTTCGGAGGTGGCGCCCCGGCGGCAGCGCGAGCCGGAATGTCACACGGCCTCTACTGCCTTGGGTGCTGCTGGGCGCTCATGGCGGTGCTGGCCGTGCTGGGGTTGATGAACCTCGCGTTGATGGCCGTGTTCGCTGTGGTGTTCTTCCTCGAGAAGAACTGGCGTCACGGTGTCATGCTCTCGCGCGTCGCCGGAGCCGCATGCGCCGTGTTGGGCGCGACCATTCTGATCCGGCCAGAATTCTTCAGTCTCCTCGGCGGGCCGATCTCATAGCTCAGTTCGACGACCAGTTCTTCTTCGCGGTTCGCGGACGCTGCAATGATCTACGCCGACGATGGTGAGGAAAACGTTGGCGCGAATGTGATGGTCAACTCAGCAGGATCTGGGCGCGACCATCGCTGACCAACGCGTCACGAACGGCATGGCAGCGCAAATGTCGATGCGGCGCCAGCAGCTGTCGTCCGGCGCGCGACATCTCGGATGGAAGGTCGGGTTCAGCACGCGAGCGGCGATGGACCGCATGGGCATCAGCGCGCCACTGTTCGGCTTCATGACGGACGGCAGCCTTTTGAAGCCTGGCTCCGCCCTGTCCATCGCCGGCTGGACACGGGCCGTCCTCGAGCCAGAGGTTGCGGTCCACCTGGGATCCAACGTGGCGGCCGGCACGGACGAAGCCACGGTCAGAGCCGCGATCTCCGGCCTCGGGCCCGCGGTGGAGATTGCCGACTTCGATCCCGACGTCCAGGACGTCGAGGGAATCCTCGCGTGCGACATATTTCACCGGCACGTGCTTCTCGGCCCGGTCGATCGGTCGCATGCCGGCGGTTCGATCGCCGGCCTAGAGGCCAGGGTGTTCCGGGGTGGCGAGAAGATCGCGGGCGCCTCGGGTCCGGCGGACTTCCCAGGCGAGACCGTGGTGATCCTCCAGGCACTCGCAGAGGCGCTGGAGGCAAATGGTGAGGCGCTCCGGGCTGGCGACATCGTCATCACCGGCTCCCTCGTTCCCCCGGTCAAAGTGGCGACCGGGCAGCTGCTGCGGGCGGAGATCAGCCCGCTTGGCGAGATCGAGGTGACGTTTCAGTAGGCGCTGTTTGGCGCCGATCTCGTCTGACAAACTGATGTGATGCGCGGTTTCGCGTTTGGGCTGGTCGTTCTTATCGGACTGAGCGTGACCGTGCTGTCCCTGCGTCCGGGGGGCTTCCGTAAGCAGCTGCGATTTGTCGCCCGCCGGTTTCGGATCATGCTGGTGCTCGGCGGGGTCTTCGTGGCCGGCTCGACGATCATTCGCATCGCCACACCCCAAGGAGTGATCGCCGACTACGGACCGCCTGCGCTGGCGATCGTTCTGGCGGGAATATTCATGGTGGTCGGACGCGACCCGTCGGGGACGACCGACTCCTCGATCTGAGGCCAGAGCTCAGCCTGTGTTCTGCAGTCCGGCGGCGACACCGTTCACGGTCACCAGCAAGACCTGCTCAAGGCGCGCCCGCTCCAGCTGATCGACTGATTCACCGCGGAGTGCTTCCAGCGTGTGCAGCTGGATGTGAGAGAGGGCATCGACGTATGGGTTGCGGAGCTCGACGGCCCATGACAGGACGCGATGGTTCTCAAGGAGGCGCGCGTGGTCGGTGACCGCCAGCACCCGATCGACAGTGATGTCGTACTCGGCAAGCACACGTGCGGTGAGGTCTGCGCGCCCGCCCAGCTCGAGGTAACGCTCGGCAATCCGGCGATCGGTCTTGGCCAGGCTCATCTCCGCGTTGTCCAGCAAGACGTTGAACAGCGGCCATTCGTCGTAAGCCTCGCGCAGCTCCGCAAGGTCCGCGGCGGCCATTCCGCTTCCGAGCCCATACCACCCGGGCAGGTTCAGCCGCATCTGGGACCAGGCGAAAACCCAAGGGATCGCTCGCAGGTCGTCGAGCTTGCTCGACTGGGTTCGGCGCGCCGGTCGCGAGCCGAGCCTGAGGCGGCCGAGCTCGTCGATGGGGCTGACGCGGCTGAACCACTTCTCGAAGCCGTCGCTCTCGAGCAGGCCGCGATAGGCAGCGCGCGCCGGCTTTTCGAGTCGAGCTCCGAGCTCGCGGAAACGATCCTCTGCGCGCGATGCCACGTCATCGACGCCGGGCACCGATGCCAGGAGGACCGCAGAGGCGACCTGCTCGAGATGGCGGCGGGCGATGGCGGGGTTGGAGTAGCGCGCGAAAACGACCTCGCCCTGCTCGGTGACCTTGAAATGGCCTCCGATCGACCCTGGAGCCTGCGCGCGAATCGCCCGATTCGCCGGGCCACCTCCGCGACCCAGGGCACCGCCGCGACCATGAAACAGCGTCAATCTCACGCCTCGGCGCGCCGCCCAGAGGACGAGCTCGGCCTGCGCCCGGTACAGGGCGAGGCTGGCGGAAACGGGCCCGACCTCCTTCGTCGAGTCGGAATACCCCAGCATCACTTCCAGGCGCCCGGAGGTTTTCATCTGACGGCGCACCGGCTCGAGCTCGATCATTCCGTCGAGCACGTCCGGCGCATGGCGGAGGTCTTTCACCGTTTCGAAAAGCGGGATGACGTCGATTTCGAGTCCCGACGCCGCGTCCCCCGCAGCCTCCGCGAGCGCGTACACGCTGGCGACGTCCCGGGAGTCACGGGTGAAGCTCACGACGTAGCGCCGGCAGGCGTCGGCCCCAAAGCGCTTCTGGATCTGCCTGATCGCGCGAAAGGTGGCAAGCACCTCCTCGGTCTGCGCCGATCGCCGGCCGCCGCCCACGATCTCGCTCAACGCGACTTCGTGGATGTGGCTCTGCTGCCGCACCTCGAGCTCGGCCAGGTGGAAGCCGAACGTCTCAACCTGCCAGATCAGGTTCTGGAGCTCACCGTACGCAAGCCGGATGGCGCCGGCCCTGGCCAGCGATCTCTGGACGGCGCGTACGTCGTCGAGGAGCTCGGCCGGTGAGCCGTATGCGATCGAGCGGTCTGCCAGCCTCGTCGCTCTGATCCGGTCGGCCGCATATAAAAGGTATTGGCGGTGCTGCTCGGATGGCGACCGGGCGGCGATGTCAGCGAGCCGGGCGGGTTGGGCCAGCCGGGCGGCGGCCAGGCGCGACCCCAGGTCCTCATCGGGTGGGGTGGTCATCGTGTCGGCGGTGAGCGAGCGGCCAATCCGCGTGACCGCGGCCTCGAGCCCGCGGAGCACGTGGTCTCCGTGGATCTCCATCGCTTGGACCGTCACCTCGGCCGTCACCGCCGGGTTGCCGTCGCGGTCGCCACCGACCCAGCTGCCAAACCGGATGAACGCCGGCGCCAACGGAGGTCGCAAGCCCGCATCGTCCGGGCCGAGAGCGGCGTCGAGGTCGCGATAGATCTCGGGCACGGCGCGGAACAGGGTCTCATCGAAGATCGCCATCACCGAGCGAACCTCATCGAGTGGCCGGACCTGGGTGCTGCGAAGCTGGGCCGTGCGCCACAGCACGTCGATCTCTTCAAGCAGTCGCCGGCGCGCCTCCCTCTCCTCGCGCCCCGAGACGCGCGGGTCGTCAAGCACCTCGAGCTGGGCGCCTACCCGCAGGATCGCGGCGACGACGGCCCGGCGACGAGACTCGGTCGGATGCGCGGTGAGCACCGGGTGTATCACCAGGTCGTCAATGAGCTCGCGAAGCCTCTCGTCGCCGAAACGAGAGCGAATCTCGGCCACGG
Organism: Candidatus Dormiibacterota bacterium; assembly: GCA_003151935.1. Lineage (GTDB taxonomy): Bacteria > Chloroflexota > Dormibacteria > Dormibacterales > Dormibacteraceae > Palsa-870. Next base: position 7,930 of record PLYZ01000067.1, on the reverse strand, counting down.
CCTGCGCCAACGACTCGGCGAGCGGCTCGCTGCCGTGATCGCGCTCACGCAGGGCCCGCGCTCGATGCCGCTCCTCAGCGAGGTTGACGAGCTGGAAGTAGCAGGTGAACGCCCTCGCGACCTGCTCGGACCGGCCGATCGGCCACGACGCCACCAGGCTCGCGGCGGCCCCTTCGACCTGAGTGGTGTGGTCAGGCGCCACAGCGCCATCGCTTTGATCTTCACGCGCGGCGATGACCGTGCGGCGCAGCTTCTCCACGTCTTCGAGCAGGCCGGCGCCGCCGAACTCGGCGAGCACCTGCCCGAGCAGATCTCCCAGCAAGCGCACCTCCCGGCGAAGCGGAGCCGGCATCTCGATGCGCGCGACCTCACGCGATTTCACGGCGACATTCTCCGGCCCGGCACATGCATCGTGTCTGTGCGAACATTTGCTCGCTGTGGCGCAGCAAGCGGTCGCTGACCAGTTGGGCCTGAATGCGGCCGACCCGACCACGCTGGTCGTCGACCTGAACTGCGCCTTCGCGTCGATCGAGCAGCAGCACGATCCGAGCCTCCGCGGCAAGCCGCTCGCGATCGCGGCCTACGCCACCAACGCCGCCACGATCGTCTCCTCTTCCCGCGAAGCCCGCGACCTCGGCATCAAGACGGGCATGAAGGTCTTCGAGGGCAAGGCGATCTTTCCCCGGTTGCTGGTCATGGAGCCCAACCCGCCGCGGTATCGCGCCGTTTCCGATCGGCTGATGGCGATCCTCGAGAGGCACAGCCCCGACCTGCTGCGGATGTCCATCGACGAGGCCTCGTTGAACCTCGCCGGTACGCCCGACCTGGCCCGGCTGGGACCCAAAGGCGTGGGCCTCTCTATCAAAAAGGCCCTTCGAGCGGAAGTGGGCGAATGCATCACATGCTCGGTTGGCATCTCGACCTCGATCTGGATGGCGAAACAGGCATCCAACCTGAACAAGCGCGATGGGCTCGAGCGCATCGACCACACCAACCTGGTCTCAGTGTTTGAGCGCCTGCGGCTCACGGACCTCTCCGGAATCGCGGAGGCGAGCGCCCGGCGGCTCCAGTTCGCCGGGATACACACGCCCCTCGAGTTCTTGCGCTCCACGCCGGAGGCGTTGCACCGCGCCGGGTGGAATTCCGAGCACGCCAAAGGCTGGCTGCAGAGGCTTCGCGGTTTCGAGGTGAGCAACTTCGAAGGCGTCGCGCGCAAGAGCTACAGCCACTCCCACGTGATGGCTCGCGCGACCAGCTCGCAGCGCGAGCTCGAAGAGCTGCTCATGAGGCTTTCCGACATGGTCGGACGCCGGCTTCGGGCCGCGGACCGTCGGGGCCGGGTCGTGTCGATCGGTGTCGTCTATCGTCCTGTGGCGGGGCATTTCTCCAAACAGGTGACGCTTCCGAACCCGATCTCGACCGGCGAGGAGATCTATCGAGCGGCCCTTGAGCTGCTGGCAGCGCGAGAGCCGCGCCGCGAGGTCGGCACGCTCGGCGTTGGTATCGCGGGGTTGGCGGATGCGGACGCGGGGCAGATGGGCCTGTTCACCGGCGAGATTCGCCCGCGCAACGAGCGGCTGGAGACCGCGATCGACGCCATCCGCGACCGGTTCGGCGAGGACGCGGTGCAGCGCGCCCGCCTGCTCGGCCGGGCCAAGGTGGTCCGAGACCGGATCGCATTCGGAAACACCGGCCACCCTGACGAGGATTGATACGCTAGCGAACAGCACCCGTTGCGTCGTAGGCTGGTTTTACCGATGAAAGTTTGCGGCCATCTCGACCAGATTCACGAAGTCACGGCCAGCGCCGATGGCTGCGAGGACTGCCTGCAGATGGGCAGCTCCTGGGTGCACTTGCGACTTTGCATGACCTGCGGTCACGTCGGCTGCTGCGACAGCTCGCCACACAAGCACGCCACCGCGCATTTCCGCAGCTCGGGGCACCCGATCATCAGGACGTTCGAACCAGGCGAGAACTGGGGCTGGTGTTACGTGGACGAGGTCGAGCTCGACCCCACCGGCTGGCCGGTCCGCGGCCGCGTCGCGCATTCAGTGCGCTAAGCGGGCGCGGTCACACCCATCCGATAGCCAGCCGTTCGATCCCTGTCAGGTGCCCGTCGGATCGGTCGGCGAGATACATTTGGAGAAGCTCGGCCGAACCCGCGTGCTCGACTCGGGAGAATCCACTCCGCTTCAGGAGCTCGTCGAACTCACTCGGTCGAAACAGACTTAGGAATGGCTCGCCGCGCTCGGCGGCCTGGGACATCGTCCACGCCAGGCCGGCGGCCGCCAGCTCGCTCAGCTCGGTGGCGGGAACCACGTAGGTGATCACCATGCGGGAGCCTGGCGCCAGCGACCCCACCAGCTCGAGGACCTTCTCGAGCGCCGGCCGAGCCAGGTACTGCGTCAGCGCGATGGCTGAAACGATCGTGGGCGCGGGAAAGTCGAAGCCGGCTTCAGCGAGGCGCTGCCGGGTGTCGCCGGTCTCGACGTCGACGGGGACGAAGGCGACAGAGGCTGGAATCGCAACGCCCATCTCCTCGAGCCGGCGCCGCTTCCAGACCTGCGAAGCGGCACGGTCGACCTCGAAAACTTTCAGGTACCGGCTGAGGTCTGCGCGCCGGTAGGCGAACGAGTCGAGGCCGGCGCCGAGGATCACGTACTGGCCGATACCTTGCTGAATCGCCGCCTGGACCGCGTCCTCGACAAACCGAGCTCGGATCGCGAAAGCGAGCCCGAATGACTGACGCGACTCCTCCGGCAGCTGGCTCGTGAGCTGCGCCAGCAGCACGCTGCCGGCTTCGCCGGCCAGCCCCAGGGCGAGGTGATCGACGAGCAGCGGCCGGTCACCCTGCGAATGAAAGGCGCGGCCAACGGCGGCCAGCGTCGCTGTGTGCCCAGGGCCCCCTTCAACTTCAGCCATCCTGTCCTCCCGAAACGCCGCGGCCTGAAGCTCGCTCTATTCCCATCGTTTATCGGAATCACACCACTGCCGATGCCCTGCTTCGCGCCAACACCACCTACCGCGGCCGAATTTCGGCCGATAGAGTCGGCCACATGCAAGAGGACCGCCCTATGTTGGTTGGCCGCATCTCAGCCGAAATCTCCGTGCCGGCCGACCTGAACGATGTCTGTCAGTGGCTCATCGAATGCCAGTACAACCCGGTCCGCCTCGGCGCCGATCACCTGCCCGCGATCGGGCAGCAAAGCTGGCTCAGGGTGGCCCTTCCGATCACAGCGCCGCGCGCGGTGCTCTGCACGTTGTGGCTGGTCGAAGAGGCCGGCCCCGGTGGTTGTCTGCTGGCGGGCACCCTCCGTTTCGTCGCGCACCCGAGAGCATCCGAGATCAGGTTGAGCTTTGACGGACGCACGGTTGCCGCAATGAGACCGGAGAGCCACCGAGGTCGCAGTGATGACGCGGCGCGCCAGCTGCTCGAGCTGATCGGGGCGTCGATCGCCCGCCCGCGACTGCTCAGCACGACAGGCTAAGCCGCTTCGCGGTCCGGCGGATCAGGCCTTATCGGACGCTGGCCACAACCCCGCCGGCGGCAAGCAGCAGGAGAAGCACGATCCCCACGAGGAAGGGGCTGGCGACCGAAAGGAGCTGCTTGAGCAAGCTGTTGCGCCGGCGCCGGCGCAACAGGCCGATCCTCGACTGCAGGCTCAGCACGGGAATACTCACTGCAGATCAGCGTCGGCTTGTGGCCGTAACAATGTCAGCAACTGCCTAAGGACGATGCCAACAGTTGTTTGCGAACGGCCAGGAAGGAAGACAGACCTTTAAAGCTCCCGCGATCTCGGCACCGTTTGGGAGGGGACGCACGCCGTCCCCTCCCATTCCGCTCATCTGATCTGTCTGCGAGACAGGAGAGTCGTTTGGCCTATTTGCCGTTACCGCCCTGGCGTCCCGGATGGCCCGGTGTGCCGCCGAGCTCGTCATTGGAGTTAGCGGGGTTGCCCTGGTTTGAATTGCCTGGGTCGCAACCCTCGGGGCCGTTGCCCACGCCCTGGTTGCACTTCTCCTTCCCGTTGCCGTGGCCTGTGCCGGCCGCGCAGGCGGAGACCATGTTCGTATCCATCGTCACTGCGCCGGTGAGCGCGATGGCTCGACCGTTCAGTTGTGTGCCGCTTACCAAGGTGACGCTCGTGTTCGCGAGAATATTGCCTTCGAACGCAGTGCCAGTCCCGAGCGTCGCGGAGCTGCCGACCTGCCAGAACACATTGCCGCACACTGCTCCGCTAGCCATGACGACGGACGAGTTGGTCCCGGTTGTGATCGTGCTCACGATCTGGAAAATGTAGACTCCTGCGCCGCTGAGAGTGAGAGTTCCCGTCAGCTGAGCCGACGAATCAAAACCATAGACGCCTGGCTTGAGCGTGAGTGTACCTAGATCCGTACCAGTCAAGTTGTTGGCAGCGGGGCACGTCGCGCCTACTAGATCGTTGTACGCAAGGAGGGCATCACTCTGAGCCTGAGCCGCCACCGCGGCCGCCGCGAGCGTCCCCGTGCAAGGCGTCTGAAAGCCAGTGATTGACGTACCGGGACTGACCCCCACATCGCCTACGATGACCGACGACGGACCAGTACAGGTCACCGTCGAGGCACCCAGAACGGCGAAGCCCGCCGCGGTGCCCAGTGATGGCGCGGTCGCGGCTTGGGCGGCCATCGGCCACATCCCGGCGATCGCGAGGGCGACAAGCCCAAGAAATCGAACCTTGTAAGTCAAATGTCTCACTGCGTTGCTTCTCCACAGGCCCATTCGGACCATGCCCTAGCCACAGCGGAAAATCTGGCGATAGGGTTCCCGCCGAAGCAAGCCTCGCCTGCCGGTCACAACAATTTCAGCAACACTTCAGGATTGAGCTACCACTCTCCAAGCCGGCGCATTTCCGGTGACCTGGCGTCGGGGTCGTAAACCGTGCGGTAGAAGGGCTCGGCCCAGAGCCTCGTCGTCCGCGAGGGCTGGATACGGGGATGCGGCCTCAAGCGGCCCGGCGGCCGCTCGCCACGCGCCCCATCAAGATGCCAGCGTTCCAGCGCCTGGGCCGCGTCTCGGAACGTCGCGACCGCTTCGGCAGGATCGAGCAAGCCTCGATCGTCGCCGTCTGCGCGGCCGAGGTGCTCGCGCCACAGCTGCAGGCGCAGGTCTCGGGCAAACTTTCGGGCGCTGTCCCCAAGACCGGCCGGATCAAGGGGTTCGCGACCATCGCGCTCGTCGTCGATCACGGCGCAAGAAATCTCTGAATCGTGGCTCCAGGACCGCCGATTGAAGTTGTCCGATCCGACCGATGCCCAGACATCGTCGATCACGCTCACCTTGGCGTGGACGTAAACAGGAACGCCGGCGACGTTCTCGATGTCATAGATGGCGACACGATCGCCGCCCGCATCGAGAAGGACGCCGACGGCCTGCTCGCGTCCGAGCTGATTCGGTCGCAGGGTGAGCGTTGAGGCCTGGTCAAAGAATCTCGGTACGACCGCAATGAGGTGCAGGGAAGGAGAGGCCACAAGGGCGGCCGCAAAGATCTTCGCCACCTCGGTCGACCAGAGAAACTGGTCTTCGATGTAGATGAGGCGGCGCGCTCTCCCGATGGCTTTCCGAAATCCGCGGGCGACGCTGCGCTCGCCATGGGGAGCGAATGGATAGCCGCCTCGACGCCGTGCATAGGTGCGCAGAACCTGGACCGCATGCGTTCCGCACACAGGAGGATCGGCCGCCATGTCAGGCAAGATGCTCGCCTTCCTATGTGTGTGGCGGAGCAGGTCGTGCAAGATCCCAGCTGGATCGCGACTGAGCCGGCCCCGGTCATCCCACCGTTCCCTGAAGCAGAATTCCAGGTCCCCCACCGCCGGGCCCTGGACCGCCAGTTGAGCGTCATGCCAGGGAGGTCTTGCCCCGTACACCTGAGCCATCGTCTGGTGCTGCGTGTCGCCGTGATGGTCCGCATCGTCGCGCCGGCTGTGGCACAGGTCGATGCCGCCCACAAAGGCAACGTCGCGTTCGCTCCGTTCGACATGGCGGATCACGATGAGTTTCTGGTGATGCGAGCCGCCCAGGCGCACGCGCTGGTCGAGTAGGACCTCACCCCCGGCTGCGTTGACCAGCACTCCGAGGTGACGGTTCTCCTTGGCGCTGAAACCGAGCCTGTCCATGTGAGATCGCCAGAGCAAGCCTTTGACCATCACGCCGCGCCTGGCGGCGGCGGCAAGGACGGCGCCTATCTCGGAATCGGGATCGTCGGTAAGGCGCTGGTCGGGGTCGCCGCGCCAGTCCGTGAAGAACAGCCGGTCGCCTTCCTCCAGTCCGCGAATCGCCTCCACCAAACGGCGAAAGTAGGTGCCTCCGTGCACCAGGGTTTCGACCTTGTTCCCGGTGCTCCACGCGAGCCCGTCGGGCCGGCGGCGGTCGAGCGCGCTGAAATCATTGCCCCGCTCGGAACTGGTGAGAAACCAGCTCTCCAGCACCTCGGTCGCCTCCCCTGTGAGCATCTGACGAACATACCCCAGAGGGGGTCGCGACCCGAGGTTAAGGATTGGGTATTACTGCGTTTGTTACCGCCTCTGGCCCAGCCTCATTGACCGTATGCCTGACACCAAGAGTGCGGGGAATCACAGGTCGATCCGTGACGTGCTGAGCGTGAGGCCTCGTCGAGGCCACGTCAAAGTGGCAACCATCGATCCGGCGGAGACCAACGGTGTCAAGAGGAACCAGGTCGACGAACGGACGCTGGCTGACGAGGAGCACATCATGTCGCTCCAGGAATGCCTCCACGCCGAAGGCAAACGATCGGTGCTGATCGTGCTGCAGGGCATGGACACGAGCGGCAAGGATGGCACCGTGAGACATGCCCTCCGCGGTCTCAATCCCCAGGGCGTGCGAATCGTCTCGTTCAAGGCGCCGACTCCCAACGAGCGGCGGCATGACTTCCTGTGGCGGATCAGGCGTGAGCTGCCACGGCCCGGCGAGATCGTCATCTTCAACCGCTCTCACTACGAGGACGTGTTGATCGCCAAGGTCAAAGAGCTTGCGCCGCCGAAAGTCATCGAGGAGCGCTACGGGATCATCAACCGCTTCGAGGCTGAGATCACGAGGCAGGGCACCGCGCTCGTCAAGTTGTTCCTGCATATCTCCGAGGAGGAGCAGCGACAGAGGCTCCTCGCCCGCCTGGGCGAACCGGACAAACGCTGGAAGTTCACTGGAAACGACCTCAGCGAGCGACGGTATTGGGCTGACTACCAGAACGCGTACTCGGCAGCCCTCGGACGTTGTTCAGCGGCGGCCGCTCCCTGGTATGTCGTGCCCGCCAACCGCAAGTGGTACCGGAACTGGGCCGTCTCGCAGCTTCTCATCGAAACGATGGAGGAAATGAAATTGACCTACCCCAACCCGCACCTCGACGTTCATGCGCTGAAGAAGAGCCTGCAGGCGGCAGCCTGAGATGGCAACTGTGCAGACCGGCAACAACGCAGTCAAACGAGCGGCAGCCAACCCCGCGCTCGAGCTTCTGGAGCGCCTGGGCTACATGGTCCGCGGTGCCCTGTATGCCGTCATGGGACTCCTGGCCCTGAAAATCGTGTTCAGCGTCGCGGGTGGCCGGACCACCGACCTGACGGGAAGTCTCGTGGCCCTGATCCAGAATCCCTTTGGGAAGCTGGTGCTGATCGTCACGGCCGTCGGTCTGACGGCTTACTCGTTATGGGGTTTCACCCGGGCGATCTACGATCCGCTCCACCGTGGCAGTGACGCATCCGGCTACATGGCAAGGGTTGGCTTCGTAACCAGCGCATTGTCCTATGGGGCCATTGTCATCTTCGCCATTCAGCTCCTCGCGGGGTCGGGCGCAACGACAAACGACGGAACCCAGAAAACGATCGCTTCAGTCCTGACCCATCCGGCCGGTGGCGCTCTCACGATTCTCATCGGCCTGGT
>PLYZ01000074.1 GCA_003151935.1 Candidatus Dormiibacterota bacterium | reverse complement strand
AGGCGCTGGGTGGCCGGCACGCGGCGGAACTTGGCCCCCTTCCCCCTCTTGATCTTCAAGAACATGCCCTCGCCATCGTCCTCGACGTCTTCAAGCTCGAGGTTGACGAGCTCCCCAACTCGGACGCCGGTGCCGAGCAGGATGCGGACCGCCAGCTGCGGCCACCCGGCTGGAGCGGCGTTGAAGATCGCGCTCACCTGGTCCTCGGTGTAGGTCGACATCTCCTTCATCGCCACCTTCGGCGGTCGCACCCGGAGCAGGGACCGGTCGACCGGGTACTCCTCACGATGGGCCCAGTTGGCAAACGTGCGTAGGACCTGGAAGAAGCCGTGGATGGTGTTGTCGGAGAGCCCGCGCTCCTGCTGCTCACCAAGGAAGCGCTTGAGCTCGAAGGCGGTCAGCGCCTCCAGGTTCACGACGCCGTCGGCGCGGAAGTACCAGTCCAACTTCTGCTCATACCACTTGATGGTTCGCGGGCTGCGCCCCATCACCTTCAGCTCCAGCAGCCACTCGCGGATCAAGGGCTTCAGCGGATGCAGTCCACCGAGGGGTCTGACTCTGTCCCTTGCCACGTTGTCGTCCATGGCGACCGCGGCCGTCGCAGCTAGTGATGACGCCACCTTGGGCGGGCGCCCAGGATGGCGCCGCTCAAGGCCAAAAGGAGGCATAACGGTTTGCGAAACGAAATACGGTTTTTGGATTTTTTCCACAGCTTTGACCCTCCTTCGACCTTTTCGAGACGCTGGCTATATAGGCGCCCGAAAACGACGAAAACCGGCCTTGCGGCCGGTCTTCTGATCTCAAACTAGCAGGAGGGTCCCCTCCCAGAAAGTGTGGCGGAGAGGGAGAGATTTGAACTCTCGATGGGCCAGTGACCCATAACGGTTTTCGAGACCGTCGCCTTCAACCGGACTCGGCCACCTCTCCGAAGCACCAGTGAGCATCTATATCCCGCGCTCGGGGTTCGGATGGCGGTCCCGACCGGATTCGAACCGGCGTTCTCGGCCTTGACAGGGCCGCGTGTTTGGCCAGGCTACACCACGGGACCGACAGCGGCTAAGTCTACCAACCGCCTGAACTAGGGCCGGTTTGGTGGGGACCCGGCAACCCCATACCTATAATTCGTTCGGCGTGAGCGATACAGATCGGATTGGCGGGGGATCGCCGGACGAGCTCCGGAAGCGGTTCCAGATCCTGGAACGTGTGGCGATCTTCTTCACGCTGCCGGACAACGTCCTCCACGCGCTGGCCCGCCGGCTCGCCCCGGCTTCGGCTTCCAAGGGGTCTATGGTCGTCCACCAGGGCGACCCCGGCGACACCATGTTCGTGGTCGAATCGGGCCGCTGCGAGGTGTTCGTCGAGGAGTCGCCAGGCCACACGATCACCATCGCGCTGATGGGCCCCGACGACTTCTTCGGCGAGATGGCCTTGATCTCTGAAGAAACGCGGACAGCGAGCGTCCGCGCGCTCGAGGACTGCAAGCTGCTCACCCTCGACCGCAAGACGCTCTACGAGACGCTTCCGGCCGACTCCGACGCCATCATCGAGCTCACCAAGCTCGTCGAGCAGCGCAAGGACACGCTTCCAAACCTGATCGCCCGGGCGCGCATGGTCGCCCCCGAGCAGGCGGCCACCACGGTCGCCGTCTACTCACCGAAGGGTGGTTCCGGCCGGACCACGATCGCCGTCAACCTGGCGGCGGCCCTTGCGAAGCGGTTCCCGGGCGAGGTCCTCCTGGTCGACCTCGCGCTGCCGTACAACCACGCGGCGCTGATTTCTTACCTGACCCCGACCGGCTGTCTCGCCGCCGCCAGCCAGGTCCCCCCCGCCAACTTCGAAGAGGCGGTGCTGGGCGCGATCCTTCACCACCCCGGCGGCATGATGCTGCTGCCGGGCGTGCTGCGTGCGGAGCAGGCGGACCTCATCACGGTGGACCTGGTCAACCGGGCGATGGGCATCCTTGTCAACGCGTTCCGCTACATCGTGTTCGACCTCGGTGTCGCGTTCACCGACATCGTGATCAGCGTCCTGGACCACTCTCAGCGCGTGCTGGTGCTGGTCACGCCCGAGCTCTCGTCCCTGAAGGACGTGGGAGAGCTGTTGAACATCTTCACCAACGTGCTGAACATCGTTCCGGGCCGCGTCATCCTCTCCCTCAACAACAAGGTCCCGAAGTCGGTGGTGAGCAAGGAGGACGTGGTCCGCACGCTCAAACAGGAGCTGGCGGTGGAGATCGACTTCGACGGCACGAAGCCGGACGAGGCGGCGGTGAGAGGCGAGATCCTGGTGCTGACCGACCCGAAGAGCGCGATCTCGCGAGGGGCGGAGCAGCTGGCCCAGCTGATCGCCGGCTCGTCGGCCGCCGCCGAGACCAAAAGCGCAAAAAGGGGCTTCAAGCTCGGACGGGGCTGAGTCCCGGCGGGGCACAAGTTCGGGTCGCCCCACCCTCCCCCCCCTGCCGGGGAGGGGAATCTCCGTGGTAATATCCCAGGCGTGATCGAACAACAATCTGTCGTCTCACTTACCCCCGACGCGCAATCGCACCTCAAGGAGCTTCTCGCCAAGGAAGGCAACCCGCAGCTCGCGCTCCGCATCTTCGTGAGTGGCGGTGGCTGCTCGGGGATGCAGTACGGCATGGCGTTCGACGACAACCGCCGCCCGAACGACCTCGTCATCGAGCAGGATGGCGTCCAGATGATCGTGGACGACTTCAGCGCCCCCTACATCAGCGGCTCGGAGATCGACTACGTCGACAGCCTGATGGGCGCCGGCTTCACGGTGCACAATCCGAACGCGGTGCACTCGTGCTCATGCGGCACCTCGTTCGACACCGGCGACGACGCCGGCGGCGCGAAAGCCTGCGGGTGCGGTCACTAACAGCCTTAAAAGAATCCCAACCAAGGCGCCGGACCCCCCGGCGCCTTATCTTTTTCCAAGGCAATGCTCAGCTCCAGGCGCCTGCGCGAGATCGTCCTGCTGACCCTGGGCGTGATCACGCCCGTCGGCATCCTCGCGGTGAACGCCTCCGCGTTCGTAATGGTCCACCTCACTCAGTTCCGCATCGGGATCGCCGCCTGCGCGCTCGTGAGCGGCCTGGTGCTCAACGGGTTGACGGCGTGGTGGCTGCTGCGGCTCGCGAACCGCACCGCGCCACCGCTGTACCGCGAGTACCGCTGGTACGCGATCGGCGTCGCGACCGTGATCGTGCTGCTCACCGCCGCGGGCGGCGGCTACCTGACCTACCTCGGCCTGCGCGACCCTAAGCGTCTGCCCGATGTTCTTTCGGTTTTCGTGGCCAGCTTCATGATCCTGCTCCCGTTCGCGGTCACAATCGCCGCGCGGAGGATGGCGGGTCTAGGCGGGATCATCCCGATCGATGAGCCCGCCGGGCGAGAAAAGAGAAGCCCGTCGCCGAAGCGAGGCGCTCCTCCTCTAGGCAAGAGAACCTAAGCGGCTCCCCCCACCCGGGCGCCGCAAGCGGCGCCCTCCCTCCCCACAGGGTGGGGAGGTGAATTTGCGCGCGATCATCCCGCTTGATGAACCCAGTTGGCGGGAAAAGAAAAGCCCCTCGCCGAAGCGAAGGGCTGCTTCTTTGGGCAGAAGAACCTGACGAGGTTTTGCTTCCACGCCCCCTCTCCCTAACCCTCCCCCCTGAACGGGGGGAGGGGATTGGGGGACTTCCTTGCTTTACCTCTACTTACATCATGTCCGGGGACATGCCGCCCATGCCGCCGCCCCCACGCTTGTCCTCGGGAACCTCGGTGACCATCGCCTCGGTGGTGAGCACCATCGCTGCGATCGATGCGGCGTTCTGCAGCGCAGACCGCGTCACCTTGGCCGGGTCGACGA
>PLYZ01000036.1 GCA_003151935.1 Candidatus Dormiibacterota bacterium | reverse complement strand
ACGTCGACGGCAGCCTCAGCTATCGCTGGTCGTGCCGCATGGGCATATGCGGCAGCTGCGGGATGATGGTGAACGGCACGCCCAAGCTCACGTGCAACGCGTTTCTCCGCGACTACTGGCCGCGTCCCGTGATCGTTCAGCCGCTCAACAACTTTCCGATCATCCGTGACCTGGTGATCGACATGGAAGACTTCATGCACAAGCTGAAGTCGATCCAGCCGTGGATCATCCGCAAGCAGGAGATTCCGCTCGGCGCCGGCGAGCATCGTCAGACCACCGCCCAGATCGACGAGTTCAAGCAGTTCAGCCAGTGCATCAACTGCATGCTCTGTTACGCGGCCTGCCCCGTCTACGGACTTAACAATGAATTTCTCGGCCCGGCCGCGATCGCGCTCGCGCGCCGCTACAACCTCGACTCGCGCGACGAGGGATTCAAGAAGCGCCTCCCTGTGATCGCGAACTCCGAAGGCATCTGGGAGTGCAGCTTCGTCGGCGAATGCTCGGTCGTGTGTCCGAAGGGCGTCGACCCGGCCAAGGCGATCCAGCAGACCAAGCTCGACACCACGCTGCGCTTCACGCTTCCATACGGTAACCGCGACTAGTGCCGACGCCAGCGCAGACATCGGCGCCGGCAGCCGGCCGCAGCTACAGGTGGAGCATGCCGGGCGGCTGGTGGCTGCGCAAACGCCACTACTTCCTTTATGTGGTGCGCGAGTTCACCGCGCTGCCGATGGCGCTGTGGCTGCTGTGGCTCTTGTACGACATCAAGAGCGCCGGCTCGGCGGGATTCCAGCCTCAAAGGTCGATCGGTTTCGTCGTCTTCAGCGCCGTCTGCCTTGTCTTCGCGATGTATCACAGCTACACATTTCTCAAGCTGGCCGGCGTGATCATCCACTTGAAGGTGATGGACAGGACCGTGCCGCCCAGGGTCATCGTCCTAACGATGTTCGGGCTCTGGGCCCTGGCCTCGATCGTCATCGGCGCCGTATTGATCGGGTTCGCAAGATGAGCGATGTTCACCTCCCCGCCATGCGGGGAGGTCGGCCCGAAGGGCCGGGTGGGGCGGAGCACTCCCACAAGCCCGCGTACGCACACCTTTTCTGGTGGTTCATGTTCGCCAATGGCGGGGGCCTGGCCGCGCTCGCGCTCCCAGTGCACATCCTGGTCCAGGGCATTCTTGGGCCGCTCGGCATCGTGCTCGTGGTGGACCAGCACCGCGACACCTGGATCAGCATCCTGGGCAACCCGATCGTGAAGCTGTACCTGCTGGTTTTGATCGCCCTGTCGTTCTTCCATTTCGCGCATCGCCTGCGCTACCTGCTCGTCGACTTCGGCGTACCGGCGGCCAAGAGCACGCCGGCGCAAGTGATCTTCTACGGCGGCGCGGTGGTGGTCACACTGGTCACGGTCTGGATCCTCCTCACGACGGTCCCGATTTCGCTCGGCTGAACGACCGGTGTTCACGGTCGAGGTGTTCCCGGCTCCTGAGCTGGGAAACGCGAGCTTCCTCGTAGCAGACCCCGACCGCGGCGTCGGGCTTGTGGTCGACCCCTATCGCGACGTAGACGGCTACCTGGTACGCGCTGAGTCGCTCGGCATCAAGCTGACCCACGCCCTCGACACCCACCTCCACAACGACTTCGTGTCAGGCGGGCGCGAGCTGGCGGCCGAGGCGGGCACCGCGATCGGCGACCTGGATCCAGGGCAGGAGGTGGCGCTCGGCGACCTGACGCTCCGCGCGCTTCACACGCCCGGCCACACGCCCGACCACAAGAGCTACCTGCTGCTCGAAGGAGATCGCCCGCGCGCGCTCTTCTCCGGTGGCGCGGTGATGGTCGGCGCGATCGCCCGCACCGACCTCTTCGGCCCGCACCTCGCGGTTCACCTCGCGCTGGAGGCGCTGCGCACGCTGCAGGTCCGGCTGCGCGGGCTGCCCGACGACGTCGCAGTGTTCCCCACGCATGGCAGCGGGTCCTTCTGCGGAACCGGCGGCCACAGCGGTCACGAGACCACCCTCGGTCGCGAGCGGGCCACGAACCCTTTCTTTCTGACCACCGAGGTAATGCCTTTCCTCGCCCGCGTGCTCGACCAGGAGCGCTATCCCGCCTACTACCGGGACATGGCCCCCATCAACCGTGAGGGCGCCCCGCTGCTCGGCCGCAACCCCGCCGCACCGGCGAAGTTGACCGCCGCCGAAGTCGAGAGACTCATGGTTGAGGGCGCCGCGGTGGTCGACGTGCGCCTCGGCAGCGAGTACGACCGGGGGCACATCCCCGGCAGCTACCACGTCGGTATGGACGGCCCGTTCAGCGCCTGGGTCGGATGGCTCATTCCACGCGGCCGCCCGATCGTGCTCGCCGGCGGCACCGACGCCGATCATCGGGAAGCGCAGCGACAGCTGCAGCGAATCGGTTTTGACCGCATCTCCGGCGCGTTCGACGGCGGAATGGACTCATGGCAATCGAGCGGCCGGGTACTGTCCACGTTCGAGACCGTCGACATCGAAGACATGGCCGAATGGATCGTGAGCGCACAGCCGATGACTGTGGTGGATGCCCGTGACGATCACGAGTGGGCGGCGGGCCACGTACCGGGCGCCGTGCACATGTACGTCCCAGACGTGCCTCACCGGGCGAACGAGATTTCGCGCGAGGCGCCGGTGGCGGTCCACTGCGCCACCGGTTACAGGGCGGGAATCGCGGCGAGCCTGCTGGAGCAGGCGGGCATGAAGAGGATCATCCATGTGAAAGGTTTCCCTCTCCCCGTTCAGGGAGNNGCCCGCCAGATCTCCTCGGCCGGCCACCGCTTCGCCCAAGCAACGGGAGTCCACTTGTAATAGGGATGGTCGACCGCGTCCGGCCGCGCGAAGAGTTCGCGGAAATCGACCACCTCAAAACCGGTATCACGCAGAAGCCGGAAGAGCTCAGAGCCCATGATGTGGAAGTCGGTCGTAGGTCCGACCTCGTCGTCCTGCCAATCGATGTGGTGCATGCCCTTCTGCGGCCGGACCAGCCGCTCGCCCACCACCTCGTCGTCGGGTGAGCACAGGATCTGGATCGTGCTGTTGCGCATGAACAGCAGCTGGCCGCCCGGCCGCAGCAGGCGCGCGGCCTCGGGGATCCAGAGATAGGGGTCGCACCAGATCGACGCTCCGTACTCGGAAAACGCAAGGTCGAACGATGAATCAGGAAGCGGGACGTCCTCCGCGTTGGCCTCGATAAACTCGAGCCCGAGGCCAAACTCCGCATTCATCTCCCGCGCGGTGGCAAGCTGCGCAGGCGTGATGTCGACGCCCACGACCCGCCGCGCCCCCAGCTTCTTGAGCCAAGCCCCGAAGTAAGCGGTGCCACACCCCAGCTCGATGACGTCGAGGCCTCGCACGTCCGGCAGCGCCTGCACATCAGATTCGGGCTGAGACCAGACGCCCCAGTTGACCTGATCCTTCGCCCAGGACTCGCGCGCGTTGCGGGCCGTGTACTGGGCATTTGCCGCCGTCCAGCTCGCCCGGTTGCGAACCGCGTAGTCGGGTAGCTCGACCTCCTCAGGCATCAGCGACGGAGGCTTCGAGCAGCGAGGCGAACTTGTGCCGCGCCGCCTCGCGCCGTGTGGGGATGTGATCGGTTGGGAACATCCCCTTCGGTGCCTGGTAGCCCGACAGGATCTGCCGCGCCACCGACACCCGGTGCACCTCGTCCGCGCCGTCGTAAATCCGCGCCGCGCGCGCGTGGCGGTACATCTCTTCCAAAGGAAGGTCCGACGAGTAGCCGAGCGCCCCGTTGACCTGGATCGCGCGGTCGATCACGTCGTGCAGGACCTTGGCGCCGAAGAACTTGATGAGCGAGATCTCCTTGCGCGCGGCGGCCGCGCCCTCCGTGTCGATGACCCACGCGGCGTGCAGGGTCATCAACCGCGCGGCCTGCATCTCGGCCGCGGAATCGGCGATCCAGTTCTGCACCGTCTGATGCCCCGCGAGCTTTTTGCCGAACGCCTCGCGCTGCAGGGCGCGCTCGCACAGCATGTCGAAGGCGCGACGCGCCTGGCCGAGCCAGCGCATGCAGTGATGGATGCGTCCGGGTCCGAGCCGAGCCTGGGCGATTAGAAAGCCCTGCCCGCGCTCGCCGATCAGGTTCCCCTTCGGCACGCGCACGTTCTCGTAGAGGATCTCCGCGTGGCCGTAGCCAAAGCGTTCGGAGCCGCCCATCGTCTCGACGTTTCGCAGCTTCTTCAGCCCTGGCGTGTCCCCGGGCACGAGGATCATCGACGCGCGCTGGTACGGCCCGGCGTCCGGCTCGGTGACGACCATCGCGATCAGGAAGTCCGCGATCATGCCGTTCGACGAGAACCACTTGTGACCGTTGATCACCCATTCGTCGCCGTCGAGCACGGCGGTGGTGGAGAGCAGCGTCGGGTCTGAGCCGGCCGTGTTCGGCTCGGTCATCGAGAAGGCCGAGCGCATCTTCCCGTCCAAAAGGGGATGCAGCCAGCGCTTCTTCTGGGCCTCGGTTCCAAAGTGCGCGAGCACCTCGGAGTTGCCCGAGTCCGGAGCCTGGTTCCCGAAGACGATCGGGCCCCACATCGAAGCGCCCTCAATCTCGTGCATCAGGCCCAGCTTCACCTGGCCATAGCCCTGCCCGCCGAGCTCAGGCGGAAGGTGCGTGGCCCAGAGCTTCTGCTTCTTTACCTCCTGCTGGAGAGGCCGGATGGCACGCATGAACCCCGCCTCGTCCGCCTCCAGCACCTCGAGCGGGTACACCTCGTCGCGCATGAATTTGCGCATCCACTCGAGCTTGGCTTCGAACTCCGGCTCAGTCGAAAAATCCCAGGTCATCTCTACACCCCTCGATCGAGGAGCTGAATGCCCTCATCGATCATGCCGGTGATGGTAGTCGTCAAGCCTTCGTACATGGGGTCGGGCCGCTTGCCGCGGCGGTGCAGCATGAGGTTGTAGCCGAAGATCGAGGCGTACTTGTACAGGCTCATCGCCGCATACCAGCGCATCTCCTCCGCATCCGCCCCGTACAGGCGGTAGAGATCCTCGATCGACACGTCGATCGCGCCACCCGGGTTGGGGGCGCCCCGGTATTGCCGCCGGATGGAGACGATGCACAGGCAGCCGAGGTCTAGCAGAGGCTGGCCGAGCTGGGCGATCTCCCAGTCCAGCACGGCCACCACCTCCGCCCCGCGAAACAGCATGTTTCCGTAGTGGTAGTCGCCGTGGACGAGTGTGGGCGCCCGTTCCACCGGCATCTGCACGGCGAGCAGGCCGCCCAGCTCGCCGGCGCGGATCGTGAGCTCCTCCGGCGCCCGCTGCATGAGCATCGCCCAGCGCATCATCTCGGACTGCAGGCCGACCGACTCCTCATCGCCGATCCCGGTCTTGTCCAGCGGCAGCCCGTGCAGCCGCTTCAGCACCTCCACGGCTGAGGTTGCGATGTCGATGGCCTTGTGCTCGGTCGCGGCTTTTTCGATCCGGGTTCCGTCGACCGCGTCCATGAGGATGAACGGCCGGCCGTCGACGACCGCCTCCGAGCTCATCGCGGGGATCGCCGGAGTGGGGAGGCCCGCCTCGTGCAGGGCGGACATGATGCGGCCCTGCCGCACGACGTCGGCCGGTCCTGCAATGCGGGCGCCGGGCGGCGGCAGCCGAAGCACGTAGCGCGATGGGCCGTCCCCATCCTCCACGCCTACGAAGTAGGTGAACCCGGAGTGTCCCTCGGGGATCGCATCGATCGAGGTCACGCGAAGCTCGGGGCGCCCGAGCTTTTCGCGGCACTGGGCCTCGATGTCTTGACGGATCTGGTCGGTCATTCGAGGTGTGCCACGTCGCCCAGCGCGCCTACCATGCGGCGGTCGCCCAGCGCCCTGACCACGCTGATGCTCGTGTAGTACGGATACATGCGCAGGTGGCCGGGCTCGAGGTGCAGCACGTCGGTGAGGTAGGCCATGATCGCGGCGCCGTGGCTCACGGCCACCACGCGCTGGCCGGGGTGACCGGTGACGATCTCATCCACCACGGCCGTCATTCTTTCGACCACGTCCGACGGCGGCTCGCGGAAGTCCAGCGTCCCGTCGTCGTTCACCTCCAGCTCCATCTCGACGAGTCGATCGTCGACGCGCACGTCATAGCTGATCGCCTTCGCGGTCTCCATCGCGCGCTGGTAGGGGCTGGAGTAAACGGCCGCGAGCTCCACCTGCCCCATGCGCCCGGCCAGGAGCGCCGCCTGGTCGCGACCCAGCTCGCTCAAGGGCGGATCGGTGCGGTCGTTCATCTGCTGATAGCAGTCGGCATGGCGGACCAGCCAGATCTCGGTCACGCCCTCGACCCCGATCAAAAACGCGGCTTCCAGGGACTGCATGGCCCGGGTGAGTTGTTCCGAGCCGGCCGTCACGGGTACCATTCGACCACATGCTCCGCGTCGCGGGCATCGTCGCCCTCATCGTCCTAGCAGCCGCCTGCGACCAGACCACCGCCCAGACGGTGGCCTCGCCGTCGCCTGTCATCGCGCAGGGCACCTGGACCGAGGGCCTCACCTTCACGGGTGATGTTCCGGGCGAGATGACGGCAATCGTCGCGGATACCGGCACCGAGCTGAGTGCGTGCACGGGTTCGAAGAGCCGCACCGGAGACGTGTGGGCGGACACTTTCTATGGGACGCTGGATTCCAGCGGAGACACCTGGGGAGTTGTTTTCACGGTCAAGAATTTCAGCGGTCCGGGCACTTATGTCACCGGCGCGATCACGGTTGAGTTGAACAGCGCCGACACGACCAAGGTCTGGCTCACCCTCGACGGAGACAAAACTACCTTCACGATCGACCGCAGCCAGCAGTCGGGCACCCTCGACGCAACGATGACGAACGCCGCCACGGGCAAGGTAGCGGCCGAGCACGTCACCGGGCGGTGGAACTGCCGGGGCTGAGCTAGGAGTCCTGCCAGACGGGCTGGCGCTTCTCGACGAAGGCGGCGATGCCTTCTTGTCCATCCGGCGCCACCGCGTTGCAGGAGATCGCCTCGGCCATCATGCGATAAGCCTCGGCTTGCGGGGCCTCGACCTGCTTGTAGAACCCTTCCTTGCCGATGCGAAGGGCGTACGGGCTCAGTTGCGCGAGCTGATCCACCAGCGCCATCACTTCTGCATCGAGCGAGTCGAGCGGCGCCGCGCGGTTGATCAATCCCCATCGCTCGGCCGTCGCCGCGTCGACGAACCGGCCGGTGAGCAGCATCTCCAGCGCGTGCTTGCGGCTCACGTTGCGAGCCACGGCGACGCCGGGTGTAGAGCAGAACAGGCCGTACTTGACCCCCGAGGTGGCAAACCGGCAGTCGTCGCTGGCGATGGCGAGGTCGCAGGTGGCAACCAGCTGGCATCCGGCCGCGGTAGCGATGCCGTGCGGAGCCGCGATCACCGGCACGGGCACCGACTGGATCGTCGCCATGAGGCGATTGCAGACGGCGAAGATGTCGCGCTCCTCATCGAGCGAGCGGTCCTGCATCTCTTTCAGGTCGTGACCCGCTGAGAAAGCGCGGCCGGCGCCCTTGAGCACGATGGCGCGCACCTCGGGCCGCGTCGCCTGGCGCTGGAGCTCCAGTGTCAGCTCGTTCATGAGCCCGGTCGAGAGCGCGTTAAGGGTTTGAGGGCGATTGAGGGTGATGATCGCGGCTCGCGGGCGGTCCTCCACCACGAGGTATTCAAGCGTCTGGGACATTCGCAAACCTCCTTGCGCGGTTCAGTCTAGAGTGCCACCGATGGAAGTCCGGTTCGACGGTCACTGTTTCGGCTGCGGGCCGCTGAACCTGGACGGGCTGCGCCTGGTTTTCACGCCAGGCCCGGACGGTTCGGTGGCGGAATTCGAGGTGCCCGACCGGTTCCAGAGCTGGGCGGGAATGGCCCATGGGGGAGTGGTGGCGCTGATGCTGGACGAGGCGGTGGGCTGGGCGGCGTGGCACGCGGGCCACCCGGGGGTGACGGGGCGGCTGCAGGTGAGCTACCGCCGGCCGCTGAAGCTGGGCGAACCGGTCCGGATCGTGGGGAAGGTGGAGAACATCCGCCGGACCCTGGTGCACTGCTCAGCCGTGGTGGAGAACCGAAACGACGGCTCCCGGATCGCCGACGCGACCGCCACCGTGATGGCCGTCAAAACCGTGGTGGACCCGATCGGCGGGTAGAATCATCACCTTCGGTCGGCGCGCAGCAGGCAGCGCGCCGCGTTCGCGTCGGGGGCTGGCGCAGTTTGGCAGNNGCCCCCGACCAATTTCTGAATACGAATCCCACGATCCTCGACTGCGATGGAAGTCGCCGGGTCACAGCCGGGTCACAATTTCCCAGGGAAGTAATCAGAAATGGCTCTTGTGGACACCTGGCGGACAACCGCCTTTCTGTGCAGTTGCAGCGTCTAGTGGAGATCATTGTCACCAATGCCACGTCGTTGCCTCTTCTGCAGCATTGGTCCCGTCACGGGCGAGCACGTTATCGCCCAATCGCTGAGTAAGCGACTCTGGGAGGTCTCGCCGTTCACTCCAGAGCACGGCGCACCGGTCGAGCCTAAGCCAGGCGCTACCCGATTCCACACGAACCGGATCATCGACATGGTGGTCAACGTGGCGTGCGACGACTGCAACTCGAGGTTCTTTAACGCTCTACAGCGTCCTTGCGACCCATTCCTCCGAACCGCTCTTGCGGGCGAAGCATCGGCGCTCGACACCGATCTCAAAAAGGCGCTCGCAAGCTGGCTCTACAAGACCGCTCTACTCGTGCCCCTCGCTCTCAGCCCTCGCGCTGGGTGGCCACAGCACATCATCGATGAGTGCCAAGCTTTCTACATCCGACGGCGGCCGCCTGTCGGTGCCCGCGTGTGGATCGGTCGCTACGACCTGCGGGACAACTTCCCAGAACTCGTTGGCCGAGCCGATGTTAGCGAGTTGAATTACCGACGGCAGGGTCGCGATTTCATAGGCAACCAGATCCTCGTCAGCCTCGGCTACTTCCTCGGCATCGTCGTTCTCTGGAACGGCGTGCCTCCAGATGACGTCAATATTGTGAACCGAACGGACGACCGACTGGTCGAAATCTGGCCGGCGATGGTTGGTCATATCGCGTGGCCACCTGAGCACACTTTCACCTATGAAGAGCTCACCAGCTTGTCCAACATGGTCCCCGCGTCGTCGTAAAGCGCGCGACCGTCGGCGGTGCGGATAAGAAGCTGCGTTACGACGACCTAGTGTTTCTTCGCCTCAGCCCAGACCATCGCCGGATAGCCGCCGTGGCTAAAGAAGAAGCCGACCGTTTCGTCGTATATCTCCAGGGCGCTGTCGAGCATGACGGCCAGGGTGGTCACGTTGACATCGGTCGGTACAAGGGCGATCCCAGGTTCGTCGGATGTCTCGGCGCGCTGCATTGTGATCGTCGTCCACGGCATTGAGTGCGTGTAGCCGGAAAGGGACTTGAAGTACGTCTTGCCTATCCCCGGCATGTACTTTTCAAACAGGTCAGTGTCGTACGGCCACGGATCAGGGAAGCCCTTGATTGGCCCAGTCCCCTTCTTGCGACCCACCGCCACCCCATTCCTTTTGGCTCGGTTCTCAAGGTTTGCGACGCGGTCGGCCAGCCAGTCATCCCACGTGAGAAACGGCTGGGGAGGATTCTCTGATGGGTCTAGCTCGGACACCACCTTGTGTTGTTGTTTCAGGTTCTCCAAACGCGCGCTGAGCCCACGGCCCAGTCGAATGGTTTCATCGATGGCCGGGTCTAGTAGGTATCTCGCGTGAACCGTCGCCACGGCACCACCGCGGATCAGCGTGAACATTGAAAAGCTGGGCAACGGAGCGGGGCCAATCAGGAGATTCAGCACGGTGCGGAAGTGATCTTCAGCGGACACCAAACGCTGACCCGATTGGTCGTATGCATCCGTGAAGCCTGACTTCTTGGCCCTGCCGATCCGGGAGTCGTCTCTTGGCTTGTATGTGGCGTCGTGAACTAGATTCGTGGTACTGGCGGCGACCAAGCGCCTGAGTCGGTCGGCGACCGGTTGAATTGCTGCTCGGTCTTCAGGTGTCAGCGGTAGCTCGGTCAAGTCTGTGTGATGCCCGGCCACCTTGGCGGTCATGCGTTTCGAAGACGGGCCCAAATTCGTGTCGGCCTGCTTTGCGGTTCGGTGTCTATTGGGTGGACACGGCCGTCGTTGCCGCCGCTGTCCAGGCGATTGGGTCCACCGGCGAAGGATAACTCTGAGCTTTGCCGAGCCCAGTTCAGGCGTCAGGCTTTGATGGTTCCGCCTGCCATTCGCCCAATCTCGTGGGTAGGAACCATGCCCGTGAAACTCAGCTACGCGATGACGTACGGGTTGTCGCGCGCGTAGGCTTCATAACCCGCCCCAAACCACATCCGGTTGCCCCGAAGGTTCGTTGTAATGCCGATAAAGTCCATCAATGCACGGAAGAACCGATCCAGTTCGGGAACGTACAACACGAAGACATCAGCCGACTTCAGCGGGTTTGCCTTGACAGTGTTGGCGGCTGCTTCCATTGAAGTGGCAAAGACCGTCGCGGCAGCGGGTGCGTACTGCGCATAACGAATTTCTTCCCACCGGTTCAGACCTTCGACAAAAGCGGTGAACTCAGACAGTGGATGCGTGGGATATGCGGCGCCGAATCGCCGCCACAGCAGGGTAAGGTCGTGCGTGATCAGGTCGGACGGCACCGCTGGCTTACCCCGATTCGGCCACTGCGTGTTGTACCAAAGCTGAGGCAACACGAGCAGATACTTCAGCATCAACTCAACGCCGAAATGGGCGTTGCGGCCGGCGACGTTCCAATATTTCCATTCAGCGGCCGCGCGAGCTGTGACGTAGCTATGGATGCCTATGTCCCACCAAAAGGCAACATTTGCGGTGTTTGCCAGTGCCCGCGTGTTGCGCCGCGTCATCGCGACCTGCAAATATGTCGATCCGCCACGCTAGGTGACATTCTCGAATCGACTGCGAAAGGCCTTGAGTAGAGCGCCAGCGTTGTCAGCGTCCAGTCGGGACGGGTGATCGTCCCGGTTCGCGGCAATGAGGAAGTTCTTCAGCGGCCCGGCTCGTCGGGTTGATTGCTGCCAGTCGTCAATAATCTGGATGACATCTTGGTGGCGCTCGGCGGTGGCTTCCAGGGTCTCTAGCTCATCCATGTGAATGATCACGGGTTTCCTAATGCGGGAATCTCGTTCGTACGGCCCGATAGCCGAGCGAGCGAAGAGCCTATCGCGATTTATGCGATCGTCGATGTAAGCCGAGATGGCCGGATGGAGCGGGAAGTACCCGCCCTGCACGAGAATCGGCTGTATGTGGATCTCTGAGGGAGGAAATCCAATCAGAGCCTGTCCACCGTCGCCCAATAGGTTCTTTGCGGTCGCATCAAGCTGCCCCAATTCGTTCATGAGCTTGTTGGCGTCATCTCGAAAGGCGTCAATGTCAAGGCCTTGGCGAGCGGAGACCTTCACGTAGAACGCCACGACCTCAAATGCAATCCAGCACTTGGGCAGCCAGATCACACCGTCACATTGCCTGCCCGCCCGGCCTTTCTTTCCAGGGTACGCCCGCTGTAGGTCCTTCTCGGTGAAGTACGTCTGCTGAGTCTCCGACGTTCCAATGAGCCGTGGGGTCTGTACCAGTGCCTGCAACTGTTCTTCGACCGCTGCCTCGATGGCGAGGCCGTGTCCCTTCGACCAGGCGCGAAAGCCCTTCTCGGCTCCCCGCTTTGTCTCAGATTTGGCCACGGCCCAGTAGAGACCCGTGGTCGTTCGCTTCATGAGAAAGTCAGGGTCGAATACCAGCAGTTCTGGGCCGAGGTCAATTACTGGAGACTCCTCAAAAGGCAGGAAACCCCATGGCGCTTGCTGCTGTTGCAACCTTCGGCGCAGATCGTCCACGTCAGCGGCGACATAGCTCAGAAACGCGTCAAGCTCAGACACATTGGCATCAGTTACGAATTGCCTAGGCATGAGAACCGGACTCGGGTATCGCCAATGCAGCGCCGGTAGCGCAAGCGAGAGACTGAGTAGTGCGATCGAGCCGATATCCAATCCCAGCGCATCGCGCACCAATTGGTCGAACGGAGCCCGGGTGAGCGGCTCGTTGACACGACTCCCGTATCTGATCCAGATTCGCCATAGACGGTCCAACTGGGAAACCCACCATTCATTCGTGTTAAAAGACGCGTTGGCAACGAGCTCCATCAGGGCCGCAACCGACATTCCGGGCCAGATTTGGGGACCGCCTTCATCTAGCGGGCCGATGTCGCTGGCCAATGCGTGAGTGAGCATGATCGCCGTCATCAAAGGTGAACCGTCGGGCCGCGCTGCTCCCGAACCACCCTTTAGGATTACCTCGCGAGCGGCCAACATGATGGTTTGCCGAGCAAGGAAGAAATGCGTCTCGGCCTCGTTCGCGATTGCTGCGTTAAGAGCTGGTCGAGCCTTTTCGGGAATGGACAGAGTGAAGGCCTCACGCAACTCATTCAGCTGATCGTCCATATGCCTAATTCGGTTGAGCTGCGCCAGCGCAATCAGCATGTCGCGCACCGAATGCTGGCGGAGCAAAAAGTCCGCGATTTGACGGCTGGAGGCGCTGATCCCCAGTTCGAGCTTGACCGGCTCCCGTAGATAGTCATCAAGCGTCATGTAGATGCTGTGATCGGGCATCTCAACGTCGCGAAGGAGGTGCCGTCCCACGCCGAAGCCAAACTGCTTGAGGTCAATCACGCCAGTGCCACCGACGTAGGCGACGTCGTTCCTGGCCTGCATGATGTACTTCGAGAATTCGGGCGGCTCTCGCCCGCTGATCAAGCGTCGAAGCTCAGACTCAGTCGGAATCCGTGGTGTTGTAAGTCTTGGGGTGTATGAAGCCATGTCAGTACCTGGATTGGCGGATTCCGCGTACGATTGTACCCGAACGGACGTTCGTGGCACGGGCGGTAAGAGGCACGCCGGCCTGTGATTTTCGAACCGGGTGACTCACGGTCCGGCCCGTTGCGTCTCAGGGTGAAGCGTCTTACTGCACCGCCCTGTCCCAAGGAATTTGTGCCCATTCTGTGGCCAGGCTGGCACCCCGCTTCACCACAACCGACTCCCAGATGGCGGAACAACGTCCGTTAGCCACTCGGGGTCGAACCAAAGGGCGAGAGCCCTCCAGCCGACCGTATTCCCACTAAACTTTTCATCAGGTTGACGACCTCGGCTGTTCGGTCGGCCCGTGGGGTCCAGCCCGTGATCTCGCCGCCCTCGATCAGGACCGAGTCGAAGAGCACGCTGACGAGGTTCCGCCGCGCCTCCTGATTACCTGTCTGCCATGCATCCCAGATCCCGTCGATGGGGAGCGAGGAGGCGACGCGCGGCTCCTGGCGGACCTCGATCTCGGCCCGGAGGGCCAGGAGGTTGTCTCTCTCCTGCTCATAATCCTGCTGGCTCAGGTCGCCGAACCGAACGTACAGGTCGCGAAGGCGGCGAAGCTGGCAGCCGTCCGACCGCAGCACCCCTGCTCCGCCGCGCGACGTCGGCCCGGAACTCGGGGCTTCAGGTTGAGGCACCGGCGCATCCATATTTCCCCCCCTACACCTGGTAGTTGCGGGTGGGATCGATGGTCAGTTCCCGGATCGCGAGCACGCCTCCCTTCGCGGAGTGGCCACTGAGCGGTCGGCATGTGAGCAGGAAGCGCATCGACGGATGGTCCTCGGGGGGCGCCGCTGGCGACTGCGCCCCGAACACGGACTCCATCGCGAGGCACCACGGCTCAGGCCGCCCAGGGCTGTAGACTCCCCGCGATGCCCAACCAGGCAACATCGACGGACGGCACCGTCATTCGCTGGCTGGCCACTGGCTCGGGTCCCTCGCTGGTTCTGGTGCACGGAGGGTTGGGTCATCCAACGCGTCTGGCCCCGCTCGTGGCCCATTTAGCCTCTACCGTGACCTGCGTCGCTATAGGTCGACGTGGCTATGGATTCAGCGACGATAGCCCCGGCTACTCTTACGAGCGAGAGTACGAGGACGTCTGCGCGGTCCTCGACGAAGTCGGCCCGCCGAGATGGGTCTGGGGCACCTCATCGGGGGCAATCGTCGCGCTCGGCGCCGCACTCTTAACCGACGTCGAGAAGTTGATCGTCGTCGAGCCGCCGCTCCCCGTTAACGGGGCGATTATTTCCGAAGCACATCGCGCAGAGATGGAAGCGGCTGTCGGGCGCGGCGACCTGGAAACGGCCCTCGTCATCGGATTGCGTGAAGGGGTAAAGGTTCCACCGGCAGAAATCGAGGCCAGACGCGCCCAGCCAGCCTGGTCGGAGCAGGTCAGTCGGACTTCGGCCTGGGTTCGCGAGTTCGCGTGCATCGACCAACTACCCTCCGACGTAACGCGGTACGGCGCGATCTCCGCGGACACATTGCTGATGTGGGGGACGGCGACTCAGACCCATCATCGACGAGCCATCGAGGAGCTCGAGCGAGTTCTGCCCAAGAGCCGGACCATCGCCGTCGAGGGCCACGGGCACGCGAGCCCGGTCACCGCACCCGCGGAGAGCGCCGCGGCCATCCTTACGTTCTTGCGCGAAGGCGAAGCCAATTAGCGAGGGCGTACGGTAACTACGGAGCGGGAGGGATTCCAACCCCTGGTTACTTATACCTGGCAGAGCTTGCGTAATGATCCGCGCCGAGCTGTAGGGGGGAAATACTCCATCCGGATCTCAAGCCGCCCGCGCATAGACGTGGTGGAGGCCACCCAACACCGGCCGCCGCACCACCGGCCCGTCGCGTGTAGGGGCTCGCGGCACCGGGCTCTGAAGATTGAGACTCCGGTATGGGCGATCAACGTTGTAGTAGTTGATGTACTCGGTGAGGACTGCATGGAGGTGTCGCTCGTTGATGATGATCACGTGATCCAGCACCTCGGTGCGAATTGACCGCACAACTCTTTCCGCGCTCTAGTTCGCTCGCGGCGCCCGCGTGGGAGTCCGCACGCCAGCGATGCCGAGATTGGCCAGGCGTCGCGGGTCTCCGGACGCGATCGCCTCAATGTCGTCGACGCGCCGCGCGCTCCGGAACAGGATCGAGGAAAGGCGTCGTCGTCTCATTGCTGCGGGGTAGCTCGAACGATCCACCCGACGGCGGCGAAGTGGTGGTCGCCGTTCCTCACGAAGGCGTCATGGATGGTGGGCTGCATGTGCAAGACCTCGTTGCTCCACCATTCGACGAGTCGGCGCTCGCGCTCCATCGCGTGCACCCGCACCCCGTACTTGTGCGGTCCTGACTCGGTCTCGCGCATCAGCCAGCCGATCGCCTCGCGGGCGACTGTCAGTCCGACTCCCTCGTAGGCGGGGGCCTGGTCGCGGACCAGCATGTCGAGGTACCAGAAGCGGTCGCGCTTCTGCTGGTAGATCTCCACGCCGCCGATGACGGGGTTCTCGTCCGACCGCGCGACGAAGGTCCACGGCGCGGTCTGCATGTCGTCCGGGGCCGACCACGAGCACTCCGCCTTCGGGTCGGTCAGCGCGTCCATCTCCTCGCGCGTGTAGTCGCCCCGGCGGACCTGCTCGTCCTGGAACACCGCGGCCAGCCGGCGGACCTCGTCGACCTTGTCCTTGACGAGCTCGACGCGCCAACGTACCGGCGTCATCATCGCGAGCTCGCCTTCAGCAAGGCCTTGTGGAGGTGGTCGGCCAGCTGGTCCGCGGCGGCGCTTACGGTGGCCGCCTGCGCTGCCTTCTCCTCGTCGGTCGCCGGCGCCGCTCGGCTGACCAGGTTGAGGTCGGCGTAGGCGTCGGCCGCGTCGCGCAGGCGGGTGATGAGGCCGACGATCGGGTCGTCGAGGCCGCCGCGCAGGATGATCGAGAGCCCGGCGGCCTCGAGGTCGCGGTTGCCGGCGCCGATGAAGCCGTGCGCCTGCGTCGACAGAAGCGTGCCGGCCTGCCAGCTCCCGACCGCGTTCTCGACCTGGTGCGCGGACCGGATGATGCCGAGGTACGTGCTCTCCAGCGCGGCGAGCTGGGCGGCGGCCTGGTCGCGGTTCCATGCGTCGCGCGCGGCCGAGGCCTGGATGCGCGCGGCGAGGACCTGAGCGCCGACCGCGGCGACGCCGGTCAAAAGACCGCCGACGATGACCGCCCAGAGCGTGTCCGACATGGTGTGCCGAACGATCGTAGGCCGATCTAGGCTTCGTTCCCATGCGCCTGCCCCCCGAGTGGTTGGAGGACGGCGGCTCCCCATTCGCCGACGTCGCGGCCATCCATGAGGCCGGCCACATGGTCGCGGCGGTGTCGTTCGGCTGCGAGGTCAAGGGCGCAGATCTTGGCAAGGGCAGCGGCGGCTACGTGGGCGCGACCTGGCACAGTAAGCCGCCGACGGACCTGGACGACGCGGTCATCACGTTCGCCGGTCCGGTGGCGGAGATCATGCTCGGCGAGGCGCTCCACGTGGAGGTCACCGAGAACAGCGGCATCGCGCCGTGGACAGACGACGCGAAGGTCATCGCGCACCTGTCGGACGCGGAGTACCAGGCGGCCGTCGTGAGCGCGCGCGAGATCCTGACCAGGCAGTGGGCGGCGGTCGAGCTGATTGCCGACGGGCTGCTCGCGAGGCTGCGCGCCGACGTCGGCGACGTCCGGACGCTCCGCTAGGCTCGGCAGATAATCAGCACCCTATAGGGAAGTCGCCGCCCCGGACACATCGGGTCTAGGAAGTGCTGCATCTGATCTAATGGTGATTGCCTGGAAAGAGAGGTGTCGATAACTCGAAGCTATCGTCAGCTAAGGGCTTCCGAAAACGTACTCCAGAAATCGGCGCGCTACTTCGTCGGCATGGAGGTCAGGCAATTTGCGAAACGCCGCCGCTGCTAGACCTTCAACGCCATGTGAGCCGCCAAGTTCGGCGCGGAGTCGGAGCGCGAATGCTCTCCCCAGGGCTTCAGAAGATCTCAACGGCCTTTCCAGCACGAGCGCGCCGTAGTCTGGCACCCGCTTCCGGTAGACCGCTTCCATCTCATCTGCTGCCTCTGAAAACACATTCTCTTCGTCGAGCTTGTCTTCTGCGACAGCGGGAGCGCCCAGGTATGCGAAACCATCTCCCATCAGGTCGTCGAAGGTTTTGCCAGGAGCAAGCTTTCGGAGCCAGCCTTCGAGGGCGCCAAGGTACAGGATCGCCACCTCCCGTTCGGCGAGCCATTTCTTGTCTTCGGCTAGGTTCGCCTTGGCGAGTGCAGCCTCCCCAAAATCCGTGGCAACAAGCATGGCTGCTTCGAAGTAGCCCTCGACGGAGGGCGGCACGGGCGAGGCGCTATCAGGAGCGGCAGCAGCTTCGGTTACTTTCGGACTATTCGTCGGGGTGGCCGCCAGCGGAGTGTCCGCTTCGTCAGTTTCGTCAGTGGGGAGTTCTTCGGCGAATGGCCCATACAACGCCCTAAATGTGCTGTCAGAGATGGCGTGGCTTGTCAACAGGGCCACGGCGGCGTTTCGACCTACGGCCATCATCAACTTGGCGTCTTGATCGGCCGCACCTGTTCGGGCTGTGATAACTCCGATAGCGCTGGACGCATACGTAACGCCCGCGCGCAGGGCCGCATCACCCTCAACTATTCGGGCAGCTTCTGCGAATACGCCGGTGTCGGACCAAGCGCGGGTATCGGTCGCAGAGCTGAGAACCTCGCTCCATCCATAATCGACATCCAATTCGGCCAGCAACTCGAGCCAATCCAAAATTGGGGACGTGCTGGGCCCGAAGGCGTTGTGCGCTCTGATCGCTGTGAGCGTTGGGCTCCACGGTGGGTGAACCAGCTCTTTGTCGGGATTCTTCGCCATCGCATATTGCACCGCTGGTTCCTGCTGTGCCTTGACTTCGATTTGCGACATCTCCCAATGGGCCCGAGGCACAAGGGCTATGAGTCCGGCGGCTCGTTGGTGCACTAGAAGCGCCTCGCCTGGTTGATCCCCAAGCACCACCTCAACAAGACAAGGTCGCTTGCCGATCAAGGCGCCCAACGCGCTGCCCTGGAAAATCGCGGTCTCCCACGTATCGAACTTCTGCGTGGTCGAAACGGTGTATTCCTTGCCGTCCGGTCCACGGATCTTGTCTACGTAGCCCACTGAGCCGAAGTTTAGGTCGGCCGTCTCAATTGGGTCGAGCCAGCTTCCACCGAGCAAAGGTCGAAGCGATGTGCCTGTTAGCGTCGGAAATCTGGATCACAATCAGGCTGTGGCGGGGGAGCCCATTGAGTCTCAAGTTCGAGGCACTACTGCCGGGCGGACGCTCCTCGCGGGCTTCTGCCCACTGTGTGGGATGACCCTCCTAATCCATGGCCATACGATGTGTTGTCCTTGCTGTGGATGCGGGTGGCGCGCCACGATCAACTCGATTCAACTGGTCAGTTGCAGCCTGCATCCCATTCGTGCGTGCAAGCATTGGGTGACGATTTGCGGGGCAGCAGACCGCGTTCTGAAAACGACCATCGCAAATCGGCCGTAAGGAACCGGAGACGTCTGAGGCCAATGTCGCGGCTAATGTCATGGCGGGCGATTATTTCGAGAGCTCGAAGGCCACCCATAAAACGCGGACGTGTTAGCGCGTGCCTAAGAGTGCAACGCCTGGCTGGTCAAGTTGACGGTGCCAGTGTCTTCCCTAGGACGGCCATGTGGGCGCCGAACCTCTAGCTCTCAGCGGTCATCGCCGCTTCGGCCGGGGCAACCCGAGCGCTATTGAGCAGCGATCCGAAACGCGCGGCTGCATTGG
>PLYZ01000038.1 GCA_003151935.1 Candidatus Dormiibacterota bacterium | reverse complement strand
CGGGTTTCATCACCGGCGTCACCACGCGGGTGCGTATCGCATTCGCAAAACAGCGGATGGCTTCTCGTTCGAGACTGATGACGGACATGTGATCCAGCCACCCGCGCGGGATCCGGTCACCCTGGAGAGACATCCGGACATCGGTCCAAGCACGCCCGCAGCGCTGTGGGGCGGCGAGGAGATGCATTTCAGCTACGCCGTGAGCGTGATCGCGGATGCTTGCGAATTCGCGGAGGCTCGCGCCGCACCGGCCAACTAACACTCGGTTACTCTCTCGGCGCAATGGCTCGCCGCCGCCCGCGCCGACAGCTCCGCGACCGCAGCATCGAATGCGAGCTGAAGTTTCGATTGAAGGGGCCCCGGGATCACAAGAAGCTCCGCGCGATGCTGCGTCAGCGTGGCGCTCACCTCGATGGTAGATACCGCGAGGAGAACTATCGGTTCAATGGGCCCGGCGCGTCCACCCGAGAAACGACGCTGCGGCTTCGTGTACTGGACGGGGGGCCACGCGGATTTCTCACCGCCAAAGGCCCGGCCAAATTTGACGGGCAGGTCAAGATCCGCGAGGAGACGGAGTTCGGGGTCTCAGACGCGCACGCCGCGCTCGACCTTCTGCTGCAGCTGGGTTTCCAGGTGGCATGGGCTTATCCAAAGGGGCGCACGATGTGGAAGCTCGACGGCGTGGCGGTCACGCTCGACGTGCTCGAGTTCGGATGGTTCGTGGAGCTCGAAGGCCCGCTGGCGGTCCTGCCTGAGATGGCACGAAGCTTCGGGCTGGATCCGGCTCGGGCGGTGCGTGAGAGCTATTCCGTGCTGGCGCGCAAACATCTGGCCGCCACCAAGAGAAAGGCCGCGAAAGACGTCGCTTAGGTCTTTCTTACTTGGCGGGTCCCACCCACACCGTCTGGATGTTGACGAACTCCCTGATCCCGTACGACGAAAGCTCGCGGCCGTAACCCGACCGCTTGACGCCGCCGAAAGGCAGGCGCGCATCCGAGGAGACCATGCCGTTGATGAACACCATGCCCGCCTCGAGGCGCTCTGCCAGCCCCTTCGCGCGCTCCACGTCCGCGGTCCAGATCGCCGAGCCGAGCCCGAAGTCGGAGTCGTTGGCGACCCGGAGCGCGTCCTCGGCGTCCTTGACGCGGATCACGGAGGCGACCGGGCCGAAAGTCTCCTCGTGGTAGGCCGGCATGCCGGGGCGGACGTTTGTGAGCACCGTCGGCTGGAAGTAATAGCCGTCCCCATCCAGGCGCTTGCCGCCCGTCAGCGCGCGGGCGCCGAGGCGCACCGAGTCGGCGACCTGACGCTCGAGCTCCTCGACCAGGTCGGCGCGCGCCAGGGGCCCGACCTGGTTGCCCCGGTCCATCGGGTTTCCGACCTTGAGGGCGCCGACGGCCTTCGCCAGCCGGTCTTCGAACTCGTCCGCGACGGGCTCCTCGACGATGAACCGCTTGGCGGCGATGCAGCTCTGGCCGTTGTTCTGGTTGCGGGCACGGCAAGCCACCGTCGCCGCCGTGGCGAGGTCGGCATCCTTGAGGACGATGAAAGGGTCGGAGCCTCCGAGCTCGAGCACCGATTTCTTCAACGCCTTGCCCGCCGCGGTCGCGACCAGCGACCCGGCCGTCTCAGAGCCCGTCAGGGTGACCCCCGCGACCCGGCGGTCGGCGACGATCCCTTCGACCGCTCCCGGCCCGATCAGCAAGGTCTGGAAGACGCCTTCCGGCACCCCGGCTTCGCGGAACACCTCTTCGATCGCCAGGGCCGACTGAGGGACGTTGGAGGAGTGCTTGAGCAGCATCACGTTCCCGGCCGCCAGCGCCGGCAGCCCAGCCCGGAACGCCTGCCAGAACGGGAAGTTCCAGGGCATGACCGCCAGGATGACCCCGAGCGGCTGGAATCTCACGTAGCTCTCGGAGGCGGTGCTCTCGACGGGCTCGTCCGCCAGCAGCCTGGCGGCGTTATCGGCGATCCAGGCGGCCGTCCACGCGCACTTCTCCACCTCGCCCTCGGCCTCGACGATGGGCTTGCCCATCTCGGAGGTGAGCAGCGCCGCGTACCTGGCCCTGTCGGCCCTCAGGACGCCCGCGACCGACCGCGTCATGCGCACCCGCACGTCCAGGCCGGCGTCCCTCCAGGCGTGCCGGGTGGCCCAGGCACGCCCTATGGCGGCCTCGATTCCGGCGGCGTCGAGCTCTGGGAATGTGGCCAGGTCCCGGCCTGTGGCCGGATCGATGGATTTCAGCACCCTGTCGAATCATGCCACGATTCGTAATGTGGCCCGCGCACCCGTGAAACGACGCCTGGAGCGCCCGTCCGTCCTGCCCTCGATCGAGCCGGATCGTGTGGACGGCCGGCGCCGCGTCGTGATCGAGGCCGTGTCCCCCGAGATCGACGCCGGCCGGTTCCCCGCTAAGCGGGCACTGGGCGACCGCGTGAGCGTCGAGGCGGACGTGTTTGCGGACGGCCATGACGCGCTGGCGTGCGTGCTGCGCTGGCGCCACCAGTCCTCCCAGCAGTGGAACGACGTGCCCATGGTCCTCCTCGTGAACGACCGCTGGAGGGGCGAGTTCATGGTCGGCGAGCTCGGACGCTACTTCTACACGGTCCAGGGCTGGGTGGACGCCTTCGAGACCTGGAGCCGCCAGTTCGCGAAGCGGGTCGAGGCGGGCCAGGACATCACCCAGGAGCTGGAGGTGGCAGCCCGGATGATCGAGGCGGCAGCCGCCCGCGCGGACGGTTCGGATTCCAACCGGCTGCAGGCATACGCGGGTGCGGTCAGAAAGGGCCGCGCCAAGGCCTCCTCCGCGTTGGGCGGCGAGCTGGCGCAGCTGATGGACCGCTACGCGGACAAGAGCCTGGCCGTGACCTATGCCCGGGAGCTCGAGGTCGTTGTCGATCCCGAACGGGCGCGCTTTTCGGCCTGGTACGAGCTCTTCCCCAGCTCCGCCGGTGATCCGGGCAGGCATGGAAATTTCGCGGATGTAGAGCGCCATCTGCCCGAGATCGCGGAGATGGGGTTCGACGTTTTGTACCTGCCGCCCATCCACCCCATCGGCCACACCAATCGGAAGGGGGCGAACAACTCGACGACCGCGGGCACCGACGAACCGGGCAGCCCATGGGCGATCGGCTCGGAAGAGGGTGGGCACAAGTCCGTCAACCCGCGGCTCGGCACGCTCGACGACTTCCGGCACCTGCTCGCAGCCGCCGGCGAGCACGGGATTCAGGTCGCGCTGGACATCGCTTTCCAGTGCTCGCCCGACCATCCGTACACGCGCGAGCACCCGGAATGGTTCAAGCACCGCCCGGACGGTTCGATCCAGTACGCCGAGAACCCGCCGAAGAAATACGAAGACATCCTCCCATTCGACTTCGAGAACGAGGGCTGGCGCGAACTCTGGGACGAGCTGCTGTCCATCGTCCTGTTCTGGATCGACCAGGGGGTCACGATCTTCCGCGTCGACAACCCTCACACGAAGCCCTTCGCGTTCTGGGAGTGGCTCATCGGCGAGGTCAAGCGCCAGCACCCTGACGTGATCCTCCTGGCCGAGGCGTTCACGCGCCCGCGGGTCATGTACCGGCTCGCCAAGGTTGGGTTCACGCAGTCGTACACCTACTTCGCGTGGCGGAACACCGCCGCGGAGCTGGCGCAGTACTTCACGGAGCTGTCGCGGGCGCCTGTTCGCGAGTACTTCCGGGCCAACCTGTGGACGAACACCCCGGACATCCTCACTGAGTACCTGCAGACCGGCGGGCGTCCGGCGTTCGCCGCCCGATTCATCCTCGCCGCAACGCTGGGCGCCAACTACGGCATCTACGGGCCGGCCTTCGAGCTCGGCGAGGGCCGCGCGCGCGAACCGGGATCGGAGGAGTACCTCGATTCCGAGAAGTACCAGATCCGCGGCTGGGACCGCGACAGCCCGGACAGCCTTCGTGAGCTGATCACGCTGGTCAACAGGGTGCGGCACGAAAACCCGGCCCTGCAGAGCGATCGCGGCCTCCGATTCCACCCGACCGAGAACGACCAGCTGGTCGCCTACACCAAGAGCACTCCCGACCTGGCGGACGTCGTGCTCACCGTCGTCAACGTCGACCCGCACCACACGCAGGCCGGCATGGTTACCCTCCCGATCGAGGAGCTCGGCATCCGCCGCGACCGCGGCTACCAGGCGCACGAGCTGCTTAGCGGCGCGCGCTATCTGTGGAACGGCCCGCGCAACTATGTCGAGATCAACCCCCACGCGATACCCGCCCAGATCTTTCGCTTCCGCCGCCGCCTCCGCAGCGAGCATGATTTCGAGTACTTCCTGTGATCCAAGCAACGCGACGCCGCAAGCTCGAGACGTCCCGACTGGACGACGACCCACTCTGGTATAAGGACGCGCTCATCTACGAGCTCCACGTCCGCGCGTTCAACGACAGCAACGCTGATGGCAGCGGCGACTTTCGCGGCTTGATCGAAAAGCTTCCGTACCTGCAGGACCTGGGCGTCAACGCGATCTGGCTGCTCCCGTTTTATCCCTCGCCGCTGCGCGACGACGGCTACGACATCGCCGACTACACGGACGTCAACCCGATGTTCGGCACGCTTGGCGACGCCAACGCCTTCGTCAAAGAGGCACACCAACGCGGGATCAGGGTCATCAACGAACTGGTCTGCAACCACACGTCTGACCAGCATCCGTGGTTTCAGCGCGCTCGACGTGCCCGACCCGGCAGCGCCATGCGCGATTTCTACGTGTGGAGCGAAACCAACCAGCGCTACCAGGACGCGCGGATCATCTTCAAGGACTTCGAGACCTCCAACTGGACATGGGACCACGTCGCGGGCGCGTACTACTGGCACCGGTTCTACTCGCACCAGCCGGACCTGAACTACGACAACCCGAAGGTCAAGGAGTCGGTGCTGAAGGCGCTGGACTTTTGGCTCGACATGGGCGTCGACGGCGTGCGGCTCGATGCCATCCCATATCTCTACGAGCGCGAGGGCACCAACGGCGAGAACCTGCCGGAGACGCACCAGTTCCTCAAGGAGATGCGCCGGCACGTCGATGCCAACTACTCCAACCGCATGCTGCTGGGCGAGGCCAACCAGTGGCCTGAGGACGCGGTCACCTACTTCGGGGAAGGCGACGAATGCCACATGTCGTTCCACTTCCCCCTCATGCCGCGTCTCTTCATGTCGATCCGCATGGAGGACCGGTTCCCCATCGTCGACATCCTGGCCCAGACCCCGGCCATTCCCGACAACTCACAGTGGGCCCTGTTCCTGCGCAACCNNTACGGCGACGAGATCGGCATGGGCGACAACATCTTCCTGGGTGACCGCAACGGCGTCCGGACGCCCATGCAGTGGAGCGCCGACCGCAATGCGGGCTTCTCGCGAGCCAACCGCCAGCGCCTCTACCTCCCGGTGATCACCGATCCCGAGTACCACTACGAGACGGTCAACGTCGAGGCCCAGGGACAGAACCCCCACTCGCTGCTGTCGTGGATGAAGCGGCTGATCGCGCTGCGCAAGCGCCATCGCGCATTCGGCCGCGGAACGCTGGAGCTGCTGCGGCCCGAGAACCGCAAGGTGCTCGTTTATGTGAGGCGCTATGAATCGGAGCAGATCCTGTGCGTCGCGAACCTCTCTCGATTCCTGCAGGCGGTCGAGCTGGACCTAAGCAAGTGGAAGGGCATGGTGCCCGTGGAGCTCTTCAGCGGCAACGAGATGCCCGTCGTCGGTGAGGCGCCCTACTTCCTGACCCTCGGCCCGCATTCCTTCTACTGGTTCTCAATGCAGCCCCGCGCGATGCCGAACATCCAGAGCGACGGGACCCAGGCCGCCGCCACGGTGCCCGAGATCCGTGTCACCGGCGACTGGGAGTCCGCGCTCGTCGGCGCGGCGAAAGAGCGGCTGGAGGCCGTCCTGCTCGGCCATATCCGGAATCGCAGGTGGTTCGCGGGCAAGGCGCGCCGCCTCAAGTCGGCGCAGATCTCCGACCTGATTCCGGTCCCCGGGGTCGCGGGCGGCGCCTACGTGTCGGCCGTCGTGATCTCGTATTCGGAGGGGGACCCTGACACCTACCAGCTACCGCTCGCCTACGCCAATCACGCGGAGGCGCCGCACATCCTCGAGCGCTGGCCGAATTCCGCGATCGCGTGGATCCGCGTCCAGGGCGAAGAAGGGCGCGGGCTGCTGTACGACGCCCTCGGCCCGCCGGCTTTCGCGGAGGCGGTGCTCGGCGCGATCGCCAGGCGGCGGCACACGACCGGAGGCACGGGCACTCTGGTCGGTTCGACGACGCGGGCCTTCGCCCGTCTGCGAGGTCCGGAGACGGTGCGGCTGGAGGGGGCAATTTCAGTATCCGAGCAGAGCAACAACTCGGTCGTCTTCGGCGAGCGTCTCATCCTCAAAGTGTTCCGGCGCCTCGAGGAAGGAGTCAACCCAGAGCTTGAGGTCGGCCGCTTCCTGACCGAGAAGACGAACTTCGGGCAGATCGCACCGCTGGCCGGCAGCCTCGAGTACCGGCGAGACAGCGGAGAACCCGTGAGTCTCGCCGTGCTCCTGGGGTACGTGCCCAACCAGGGGGACGCCTGGCAGTACACCTTGAATACGCTCTCTCATTTCTTCCATGGCGCCGAGCTCCTCGAGACCGAACCGCCTGCGATGCCGCGCAACCTGCGGCAGGCGGCTGCCGGCGAGCTGCCCGAGGTTGCCGCCCGCACCATCGGCGCCTACCTCGAGTCAGCGCGGCTGCTCGGCCGGCGGACCGCCGAGCTGCACATCGCACTGGCCTCCGATCCGACCGACCCTGCGTTCGCTCCCGAGCGGATCACGCAGCAGGACCAGCGGTCCATCTATCAGTCGATGAGCGGCCTGGCCATGCGCTCGACCGACCTGCTGCGCAGCCAGCTCAACAAGCTCCCGCAGGACGTCCGGGAAGAGGCGCGACAGGTGCTCGAGCTCGAACCGCGGATCACAAGCATCTTCAAATCGTTCCTGAGCCGGCGCCTGACCACGACCAGGATCCGCGTCCATGGCGACTACCACCTGGGCCAGGTGCTCTATACGGGACACGACTTCGTCATCGTCGATTTCGAAGGCGAGCCCACCCGAACCCTTTACGAGCGCCGGCACAAGCGCCTCGCGCTGAAGGACGTCGCGGGAATGCTGCGGTCTTTCGACTACGCGAGCCAGTGGGCCCTGCGCTCGGACCAGGTTGCCGCCGAAGCGCTCCCACGCCGTCGGAGCTGGGGCCGGTTCTGGGTCCAATGCGTGTCCGCGGCTTTCTTGAAAACCTACCTGGCGACCACCGGCACGGCGTCGTTCGCGCCGCAAACGGCTGACGACCTCGACGTACAGCTCACCACGATGCTGCTGGAGAAAGCGCTGTACGAGCTGCGTTACGAGCTGAACATGCGGCCGGAATGGGTCGGCATCCCGCTGCGTGGCATCCTGGAGGTGGTGACACGGCCGTGATCGCACGTTCTTTGCTCAGTCCGTTCGACCTGCACCTTTTCAACGAGGGCACGCACAGCCATCTCTTCGACAAGTTGGGCGCGCATCTCTCGAGCGACCCGGACGGGACCTCGTTCGGCGTCTGGGCGCCGAATGCCGATTCAGTCAGCGTGATCGGTGACTTCAACGGCTGGGACAAGTCCGCCAACGGGTTGTTTCCCCGCGAGCAATCCGGGATCTGGGAAGGGTTCATCCCCGGCGTGAAGCACGGCGCGCTGTACAAGTACCACGTCCGCTCACGGGTCACCCGGCAAGGGGCTGACAAGGCGGACCCGTTCGCCGTGTACTCGGAACAGCCGCCGCGGCAGGCGTCGATCGTGTGGGACCTGGACTACCGATGGGACGACGAGCGCTGGATGTCCAACCGGCAGGCCGCCAACGGCCGTGGAGCGCCGTGGTCCGTCTACGAGATGCACCTGGGCTCGTGGATGCGCGTGCCGGAGGAGGAGAACCGGTGGCTGACGTACCGCGAGCTGGGACCTCGCCTGGCCGACTACGTCAGCCAGATGGGCTTCACGCACGTGGAGTTCATGCCGGTGATGGAGCACCCGTTCTACGGCTCGTGGGGATACCAGGTCACCGGTTACTTCGCGCCGACGAGCCGCTACGGCACGCCTCAGGACTTCATGTTCCTGGTCGACTACCTGCACCAGAACGGGATCGGGGTGATTCTCGACTGGGTGCCGTCCCATTTTCCGGCCGACGAGTTCGGCCTGCAGAACTTCGACGGAACGCACCTCTTCGAGCACGCGGATCCCCGGCTCGGCGTGCACCCCGACTGGGGCAGCTCGATCTTCAACTNNGCTGTCGCGTCGATGCTCTATCTCGACTACTCACGCAAGGCGGGCGAGTGGATTCCGAACAAGTTCGGGGGCAACGAGAACCTCGAAGCGGTCGACTTCCTCCGCCGCTTCAACATCGAGGTCTACAAGGAACAGCCCGCGGTGCAGACGGTGGCCGAGGAGTCCACGTCATTTCCGCTGGTCTCACGACCCACATACCTGGGCGGGCTCGGCTTCGGTATGAAGTGGGACATGGGGTGGATGCACGACACGCTCTATTACTTCTCGGAGGAGCCAATCCACCGCAAGTTCCACCACCAGAACCTCACGTTCCGGATGCTGTATGCGTTCGGAGAGAACTTCATGCTGCCGCTTTCCCACGACGAGGTGGTGCACGGCAAGGGATCGCTCCTCTCCAAGATGCCGGGCGACGACTGGCAGAAGTTCGCCAACCTGCGGCTTCTGTTCGCCTACATGTACGCGCAGCCGGGGAAGAAGCTCATGTTCATGGGCGACGAGTTCGGCCAGTGGCGTGAATGGGACCACGACCAGAGCCTGGACTGGCACCTGCTCGACCAACCGATGCACGCCGCGATGCGCCTCTGGGTGGGTGACCTCAACCGGATCCTGCGCGAGGAGAAGGCGCTCCACGAGCTGGACTTCGAGCCGGCAGGCTTTTCATGGATCGACGTCACGGACGCCGACCAGAGCGTGGTGAGCCTCATCCGCCGCGGCCGCTCGCCGCAGGACATCATCGTCGGGGTGTTCAACTTCACGCCCGTGCCGCGTCACAACTACCAGATCGGCATCCCGCAGGCGGGACGGTGGCTCGAGCTGCTGAACAGCGACGCGCCCCTTTATGGAGGCAGCGGGCAGGGCAACCTGGGCGGCGTGGAGGCGGTCCCGATCAGCGTGCACGGGCACCGGCACAGCCTGACGCTGACGCTGCCACCCCTGGCCGCCCTGTTCCTGAAGCCGGCACCCTCGAACGAAGGCGGGAAATAAATGAGGGAAAACCCGGATGGTTTTCCCTCATCGCCAGGCGCTTCGCGCGTGGCTGCTCCCATTCCGGTATATGGATGGGATTTGT
The DNA here is from genome assembly GCA_003151935.1 of Candidatus Dormiibacterota bacterium. Classification (GTDB taxonomy): domain Bacteria; phylum Chloroflexota; class Dormibacteria; order Dormibacterales; family Dormibacteraceae; genus Palsa-870. The sequence continues at coordinate 3,119 of PLYZ01000038.1, read as the reverse complement.
CTTAGCAGTACTCCTGGCGACGGATCGTGGGAGTCAAGCGCGTCGGGGACGGCCGGAGTAAATCCGGCCTGCGGGCCGCGCTAGCCAAAAAGCATGAACGAAAAACCTGATCTACAGCCAGAGATCGTGCTCCTCTTCGACGGGACTTGAGGCGTTTGAACCAGGATGGCGCGCTGGGTTCGCCGGCGCGACCGGGCCGGCCGTGTGCTGGCGATCGCAAATCAAAAAAGAGGCGTGCTGGCGCGATACGGGATCACTCGCGAGGAGGCGGATCGCGCCGCCTGGACTATCGAGCGAGATGGGCGGCAATCGGAGGGAGCCGTGGCCATGAATCGCGTCATGAGCCAGATGGGAGGCAGTTGGTCCGCGCTGGCGCGCGCCTACCGGCTGCGGCCGGTGGCGATCGCCGAGGAAGCCGTCTATCGGTGGTTCGCCGGCAACCGGTCCCGATTCCATCGCTTCGGCGTCCGTCCGGAATGCAACGAAGCCGACTCAGATTGCGAGTAGCGTGTCTGAGCCTACGGACTATGCGGCGGGGATGATCTCGAATGACTCGCGACCGCGGTATCGGAACACCCTGAAATCGGAGTGAAGGGTAAACACGCGTTTGAGGCCACGCGACTCAGCGACCGCGACGAGGGTGGCATCGGCAATCCCCATGGGAGTGTCGCGGTACTTTTCCATCAGCGCTCTCGCTCGCGCAAGGTCATTTGACTGGAGGTCAAAAAGCTCTAGCGCATTTCGTTCGATCATCTGCCACAGCGCGCGCTGAGCATTCCACCCGCCGGCGTCACCAAGCAGATACATGGCTTCTGTCAGAACCGGCCACGTCGTGACCATCGGTGGCTCGAGCTGCTTCAACGCTTTGCGGCATCGCTCGTGATCCGGCTCACCCGAGTCGATCAGCGCCACTAAAGGGCCCGTATCGGTCAGGGTTGCGACGTCTGGGTCCTGGCTCTGCGAGCCTTGATGATCTCGCCGTAGCGTTCGTGAGCCTGACGAGCGCGACCACCTTTCGATCGGACGGCGCCTACCAAGCCCGCGAGTCGGCCTTCGAGATTGTTCGTCAGTGCGGCATCGCTGCGCTCAGCGATTGCCGCACGAATGAAGTCAGATTCCGTGACGCCAGAAAGGTGCGCAGCCTGCTTGAGTCGTGCTTGAAGTCGCGGATCCAGCCGCACGCTTTTCATGGCGGTATTGTATCACGTTTTAGGGTCGTTTGTAATACGTGCGCTAGGTCGCTGGAGGCTTTTGCTGGTGGAGCGCCAGGCGGTAGCCCTTGCCTTTCTCGTTGATCAACTCGCACACGCTCTTGAACGGCAGGAGCTTTTGCCGCAGCCGAGTCACGTAGGTCCGGAACTGCTCGACCGAGGCGTCAGGGCCCCAGGCCGGCAGAGCCACGTCCTCTGCCGCGAACAGCTGATTCGGGTTGGCCAGAAAGAATGAGAGCAGCTGCCACTCGCGCTTCGTCAAGGAAGCGGCGGCGGCCTCGCCGTTCTTGACCGTTCGCAGCCTCGCGTCAAAGACGAGGCCACCCAGCTCGATCTTGGTCGCAATCGAAACCACAGAACCGACGTCGGGCCCGCGAAGCTCCGCCTTGATCGCCCCGATCAGCGCGTCCGGAACGAAAGGCTTGGGCAGGACCTGGCTCGCACCCGCCTCATAGGTTTCAAGCGTGTCGCCGGCGTCGCCCGAAGACTCGTCCAGCAAGATAAAAGGAGACTTGGCCGCGGTTCGCAGCTCGCCCAGCTGCTTGGGGGTCACGCGAGAGTCGACACTCATGCCGAGAATGACCAGATCGAACCTCGTCGACCTCTCGAGCTGGCGCCTCGCCGCCTCAAACTCAGCCACACTCTCGAATTCGCCGCCGGCCAGCTCGACCACGTGCGAGATGACGGAACGGTAACCGGCGTTGGCCTCGACGACCAGGATGCGGGGCAGCCTGGCGCGCGGCCGAGATCGATCCGGAGTCTTGCTCATTCCCATACCACCATCATCCCTGTGCCAGCTCATCGGCGGGCGCTCAACCATTGCAGCCTCGGCAAAAGTTACCTATTTCTCCGCGCGGAATTCGAGGGCGTAGCCGCGCCCGGGCCGGTTGACGAGATCGCACGGGATCTCGAGCTCCGCGACGACCTTGCGCACGCGCTGCACGTAGCTGCGGACCTGCTCCGGGAAAAGGGCGGGCTCGGACCACGCCTCCACGAGAATCTGGGTCACGGTGAAGTACCGCTGTGGATGGTCGAGCAGGAATTGCAGGAGCTGAAACTCTCGAACGGTCAGCGTGGCCTCCCGCCCCTGGTACCGGATCAAGCGGCCCTCCGGATCCAACCACAGTCCGTGGAGATCCCACAGACGCCGGAACCAGAGGTCGAGCCGCCTCTGGTAGCCCTCCATCTGATCTTCGATGATCTTGACATCCGCCCGGGCCGCCCTGCTTGCGACGGGCTGCATCTTGTTCAGGTCGCGATCGATCCGTTCGAGGAGTCCCCGCTTGAACTCGAGCAGATCGGCGTAGATGCTCATCCAATGGCGGGCGTCCTCCCAATGCGTGGTTTCAAGGCGCTCGCCTTCGAGTGGCCGGGAAGGTTCATCCGGCACGGGGAGCAAATGTGCCACCTGGATCGGGTCGCTGTCTGCAAAATTCCCGGTTTCGCTGCGTTACAAATTTTGCGCGCTCGTGCCTACGCTAGACCTGCTTCTCGTTGGAAATTGCTAGGGTTGGGGGGAGGGCGCTCCGACGCCGAACTTGTTCGGCACCCCCAGCTCGGCATGGATCACGTGCATCACCGCGTTGATCAGCGCGAGGTGTGAGAAGGCCTGCGGGAAGTTGCCAAGGTGCCGGCCACTCCGCGGGTCGATCTCCTCCGCGTACAGCTGCAGCGGGCTCGCGTAGGACAGCAGCTTCTCGCACAGCTCTCGCGCCCGGTCCAGCTCACCGATCTCACATAGAGCCGAAACCAGCCAGAACGAGCAGATCGTGAACGTGCCCTCTTCGCCCGAGAGGCCGTCGTCGGTCTCCGCGGTCCGGTAGCGGAGCACCATGCCGTCGACAGTCAGCTCGTCGGCGATGGCAAGCACTGTGGCGCGCACGCGCGGATCGTCCGGCGGCAGGAAGC
>PLYZ01000096.1 GCA_003151935.1 Candidatus Dormiibacterota bacterium | reverse complement strand
CGATCACCGGGTCGAGCTTGCCCTCGGCGGCGAGCTTGGTGACATCGCGGCCGTACTTCTCGAGGGCCTGGTATTTCGATTCGGGATTCTGGTCCGTGACGCGTTGGTTCCCACGGATCTGGCGCAGCGCGTTCAGGAGTGCGTCGTGCGTCGCGCCGGCATCCTTCAGGACCTTGGTGTCCGCGAGAGCCAGCACCAGATGTTCGGTCGAGATGTACTCGTCCTTGAGCCGCTCGGCCTCCTTGTCGGCCTGTTCCAAAGATTTGTTCAGCGCAGCGCTGAGGTAGGGCTGTCCCCCGCCGCTAACCTTCGGGAAACGCTCCACCGCGGACACGAGCGCCGGTTCCAATGCCTGCACCGAGGCCCCGGATCGCTCGAGCAGGGTGCGAGCGACGCCCTCCTCCTCGCGCACGAGCGCAAGCAGCAGATGCTCGGGTTCCACCGCCTGCTGGCCGTGGTCACGCGCCAGATCCGCCGCCCCTTGGAGCGCCTCCTGGGCCTTCTCGGTGAACTTGTCAAATTTCATAGTTGAAAACTACCCCGCGACTTGGAACGCCAAACCGCCACCACGTATCGTGGCGGCATGCCCGAGCTGCCCGAGTTGGAGGCGCTCCGAATCCGCCTTGCTCCACGTCTGGAAGGCAACGTGATCACGGCGGCGACCGTCAACCCGAAGAAGGCCCATATGCTTCGATACCCCGTCGAGCATTTCGCCAACGAGCTCCCCGCTCGCCGCATCGTCTCACTTGTCCAGCGCGGTAAACACCTGGTTTTTGGCACCGAGCTGGGCGGCGGCGGATCCCCCCGATGGCTGGTTATAAACCCGATGCTTGGAGGCAGGTTCCAGATCGTGGGCGGGGATGCGCCGGTCCCCGCGACGGAGGTTTTCACCATCCGGATCGAGGGACGCCAAGAGCTGCGCTATCTCGACTTTCGCGATATGGGACGCATCTACTGGGTGAGCGACTGCGACCGGGAGGTGCCCGGATGGCCGGCGCTTGGCCCGGAGGCGGACTCGGTACCGGAGATGGGCCTGGAGGTGTTCCGCAAGCGACTCCGCCGGTTTCGCGACGAGCTCAAGGACTTGCTGCGGAACCAGGAGTTCCTGGCCGGCATCGGAAACGCGTATTCGGACGAGATCCTGTTCGAGGCGCGGCTGCTGCCGTTGCGCCGGCGGGCGTCCCTCAAGCCGAAGGAGGAGGAGGCGCTGTACGAGGCGATCCCGGTCGTCCTGAAGCGGGCGGTCGAAGCCATCCTCGCCAACCCGAACTACGACGAGTCGAAGCAGGACCGGTCATTCATGGCGGTGCATATGAAAGGAGGGAAAACCTGCCCGCGCTGCGGCCACCGGATCAGCCAGCTGGGCTCCAACCGCGAGCCGCTGAACTTCTGCCGGGGCTGCCAGCTGTAGGTGGGCATACCGCTATCGGGCCCTCCTTCATTTGACCGGACCCTGCGCGCGAGCGGCGATAAGGATGTGACCTACTGATTGCCCCCGCCGGCCAACCGACCTCAGCGTACTGGGGCCGTCAACCCAGGCTGTCAAGAACGCCCGCTAAGAAGACCGGTTCCGGCCAGGGTCCCCGAGATGCTCTCCAGCAGCCGCTGGGACGAAAGCGCGATCTCGTCGACGGCTCCCTCGAAAGCCTTCTGGTGCCGGCTCGACGGTTCGCGGAACCCGCTCACCTTGCGCACGAACTGCCGCGCGGCGGCACGAATCTCCTCATCGGTTGCGACCACGTCAGCCTGGCGCAGCGTCTTGATGCTTCGACACATGCCGACAACGATACCGAGGGTGAGGCCAGAACCCACGAATCCGCGAACCTGAAGCTACCGGCCGCGATGCGGCGGCAGCTCCGGCAGGTCGTGGGGCGCCAGCCGCGTCGGGTCCAAACCCGCCCGCTTGATCATCGCGTCCGCCAGCCGGTCGTAGTGGCGCTCGGCGATGTCGCCCACAGGGTCGGCGCTCGCGGACATCAGCTGGCGGAAGCTCAGCGTGGATACGGCCCGATAGGCGAGGACCGCGCGCGCCTGCTCCGCCCGCCCGGTGATGGAGGCGATCCGAACAAACGCCAGCGCGGCCCCAGTCTCGCGCATATCCCGCCACCGCCACCCTGCGTAAGGCAGCAAGACAAGCAGAATCGGCGGCAGCGCCACCAGGAGGGCGAGCACGATCGCGGTCTGAAGGATCGCCTGGTGGATGTTGTGGCCAGCCGACACAAGAGGATCCCCCGAGTACTTCTTCAGGGCGTCGGCGGTGCCAAGCAGGAACTGCGTGAGCAGCGGGATTCCGCCCGGGACCGCTTGCCGGAACGAGGCGATCCAGCCGTTGAAGGTCGCCCCGGTACTGGTGATCCCATCGGCGATCGCCTCCAGACCCATGATCGTCTGGTAGATCAGAAAACCGAGGTACGCCCACACGATCGTCCAGCCGACCGTCACCGTGTCCGCCAGCACGCGCAGGAAAGCAGGCCATCGCCGATCCGGGTAGACCTTGATCATCACCAGCGACGATAAGCCACCAGCGACAAAACAGGCCTACGCAATGTTGGATTAGCCTCGTCCGAACAATGCCGCAATATCTCAATTTCCGGCCCATCGCCTGGTCGAGGCTCCGGACTGGTTCACCGCTCTCTAAGCGATGGCGAAGTCCACTTCTACAGTGACCGCCACGGTGAGCTCCCCGACCGGTAGCTGAGTCGCCGCGGGAGCGGCCGCTGCGATGTCGGAACGCGCCGACGGAATGCCCGACGATGTGAGGTCGCTGACCCGGATCACCTGTCCGAGCCTGACGCCGGCGGCGGAAGCCATCGCCTGCGCCCGTGAGCGGGCGTCTGCGATAGCAAGCGTTCGCGCCTCTGACTGTGCGGCTTTCGGATCGGCCAAGCCGAAGCTCGCACCGACATTCGTCGCGCCGCCTTCCTGCACGATGGCATCAAGTGCCTTACCCACGGTGTTCACGTCGTGCCAGGTGATCTGCAGCTGCTCCGACGCTCGGTAGCCGTTGACGGTCTGGCCGCTCGGCGTGTAGGTCGGTCCGACCGAGTAGCCAGAAGTGTTGAGGTCTTTGTCCGCGACTCCGAGCGCCTTGACCCGGGCGATGAGCTTGGCAGCCTTGCTCGCCAGGTCGCTTTGCGCGGCCGACGCAGTGGACTGCTGCGAGTCAACTCCGGCGTACAGGAATGCCGTGTCGGGTTGCTTGGAAACGCTCGCATCGCCGCTGGTGAACACACCCGATTCGATCGAAGTGGTGGTGGACGCAGCCGCGGGTGACGTGATGAAAACCGGCTGCGCGCGGCCTGCCGCGACCACCGCGACGGCGACGACCAGAGCCACCAACGAGGCGCCGGCGACTGACACGAGAGCGACTCGAATCGATGAGGTCATGCCGGGCGCGCGCAGGGCGCAATCTCCATATCACGCCAACGCTGCCAACGCGGTTGGGTAACAACACACATACTCGCGTCGTGAAGCGGCATTGGCGGATTGCAAACGCCCTGTCGGGCATGCGTCTTCTGCTGATACCGGTGATCTGGGTCGCCGCGCTGCTCGGAAACGGCCGCCTCGTCGGGGTGGGATTGCTGGTCGCCGGCGCGACCGACTTTTTCGACGGCTACATGGCCCGCCGCCTGCGTCAGGAATCACGCGCTGGCGCGCGGCTCGACTCGCTGGCCGACAACCTGCTCCTGATCTCGACGGTGGCGTGGATCGAGCTGCTGCGCCCGGAGATCTTCCGCGACAACACAGCGCTGGTCGTGGCTACGTTCGGCGTCTACCTGGCGTCGCTGTCAGTGGGCCTGGTCAAGTTCCATCAGCTGGGCAACCTGCACCTTTATTCATCCAAGGTCGCTGGCGGCGCGCTCTATTCGTTCGCGGTCATCACACTCTTGATGGCAGCTTACGAGCCGCTTCTGCTGTGGCTCGCGGCGGCGGCTTTCATGGTGTCGTCCGCCGAGACGTTGCTCGCCCAGCTGCTGTCCTCGGCGGTCGACGAAAACATGGGCTCGATCGTCCTCGCGCTCAGGAGACGCGCCGAAAGTAGGACCATCCACCCCATCGGCAGCGCCAGGAAGGAGCGCTCCCAGGCTCCCCAATCGGCGAACGTCGTGCGCAGCAGCGCAAGTCCCACCAACAGCATCGCAACCTCCGCTGCGCCGAACGCGAACGAAACCCGTGCGTAGGCAGCCCAATCCTTTCGATGTCTTAGCGATGACGCGAAAGCGAGTGGCGCTCCAGTCAATCCGAGCATTGCTATGGTCGTGGCCAGCCGGTGCTCGGCGGTCGCCGAGGCTGACGCCGGATCCAGCCGGATCGCGGCTGCAACCAGCAGGCCCGTGCCTGCGATCGCGAGCAAGGCGCGGCCCCCGGCCGACCCTGGCCCAAGCGCGATCGCGAGCCCCACCGGAGCGAGTCCAACGACGACGATCGCCAACTCCACTTCGAAGGCGGCCGCAAGGCCGGGCACGGCCAGCCGGCTGATCGTGCTCGACATCGGGTCATAGCCCGGCGTCAACAGTCCACCGACGAGCACCGTGGCCGTAGCCAGCATTGGCCCATGAACACCGAACAGGCCGCAGAGTCGCCTCAGCTCGGCCATGATGGCGGATCGTAACCGACGATGGGCAGCTGACCGCCGCCCGTAAACTCACAGCCAGATTTGAGATCTTTCCAAGGCGCGAGCTCGATGATCCAACCTGTGATGCACGGCCATATGGCGCCTTTCGGCTTCTTTCCGTTCGGGCTCCTCGGTGGACTCGGCGGATTGTTGTTCCTGGCGGGCTTCGTGCTCCTGGTCGTGTGGTTCATCAGGGCGATGGCCCGCTCCAGCTCGTGGCGCCCGGTGTACTCCACGCCCGCGGTCGCCACCTCTGAGTCTCCGCTCGACATCCTTTCGCGCCGCTTTGCAAGCGGAGAGATCACGGCCGAGGATTTCCAGAAAGCACGAGACCTGTTGAGAGAAACTCCCAAATCGTGAGGCAGCGAACACTCGGAATCATCGCGGGAGCTCTTCTGGTTGCCGGCGCCGCCTTGACCACGGGCACGGCTGTGGTCGCCTATCGCACGGCAACCGTGCAGCCGCGCCCAACCGGGCTGCAGCCCCACGCGCGAGGTCAGTTCGGGCCTGGATTCCAACGACCGGGGAGTGGACCGGGTGCGCGACCCGGCGGATTCGGGGGCTTGTGATCCCGGAAACCTACTAGCGCCGTCGACGCGTCTGCGACTCGGTAGAAGCTGGTGCCGATCCGGGCGAAGTACGACTCGGCCAAATCCAAGGTGACTCTGCCTTCCAACGCCGACCTCGTCGGCGCCTCCGCTACGCCAAGATCGAGCGCCAACCCCAGCAGGGCAATCGATATTCGAAAGCAACGCGGAGGGTGTCTCGGCGTGTCATCCTGGGTGCCGCGCCATCACATGCCTCGATGGCACCGTCATGAATGGAGGTCAAGATGACCGTTGATCCCAACGCATGCTTGCGATGCGGTGCGCAGCTCCAGTCGATCGGAGTGGAGCAGTTCAGAGTTGGCGGGACCTCGGGTGGGTGGAGCCTGCTTTTCAGCGAGTGGGCTGATGTCGGCGAGGAGCTCCTTGTTCTTGAGGTGCTCGCCTGCACTCAGTGCCGCAAGGCTGAGATCAGGGCCCCACAAAAGAGCTAGCCGCGCCGGCAACGATGGACCGCTACACGAGCGCTGAGAGGCTGGCGGAGCAGTACTCCGACTCGCAGCGACTCAGGATCCGCCAGGAAACACATCGCCGATACAGCGAGAATCCGGTCAGCTTTCTCGAGTGGGTCACCGAGCACATGGACATCCGCCCGGGAATGACCGTTGTGGACGTCGGCTGTGGTCGCGGCATCTACCACACTCTCTTCACAAGGCGAGGGGCCAAGACCATCGGCGTCGACCGCTCCATCGGAATGGCCAGAGAGATCGAGGACGGCTGCCGTACAGTCGTTGGCGACGCCCAGGCGCTGCCACTTCCGGACGCGATTTGCGATCGGGCGGCGTGCAACCACGTCCTGTATCACGTGCCAGACCAAAAGCTGGCGATGCGAGAGCTTCTCCGGATCGTGCGGCCGGGCGGCCGAATCGTGATCGCCACGAACGGAGCGCGCAACAACGAGCGCATGTACGAGGTCGCGAGGCTTGCGGCTTCGGAGCTGGGACGTCCCCATGCGTTCCTTCGGTCGTCCCCTTTCAGGCTCGAGCACGTCGATCGCGTGCGACAGATATTTCCCAACGTTCGGGTCGAGATCTTTCACAACGCCTTCCTGTTTCCCGAGGCCGAGCCGGCCCTTCGTTACTGGCGATCCATGCGGGATGATCCGGAGCTCGAGGCCGCGATGCGAACACGAATCGACGAGATCATCCGCACCGAAGGACTGTTCAGGGTGCCGCTGGTCGCGGGCTGCTTTGTCGCCGACACTTAGCCGCGGCGGTCCAGCGAACCGAGAGGCTTAAGCTCAGTACTGCCTCCGATGAGCGCTTCGAACACCACCGCTTCAACCTGGGCGCCCCTTCGCATCGGGGTTTTTCGCGCGCTCTGGCTCGCGGTCCTCGTCAGCAACGTCGCCACCTGGATGCAGACGGTCGGCGCCCAGTGGCTGCTCGTCAACCAACCTCACGCCTCGATCCTGGTGGCCCTGGTCCAGACCGCCGACTACCTGCCCGACATGCTTTTCGGGATCGTCGGCGGCGTGCTCGCCGATACTCTCGACCGCCGCCGCCTGATGATGGCCGTCCAGGCATTCCTCGTCGTGGCTGGGGTTGCGCTCGCCGCCCTGACGATCGCGGGCCAGATGCCTCCGGCGCTCCTGCTCACGTTCACGTTCTTGATCGGCTCCGGGTCTGTGCTCACGGTGCCGGCATATCAGTCGCTCGTCCCCGACCTCGTGCCGCGCGCCCAGCTGCATTCGGCATCGGCGCTCGCCTCGATCAGCATCAACCTGGCCAGGGCCGCGGGGCCCGCGATCGCGGGCGTGGTGATCGCTCGCGTGGGCGTGGGCGCCGTCTTCGCCCTCAACGTTGCGATGTATCTCGTGTTCCTCCTGGTGCTGGCGACCTGGCGCCCGCAGACCGGCTCGACACCAAGGATTGCCGAAGGGTTCGTCTCAGCCCTCCGCGCGGGCGGCCGGTACATCCGGTACGCGCCGGTGGTAAAGCGCATCCTGTGGCGTTCGGCCCTGTTCCTCGTGCCGGCCAGCGCGCTCTGGGCGCTGCTCCCGCTCGTCGCGACCCAGCGCCTTGGGCTCGGAGCGGACGGGTACGGCCTGATGCTCGGTGTGATGGGAGCCGGCGCCATCGCAGGAGCGCTCATCCTGCCTCGGGCCCGCGCAAGGCTTTCGATCAACGCACTGCTGGCGGCAAGCAGCGTCGTCTACGCAATCGTGCTCGCTGCCGTGGTTTTGATTGGCAACTCAGTCGTGATCCTGATCGTTCTCCTCCCGGCCGGAGTGGCATGGATCGCTGTCCTCTCGACGATCAACGCTGAGCTTCAGCTCTTCCTTCCCGCATGGGTGCGCGGCCGCGGCCTGTCCGTGTACCAGATGGTCCTGTTCGGCGCGCAGGGATTCGGCGCGCTCCTCTGGGGGGTCATCGCCGCGCCTGCCGGGATCGTGCCCACGTTTCTGATCGCCGCGACGGTGATGCTGGCCGGCGTCGCGACGATGCGAGCCTGGCCGATCATCGACACCACCGGGATGGACCGGACCACGGTCGAATACTGGCGCCCACCAAGCCTGGCGGTGGAGGCCGCTCCCGAGGACGGTCCCGTGGTCGTCAACACCGTCTACACGGTCGCCCCAGACAAGGAGGAGGCGTTTCTGCGCGCAATGGCGCGCGTGCGCCTGTCGCGCCTGCGCACCGGAGCGACGCAGTGGGGCCTCTTCCGCGACGCGGAGACACCGCACCACTTCGTCGAGCTGTACGTCGTCTCGTCGTGGGATGAACACATGCGCCAGCACACGGATCGACTGACGCGCACCGACCAGCAGTACGACGAGGAAGCCGAGTCCTCTTCGACAGCGCCAGTTGAGACCTCGCACCTGATCGCCGTCGAGCTGCCGGAATACAACCTATGAGGCGCTGAGTTTTCGACTAAGGCAGACTTGCCTGACCCTGACCATCTGCCGGCACACGAGGAGGAATGCGAATGTTCATGAGCATCAGGAGATATCGGGTCGATCCCGCCCAGCGCGATGAGGTCGTGACCATGGTCGACGAAGGCTGGGCCGATCATTTGCGAAACGAGCCTGGATTCCTCAGCTACCACCTGGTCGCAACGGCCGAAAACGAGCTCGTATCGATGACGGCATGTCTCGACGAGGAGACATTGGAGAAAGTCATCCAGAAGAGCGGCGAGTGGGTTGGCACGCACCTATCCGCCCTGGATGTTTCGCTCGAGGATTCGCGCGTGGGCAAGGTGGTTTCACATCTCGGCTGAGCGGAAATCGGCCGTGCGATCCGACGAGGCGGTCGCCCGGCTGCTTGAGGCGTGGCGAGGGGAGGTCGAAGCCCGGGCCGTCTACACGATCCTCGCCGGGCGCATGCGCGACCCGCGGCGGGCGCAGGTGATTCGAGAGATCGCCGATGGCGAGGCTCGTCACCGCGAGCGGATCGAGAAACGTTTGGGCGAGCTGGGCCAGCCGATCCCCGATGCGTCAACGGTCAGCGTCTCAACGTGGCTTCGCTTGCAAGCGCGCTTCGCCCCTGTCATGAGGATGCTCGCCCACATGGAGTCCAACGAGCAGGTGGAGATCACCGACCGCTACAAGCGGCCTACGGGCGATACAGAAACGGACGATGTTCTCGCGTCGATTCGCACCGAGGAGCAGGGCCACTCGAGGTCGCTGGACGTCATGCAGGCCACGCATGGCAGTGGCGAGCCACCCACCTCAGGCGCCGAGGGCAAGCTGAATCGAATCCTTGGCCGCGAGACGTGGCACCGCACCGGCTCGGGCTGGATCTCCGGCGCGATTTATGGCGCGAACGACGGGCTGGCGGCTGTCTTCGGCATCGTCGCGGGCGTCTCCGGTGCGACCGGTGGCTCGAGCTTCGTGCTCACGGCAGGGCTTTCGGGCGCTGTCGCGTCAGCGCTGTCAATGGCCACCGGCGCGTTCCTCGCCGACCGCTCCGAGGCCGAGGTCGTCGCGGCCAACGTGGAGCAGGAGCGCCGTGAGATCGAGGAGCACCCGGACGAGGAGAGGGAGGAGCTGTCGCTCTTCTACCAGCTGAAGGGCCTCGACGCGGCCTTCGCGGACGAGCTCGCGAAGAAGCTGGCCGAGAACCCGGACGCCATGCTCAAGGTGCTCGCGACCGAAGAGCTCGGCGGAACCGAGGCCGGAGGCAATCCCGTTCAGTCGGCGCTTGCGGCCGGAATCAGCACGTTCCTCGGCGCGATGGTGCCGGTGATCCCGTTCTTCTTCCTGCGCGGAACCACGGCCGTGCTGGTGGCCGCGATCGTCTCCCTGATCGCCCATTTCCTGGTGGGCGCCGCCAAGTCGCTGTTCACGCTGCGCAAGTGGTGGTCCGCCGGCCTTGAGATGACATTGGCCGGGGTCATCGTGGGCGGCGCGACCTACGCCCTGGGTTTGGTGCTAAAAGTCTCGGGAGGCTAACCCCTCGGGGCGGCCTGCTCGCCGCGGAAAATCGCGGCGTTCCGCTTGGCGAACTCATCAAAGCTGGTCGGCTGCCACCCGAAGACTTCTTCAATCGTCGGCCAGACCCTGGACTCCTTGCCCTTCCGCCGCTCGGCAAACAGCTCGTCCAGGCCTTCCGCGAGGTAGGGCGGCAGTCCGGCCGCCAGCCGCGCCTGCCTTGCTTCGTTGGGAGGAACGTCGACGTAGCGGATGGGCTTTCCCGTGGCGGCGGACAGCTTCTCGGCGACCTCCGCCATCGTCAAGGCTTCTGGGCCGGTAAGGGGATAGATCTTGCCTTCGTGCCCGGCCGTCGTAAGGACCGCAATCGCAACCTCGGCGATGTCGCCGATGTCGATGCAGGCGATCCTGGCGTCGGCCATCGGCAATGCCAGGATGCCCCTGGCTACGATCGATGGGACCTGCCGAAAGTAGGAAGGCATGAACTCGCCCGCCCGAAGGTGGGTGTACGCCATGCCTGAAGCCTCGAGCCTCTTCTCGACCTCGGCGTGCATCCGAGCGAAGCGAAAAGGGGAGTCGAGCTCGGGAATGATCCCCGAGAGCTTGACCACATGCTTGACGCCGGCCCTCCGTGCCGCGTCGATGAAGCTCGACTGAACCTCGAGCATCGTCGGATCAGAGGACGAGATGAGCATCGCGCGCTCGACTCCCCTAAGCGCAGCGGTTAGCGAGTCCGGGCGGGCCATGTCGCCTTCCACGACCTCGACGTTCGGCAGCGAGGCGAGGGTTTGCGCCTTCGCGGGGTTTCGCACCAACGCGCGGGACGGGATTCCCTTCGCCGAGAGCCGGCGCACGAGCTCAGATCCATTCAGCCCGGTGGCGCCGGTGACCAGAATCATTTCGGCCAAAGTATGGAACCATGCCCCTTCCCGACTCGCTCGCCCGTGGCCAGACGGTCGGCAACCTCCTGACCATCCTTGCCACCGGATCTCACTCCCGACGCACCCCGCAGGCGGGCGCTCAGAGCGCCCGCATCAACAGACCCGGTGGGCGTGTGACGAACTAACCCTGCAGCGCCTTGCGGATCTTATTGAACTCGTCCGGAGTGATCTCGCCGCTAGCAAGCCGTCGCCTGAGAAGGTCCAGGGCCTGGTCATTGCTCTTGGGCCCAGTGAAAGCACGGATCGCGAAGACCGCAAAAACCACGATTCCGCCCCAGAACAGGACCATCATTGGTGCCATCCAGAGCCAGTTCGTCGCACCGTAGTCACTCCACCACATCATTTCGATCAATCTCCTCTTGGTTTCACAGTCAGCGTAGGAGCCGGCTCGTCAAGCACCGAGTGCCATACGTCCCTCTGGCAACCGGCCGGTAGACCCTCTGGTATCCATTAGTGATCTAGGCTGCGAACCTGCCGGCCTGCCGGGTGTCCCGTTAACCATGCTGCGTCGACTCGCATCACGCTGCCCGAACGTATTCGTGAATGAGACCACCGAGGCGATCGATCCGGATGACTCTGCTGTCGGGCGGAGGGACTTTTGCCTCCCCACAGCCCGATGCCAACCCGACACAGTTTCCGGCCGCACCAGCAATCCACCCAACGCTCGTCGCGGCAACCGCCTGGCTAGGGCCGCCAGGATCATCCGGTCGGCTG
>PLYZ01000080.1 GCA_003151935.1 Candidatus Dormiibacterota bacterium | reverse complement strand
GATTCTTCGGCGCACGGAGGTGCTTCGCAATGGCTGAGAGAAAACCTGCAAATAGGGCCGCTCAGCAGTCCGCCAAGCGCACCAGTGCTAACGGCAAGACATCCAAAGGATTCAGCGCCGAAGAAAAGGCCGCGATGAAGGAGCGCGCCCGGGAGCTCAAGGCGGAGGCGGCCAAGGCGGACGGGGAAACTGAACTGCTTGCGGCGATTGCAAAGATGCAGGAACCAGATCGCACCATGGCCAAGAAGCTCCACTCTCTTATCAAAGCCGCAGCACCGGCGCTCGCGCCGAAAACCTGGTACGGGATGCCCGCGTACACCAAGGACGGCAACATCATCTGCTTCTTCCAAAACGCGGGGAAGTTCAAAGCCAGATACCAGACGCTCGGCTTCACCGACAAGGCGAAACTCGACGACGGCGCCATGTGGCCGAACTCGTACGCGCTCATGAAATTGACCGCCGACGACGAGGCAAGGATCCGTGCGCTCGTGAAGAAAGCAGTGAGCTGAGGAGATAACTTATGAAAACCATGACATGTCAACAAATGGGTGGACCATGTGATGCCCCATTCCACGGAAATACGGCTGATGAGGTTATAAAAGCGGAAGACAACCATTTAAAAGAAATGGTCGCGAGGGGTGATGAAACGCACAAAAGCGCCCGGAAGAGCATGCAGGATAGGTGGAAAAATCCCATATCAGGAATGGGGTGGTATATGAAAACAAGAAAGGCCTTTGCTGCTCTTCCCGAAGACTGACGCCAGCGTCCTCCAGAGGGTAGCTCAAGGCAAGAATCAACCCATCTCGCTTTTCGCGTCAGACCCCAAGCGCGTCTAGTGGCGTGTGTGTGCCTTCGCATCGATCGAGCTCTGCCGCAATTTTGGGGATTGATCCACAGAACAAGACGAACGTCATCCTGGTCCCAAGCATTTCTTGACAGGCGGTGTCCCCCGTGAGCTGCGAAACTCTATTGCAATGAGCTCGGCCGCGATCTCGGCCGAACGTCTCGCCCGCTCATTCGGCGAAACCCATGCGCTGGTGGACGTCAGCCTTGAGGTCCCTTCTAGCAGCGTCTGCGCACTCCTTGGCCGCAACGGTGCCGGCAAGACCACCGCCGTCCGCATCCTCACCACGCTGCTTTCCGTCGACAGCGGGCGAGCCCAGGTCGCTGGATTCGATGTCTTCAGCCAAGCCGACAAGGTGCGAGCTCGGATCGGAGTCACAGGTCAGACCGCAACCATGGACGAGCTCTTGACCGGGCGGGAGAACCTTGACATCATCGGCCGCTTCTGCCACTTGGGAGCGGCGACCTCGCGCAGACGCGCAGACGACTTGCTTCGCGAGTTCGACCTTGTTGACGCCAGGGACCGGCTGGTGAAGAAATATTCGGGCGGCATGAGGCGCCGTCTCGACCTGGCCGCCAGCCTGATCGCAGAACCTGAGGTGCTCTTTCTCGATGAGCCCACCACCGGGTTGGATCCGATCAGTCGCCGTGAGATGTGGGCGGCGATTCGCACCCTGGTCACGCGCGGCACCACGGTGCTGCTGACGACGCAATATCTGGACGAGGCCGATCAGCTGGCCGACACCATCGTCGTCATCGATCAGGGTCTGGTCGTGGCTCAGGGCACACCGGAGCAGCTCAAGGCATCGATTGGGCGGCCACATGTTCGGGTCACGCTTCCCGATCTGGACGCCTCCGCGCTGGAGCGGGTGCGAAGCGTGCTCGGTGATCAGGCCGAAATCCATGGACTATCGGTCAGCGTGCCTGCCTCCAACGGCCTGGCCACCCTCAGCGAGGTGGTGGCGCAGCTCGAGCTAATGGGAATGCCCGTCTATGAGGTCGGCCTTGAGCATCCGAGCCTGGATGAAGTGTTCAGCATCGTCACCGGCCACTCCGACGGTGCTGGCATGACAGCTCCCGCCACCGAGAAAAACGGATGAGACAGCAAGCCATCGTGCCGGCAGCGACCCGGCTCCCCTGGAGCGTGGTTGACGCCTACACCGCCACCCGCCGTTACTTGAGGCGAGGGATGCGGCAGCCAGACGTGATCTTCGGCAGTGTCTTGATCCCAGTCATCTTCGTGGTTCTTTTCGGCTATGTCTTCGGCGGCTCGATCAAGGTCCCGGGCGGGAACTATCGCTCCTATCTGATGCCGGGCCTCTTCTCTCAAGCCATCCTTTTCGGCTCGAACAGCGTCGCGGTCGGGATCGCCACCGACATGAGCGAGGGTGTCATCGACCGCTTCAAGACATTGCCGATCGCACGCTCTGCGATCGTGATCGGCCGCGCCATCTCTAGCCTCCTGTTGGGAATTCCGGCGATGGTGGTGATGATCCTGTGCGCTCTGGCCGTCGGCTGGCGCCCGACCGGCGGCCTCGGCAACGCCGCCCTTGCATTCGGACTCTATGAGCTCTTTGGCTTCGCGGCTATCTGGCTCGGGATCCTGGTCGGGCTCTTGGCGCAATCCTCGCAGGCGGCTGACGTGATCATGGGCATTCCCACGTTCCTTTTGGGTTTCATCTCCAACGTCTTCGTCGATCCCGCGAACATGCCCGCGTGGCTCAGGGTGTTCGCCGACTGGAACCCGATGTCGGCCATGGTCACCGCGGGCCGTCAGCTTTTTGGCAACAGCATTGGGCCTCCACCACCGGGCGTGTGGTCGCTGGATCACCCCGTCGTCACTACCATCGGATTGTCAATCGTGATTGTCGCGATCGTCGCTCCCTTCTGCGTGCGCCGGTACAGCCGCATCTCGCGCTGACCTAGAGGCTATCCAGCGTTTATGAAGCTGCTCATAAGGCCCTTTTGGGCCGATTTCGACTTTAGCGGCAGGCCACCTGTTTACAAAACAGCTGCTCTGCCAATTGAGCTATGCCGCATTCACCCGCGCGCCTGTACGGGCCAGATGGATGGTCAAGTCGCGCGAAAGTTGGATGACGCCGGCCTTCAAGACCGAGAATGCCATATGAGAGGTAGCCGCGCCCAACACCTAGACGGCTTGATCGTTGAATACCTGGAGCACTGTGGCGGGGGCATCGGCGTGGTCCGGATCGAGCTCCTGAAGGCTGGAGTAACACGCTGACGCTCACATCATCCGGTTGCAACATTGACGACCACGGTGCAAGAAAGTGACTGCTACAGTCGAGTGGCCAGAGATGTCGCGCGACGCTGGAGCGAGTCACACATCCAGTCGCAGATGCGCGGCAGGTTCTCATCATTTACCCGGTAATAGACCGTCGAGCCGTCGCGCCTGCGAGCGACCAGTCCTCCAAGCGCCAAACGGTTGAGGTGGGCCGAGGTGTTGAAACGTGAGGCGCCAGCCAACTCAGCGATTGCGCCTACCGATAGCTCCCCCCGCTCCATGACGGTGTGCAGGATGCGCAGTCGGGTCGGATCCCCGAGCAGCGCGAACCGGTGCGCCGCCTCATCAATCATGTCCGCGGTCATCTGCACGCCTGAACTGTAGCTCTGTAACTGCTCAATCACACAGGACCATCTGGCCCTGAGCGCCCGGGACTCTCTCCTCTCGCCCCCGTCGGTCTCTGCACCGAAACTCGTAGCAGAGAACTCGTGGCAAAGGAGGAAAACCTGATGATCGATGAACAAGACAAGCCGCTTTCCCTTGTGATGTTCTCGGGGACAGACGACAAGCTGACCGCAGCCGCAGTGCTGGCGGTCGGAGCGGCCACGATGGGCCGCCCCGTCAACCTGTTCCTGCAGTACTACGCCCTCGATGCTTTTCGGGCCGGCAAGGTCAACGCAGACCACGCGCTTTCGCCCGAGGCGACTGCCGCCCAGGCTCCGGTAATTCGTGGACACAAGGGCCAGCACTGGAGCGACCTGCTGAGGCAGGCCAAAGAGGTGGGCGAGGTGAACATCCAGGCCTGCGCCCTTTCCATGGACATGTTCGGCATCGGTCGCGAAGACCTCGATCCGATCGTTGACGGCATCGAGGGAGTTGCAGCTTTCATCGCCTCGGCCTCGGACGGCCAGGTCGTATTCATCTAAGGAGTTTTGAGATGAGCACCGTGCAGATTGACAAGACGATCGACGTCAGGGGCATGGCCTGCCCTGGACCCCTCATGAACTTGATCGGGGCGATTCGCCAGGGCCAGGTCGGGCAGGTCTTCGAGGTGCTTTCCAGCGATGAAGGTTCCAAGACCGACATTCCTGCCTGGGTGGCCAAGGCCAAGCACGAGCTCGTCGAGGTCAATCAGGACAGCGGATATGCGCACTTCATCGTGCGCAAGGCGAGGTGAGCCATGGCCGCTGAAGTCTTGATTCTTGGCGGCGGCGTCGGAGGGACCATCGTTGCCAACCTGGTCGCAAAGAAGAGCTCCGGCTGGGCGCACGTGACCGTAGTGGACGCCACCGGGATTCACGTCTACCAGCCCGGATTCCTCTACGTTGCCGTCGGGAAAGAACAGCCGTCGGCGCTGCAGCGCCCGGAAACGAGCCTGCTTCGCGATGACGTGTCACTGGTGGTCGACCGTGCTGCGCGAGTCGACACGGTCGCCCGAACAGTGCAGCTCGAATCCGGCCGGACTCTGCCCTATGACCAGCTCCTGCTGGCGACTGGCAGCCGCACCGTGATGGACGAAGTTCCAGGGGCCAAAGACGCCCACGACTTCTACACCATGGATGGAGCCGTTCGGCTGTTCGAGGCGCTCAAGGGGTTTCAGGGTGGAACCATCGTCATCGGGGTGGCCGGCATTCCCTACAAGTGCCCTCCCGCGCCGGTGGAGTTCGTTTTCCTGCTCGACGATTACCTGCGGGCTCGGGGTATCCGAGAGAAGTCGCAGATCAAGTTGCTATCTCCCCTCAACCGCGCGTTCACGATCGAGGCGACGTCCAAGCTGGTGCAGCCAATCCTCGCCGAGCGGGGCATCGAGCTGACCGGCTTCTTCAACGTCGAGACGGTCGACTCTGTCGCCAAGACCGTCAGCTCGCTCGAGGGCGAGACGATGGACTACGACCTGCTGGTCCTGGTCCCACCGCACCGCGGCCAGAAGGTGATCGAGGACTCGGGCCTCGGGGACGAGCGCGGCTGGGTCCCAGTCGACAAGAACACCCTGAAGCACACGAAGTTCGAGCACATCTGGGCGGTCGGGGACACGACCAACATCCCGATTTCCAAGAGCGGTTCGGTTGCCCACTACGAGGCATCGGTGGCCGCGGACGCGATCACGGCTGAGGTCAAGGGAGAGGCCCCTCCCAAGCACACGTACGACGGCAAGGTGATGTGCTTCCTGGAGACAGGCCAGGGACAGGCGACCACGATCCAATTCGACTACGACCACCCTCCGGTTTCACCCACGCCGGCCCGCCGCTGGCACTGGGCAAAGGCGCTGTTCAACAAGACGTACTGGCACACCGTCCCCCAGGGACGGCTGCCATAGATAAGGAGAGGACACATGAGCATCACGATCGCAAAGAGTTTGGATTTGAAGGGGCTTTCGTGCCCGCTCCCGATCATCAAGACCGCCAAGGCGATGAAGGAGCTGGCACCCGGCCAGCTGCTCGAGGCATTCGCCACCGACCCTGGTTCCGTTTCGGACTTCAAGGCCTGGGCGCAGACCACGCGCAACCCGCTCGTCGAGTCAAGCCAGGATGGCGGGGTCTTTCACTTCGTTCTGAAAAAGAAGGAGATCTGAGATGAGCATCGACACGATTCAGAAACCACCGATTGGACAGCCAGTGGAGCAGATAGCCGAGAAGAAGCCGGAGACGGCCGAGAAGCTCGTCATCTTCGCCTGGAGCGGAGAGCTCGACAAGGTCTGGCCGACCTTGATCCTGGCCACGACGGGCGCGGCCATGGGCAAGGAGACCACCGTTTTCTTTACGTTCTGGGGTCTCTTCCCACTGGTCAAGAACCAGGTCCGCATCACGGGCGAGAACTGGATGCAGAAGATGCTATCGATGATGAACCGTGGTGGGGACGAGCACTTGAAGCTCTCGAAGATGAACTTTGCCGGCGCGGGGCCGGCGATGATGAACCACCTGGCCAAGGAGCACCACGTCGCCAGCCCGCACGAGCTGATGGAAGTGGCCAAGGAGATGGGCGTACACCTGATCCCGTGCCAGATGACCATGGACATGATGGGCCTGAAGCGCGAGGACCTGATCGACGGCCTCGAGGAGCCGGCCGGCGCGACCAAGGCTCTCGCCGACGCGCAAGGGGCCATAACGCTCTTCATCTGATGGCTACGGACACAGCGACCATCCGCGTTGTGCATCAGGGCGGAGACCGCCTGCTGATGACGGTGCGCGGACATGAGATCCGTTCAGACCAACCGGTTGCGGATGGGGGCGACGACAGCGCCCCCACCCCGACCGAGCTCTTTCTGGCCAGCCTCGCCGGCTGCGTCACTTTCTATGCAGAACGTTTCCTGCGCCGGCACGAGCTCGCGACAGATGGGCTCGTCGTGACCTGCAAATACGCGTGGGTTGCCAATCCGACGCGAATCGGCGAGATCGACCTCACCGTCGAAGCACCAGGTCTTCCCCCAGAGCGGCTGGAGGCATTCTCGCGGGTGGTCGGGCACTGCACGGTGCACAACACGCTGCGGCAGCCACCTGAGGTGCGGATCCACGTGCCGTCGGTGAAGGTGGTCTCCGTCCGCTTAGCCTGACGCGTGATTTCCTCCTTTGGAAGCAGGACCGCCGTAACGTGTAGGCGTCGCGGGAATCTCGACGGCGCTCGCGGGCGCGGCTCTCGCCCTTTCCTTTCCGCTGGCAAGGCTCGCGGTGCTCTTCGGCTTTCTACTCCTGTTTGCAGCCAGCGGGATCTGGCCGAGGCGTAAACCTCTCAGCCCTGATCGAAGGCGGGCGAAATTGACCAATGGAGGTGAAGTGACCGCTGGTCGGTCAGCCTGCTACTCGTTCAAACGCATGTGCCGCTCGGATTCGCTCCCGGTTCAGCTTGATTGGCTGTCGATCGCACGCACCGCGGCCTCCCGCGCATCGCCCATTGCCCCGAGCCGGACCTTCACTCCCATCCGGTCCAGCATATGCACCATAGGCGTACCCATGTGGTTCGCGACGACCGCCTCGACGTGGTGTTCTCGGAGGAAACGAGCCACCCGGGCGTGATGTGAGCCCTCGGTTCCCGCATCGTGGAGGGCGTGCCACCCGACTTCGTACTCTTGCCAGGCCCCGATCGCGTCGCCGGTTATCTCAGTGATTGCCACCCGATCCGCGCGACCCCAGCGGAGGTCGATCAACCCACCCGCCGTGACCGGAACACAGACCACCATTTCGACTCACCCTCGTTGTTCCGGTGGCACTCGCCCCGGGTTCGCGCCGCTGCGGGACTTGAACTCGGGGCTCGGTCAGGTCGTTGGGACGTCCCTGCCGTTATCACCCTCGTGCCCTGGGGCGCCCTCAGTCGAAGGTGACCAAGCCGCATCCTACTCCTCCACCCCTGCGGCGAAACCCTGACCAGCTGCACCCCTATGGCGGTACCGTTACGACAGCGGCACAAAGTGCTGTGCAGCTGTTCAAAAATAGCTGGTCATAGGGCCCTTTTGGGCCGATTTCGATCTCAGAGGCAGACCACCTGTTTACAAAACAGCTGCTCTGCCAATTGATCTACGCCAGCGTCCCCCTGAGGGTAGCGCAGGCCAAATCCAAAGAACTCTCGATTGAAGACGGACTGCAAGACGGCACGGATTGTTGGTCACGTGGCCGGATTTGGGCTACCCCCCGGTCTGGTGCTGCGCCTGCTCCTCTTGCTGCATGTCGGGGGCAGGCTCGCCGCCCCTGTACTGGTCGTTGACTTGGACCACCTCTTCGCCGGGCGCCTGATCGCTGCTCTGCGGCTTCGCCGTTGGTTGAGGTCCAGAACCTTTGCGTTTGCGGCGGGGCATTCCCAAACCGTACACCGACGCGCGGCATCGACTCGAAAGCGTGCCCACCTGAATTGGCGGCGCGACCGACTCCCTGGCTAGTCAGGCGACCGCGCACGGCCCTCGGAGCTGAGCCGTTTCAATGACAGCGTGCGAGCAGACCAACGCTGGCTGGTTACGTGCGAGTCCAGGTAAACGTGGTCGGTGACGTCCTCCGGAAGGGTCAGGTGCGCCTGGACGTGGACCGAGAAGCCGCCGCGGACATAGTCTGGCTCTCAACGATCCGGGGCTGTACCAGATGCTGGTGCGTCGGCGCGGTTGGACACCGGGCCGCTACCACGCCTGGCTGGCGGAGACGATGATCCGCCAGTTGCTGCCCGACGAAGATCGAGAGGGACTTGTCCGATCACCTTCGAAAGGGCGCCGCGAACGGAGTTAGTCAGACGTTGCCTATGCCCCGATCCCACCCACGAGGTGACCTACCGCGGCGGTGACCGCCATTGCCAACCCGCCTCCTACGCAGACTCTTACGGCTGCGCGCAGTATCGGCGCGCCGCCCGCGCGGGCCCCTGCAATGCCAAGGGCCACCAGGGCAAAGAGAGCGCTCACCACGACCGCCACAGTCCGAGCGGCGGTCGGGACCAGCAGGAAAGCGCCGATCGGCAACACAGCTCCGGCGGTGAAGCTCAGCGCCGAGTAGAGCGCCGCCTGGACGGGACGAGCCAGGATGGCAGCCATGCCGAGCTCGTCACGGGCATGGGCGCCGAGCGCATCAGAAGCCGTGAGCGCTTCGGCGACCTTGCCGGCCAACTCCACGGGAAGTCCACGTTTGACATAGATCGCGGCCAGTTCCTGCTTCTCGCCCTCCGGATGCGCTTTGAGCTCTCCGCGCTCCTGGTCGAGGTCGGCTCGCTCAACATCTCGCTGCGAGCTCACAGATACATATTCGCCGGCGGCCATCGCCATGGCGCCGGCGACCAGTGCGGCTATGGCGGCTGTGAGCACGAAACTCGTCGAGGCTCCGGCTGCAATCACGCCAATGGCGACGCTGGCAACCGAAACGATTCCGTCATTGGCGCCGAGTACGGCGGCTCGCAGCCATCCGGCGCGCTGCCCCCTGTGGCGGACTCTGGTGACGGTACCCACCGTGCGCAGTCTATCCACGCGCGATGGGATCCCGCCAAGGGCCATCGACCCTCGTGTTGATGTGTCCTTCTCGGACGAAACGACGCGCTACCCGTCTCGTCATCGCGGTGGGGTTCCGCTCCCGCCAGTGGCATGACCTCTCCGCCGTCATCATCAAGGCCGTGACGGCGACGAGTTAGGTCCTGGTTTCCTGAAGCACGGCGGGCCGAAGCTATTGACTTTGTGCCAATCATGAAGTGAGCAAACTTGTGATGCTCGTGTACGAATTTCGTTGACTCGTCGTTAATGCCTGACGGCATAGCGTCGGCGACATGGCAACGATGGCCCTTTTCCAAGCTGTGTGGCCGGGAATCCTCGGCGCGATCGCGACCGGTTTTGTGATCCACCTGTCGTTGAGGGACGTGACGCGCTCCCGCAGCCATCTCGTCGTCCTAAAGTTGGGTGCGGAACTCAGTGAATCAACCGCGCATGAGGCAGGCACCCCCATTCAGCGGCCGGAAAGATGAGCCGCTCCCCATCGAGCCTGCCGCCTTCAGCCACGCCCAGATAGCTTCCGGCCAGGTCATGGGCCTTCTTGGCCCAGACGTCCTCAACCCGAAGATCGAGATCGGGCATCCGGCCCTCCACTCGTGACGGCGAGTCGACAAAATGACGCCTGATCCGCACCAATCGACCGCCCCCCAGCTTCAAATGCCGGACTGGGTCATCTGGCTAGTCGCGCTGGCCGGCCCGGCCGTCGTCACCGCCACGCTGGTCGGGTACAGCCACCAGGTCCAGCGCGACTACGTGTTCATCTACCTCGGCCTGGTTGCGGTGGTCGGGGTTCTGCGCGGGATGTGGCCGGCGCTCGCATCCGCGGCCATCAGCTTTCTCCTGGTCGACTACTTCTTCGTCCCTCCAGTTGGAACCCTGACCATTGCCGACGAGCAGGACATCGTCAACCTGCTTGCGTTCCTCGTGATCGCCGGCGTGGTGGGATTCCTCGCGTCGCGCCGGCGCCGGGCGCTGCTCGAGTCGCAAGCGCTGGCAAGACAGCTCCGCGAGGTGAACTCCGAGCTCGTCCGCCTTAACAAGGAGCAGGCGGAAGCCGCCCAGGCCGCGCTCCGCCTGGCTCGCAGCGAGCAGCAGATCAGGGCGCTGCAGGAGGCCGACCGGCTGCGGCGAGAGCTGCTGGCAAACGTCTCGCACGAGCTACGCACACCGCTGGGCACCATCCTCACCGAGAGCACCGATCGCTCTGCGGTATTGACGGTTGAGGTGGCGGAGCGTCGCCTCGCCACGGTGGCGGCTGAGGCGAGGCGCCTGGAGGCCCTGGTCAACGACATGCTGGACATGGCTCGAATCGAAGGCGGGGCTCTTGACCTGGACCTGGAGCCTCTGGGCCTCGATGACGCGATCGCGGCTGCGGCCGAACGATTACGCCATGCATCTCCCAAACGGGTGGTGGATTGGGACCGCAGCGCCGCGGACGTCGAGGTGCTGGCCGATTGGGCCCGGCTGGGCCAGGTGCTGGACAATCTGCTGGCCAACGCCGACCGCTTCGCACCGTCGGGCAGCCCGATCGCGATTGAGGTGTCGAAAGAGGAGCCGGGGCTGGCGACGATCCGTGTGATCGATCGGGGTCCCGGCGTGGCAGCCGATCTGCGCGAACGCGTCTTCGAGCGTTTCATTCGCGGCGACCCGAAGGCCGACCCGTCGGAAAGCACCGGCACCGGGCTCGGGCTCGCCATCGTGAAAGGACTGGTCGAAGCGCATGCCGGATCGGTGGCCCTCGACCAGTCACCACCGGGGGTGGGCGCGGTCTTCAGGTTCACTCTGCCCCTCGCGCCGGATCGGGCCTCGTGAGCCGCATTCTGCTCGTCGAAGACGACGTCGCGCTCAGGACGTCAGTTCGCCAGATCCTCGAGCGCAGCGGCTATGAGGTCCGAGTGGCAGCGGACGGCGCGGCCGGCGTGCGGGAGCTCGAATCCGCGGCGTTCGAGGTGGTGCTGCTCGACATCGGTCTGCCCTTCGTCGATGGGTGGCGGATCCTCGCGACGCTGGAGGGTAAGCGCTTGCCCTCCGTGATCGTCATCAGCGCGCGCGGCGAAGAGCGCGACAAGGTGCGCGCGCTGGACATGGGCGCCGACGACTACCTGGCCAAGCCGTTTGGCGCCGACGAGCTGCTCGCGCGCATTCGCGTGGTGCTGAGACGTGCACAGCCGGCGCCGGGGCCGAGCCGGGTCGTGCGATCCGGAGGCGTGACCATCGACCTCGCCGGGCAGTCGGTCGTCCGCGATGGCGCCGAGGTGAAGCTCTCACCGACCGAATATGGCCTCCTCTCGGCGCTCGCACAGCACGCCGGCCAGGTGATGGACCACCGCACCCTGCTGCGCACAGTCTGGGGACCGACCTACGGCGACGAGCGCAACT
>PLYZ01000001.1 GCA_003151935.1 Candidatus Dormiibacterota bacterium | reverse complement strand
GTCCCATCCTCTTGGCAAGCGACAGGCTACGGATCCGCAGCGGGAGGTTAAAGGCCATTCGTGGGCCGCACGGCGCCTACTTCATTTCAGCCAGGTCGCTCCGCGTTCTACGCGTGCGTACGCGGCCCGTTCGTCAACGCCGCACGCCGACGGCTGAAGACCTGAACGTGGCGTGGCGGGCGATGGAGAGGCGGCTGCGGCGGACGCCGGCCGCTCACGAAGAGCTGGTGCCGTTTCTGGAGGCGCTTAAGGTCGATCGCACCATCAACCTAGCTACCTATCGGCTGGTCTGCGCCCGCGGCCTTCACGAGCTGGGGTTCAATGCTGACGACATCGCGGCGCGGCTTGGGGTCTCAGCGCGTCACGCCCGGCGGTTGATCGGTAAGGACCCCGGTGTCGCGGCCGCAAAGGCAGCCCACCGGTGGGCGCCGGTCGAAGCGCGTCGCATCGTGACTGCCCTCCGCACTCAGCTTCATGCCGAGGGCATTCAGTTTCACAAATGGGTGATGCGAGGCAGGCGTCGGATCGGCCCACCGACCCACCCCGATCGGCCACGACCGGCTTTCAAGGTCAAGCGGCTCCTGCAGGACGAAAGGGCCGGCCTTCGGCGAGCCGGACTGTCGCCCGAGCAGATTTGGGCCATCAACATTGTTGGCCTCGGCTCTGACGAGCTGAATGAGCTCCTCCTCCGTGGCTCTCGATGAAGGTCCCGGTCGATGCAGCGAATCTACGCTCTCGACGCGATGAATACTGGGCACCCAGGAGCTCGTGTGCATCAACCGACGTGGCTCTCAACCTATGCGTGATATGGGCCTGGGTGGACCGCCAGACGTGTCACTTGAGTGCGTTATTTGCCTGACTGAAGAGCTATGCTCGCCGCCCGGCGGAGATCCCCCCTCCTGGAGTCTTGTTCGCACTATATCCATTAGTGATATAGTGCTCCGCATGAGTCGCGGCCGTCAGTTCTCCAAGCCAGGGTCTCCACTGACCGCGCCGGTTTTCTATGTCCTCCTCTCTCTCAGCATTAGGGATCGCCATGGCTACGACATCCTCAAGCACGTGGAGGAGAGCTCGGAGGGTCGCATTCGTTTGGGGCCTGGAACGCTCTACACCACTCTGAAGCGGTTGCTAGATGCCGGACTGATAACCGAGCTCCGCCCCGGCCCCGGCGAAGATGCCCGGCGCCGCAACTACCGTCTGACGTCGCGCGGGCGTGGGGAGCTGACGGGCGAGTTGAAGCGCATGGAGCAGGCAATCGTCCTCGCGGGCGGGCGCCGGCTGCAGGTCCGCTCGTGACAGCTCGCTGGGCCGTGCGCCTTTACGGTCTTGTCGTCGCCATTTATCCGAGGCGTTTGCGAAAGGAGTACGGCGCCGACATGAAACTGGTTTTCAACGACCTCCTCGAAGACCCAAACATGTCGCGACGGCGGACCTGGTCGATCGTCCTGAGCGACATCGTGGACCTGATAGGTGGCTTGTGGTTGGGTCCCCTGTTCGGATTCCTGGTCGTCCTAATCTGGTGGGTGGTCCGATCGGACATCTATCCTTTTGATCCAAATCTCGGCCTCGTATTGATCGCTGCGCTTTTCGTAGCGGCTGGTTTCACCGGGACGCGGCGATCGGGTAGCTTTGCCGGCGGCATGGGCGCCGGGTTCGTAGCCGGTCTGATCAGCGCAATCACGGTGCCTGGTGACTACTGGTTGTTCGGCACGTTTCCCTTCTATGACGCCATCTCTTTCGTAGGGACTATGGCAATCTCAGCAGCGGTCGTCATGCTTCTCGTGACCATTGGCTCAGAACTCGCCACCTTCAAGACGCACCGGGGCCGCATGCGCCGCGGCATCTGGGCCTTCGTCGGCGCGTGGCGCCGGGACTCTGAGCTAAGCCCTTAGGGCGGCGGCGGCCTCCTCCTAGCAAACCGCGTGCGGAGGTCGAGTCCTCCTCGGGCAGACGTTTAGCTTGGGCCGAGTTCAAGTTGATGCACTTTTAGCGAATACGGGACACCCAAAGGATCGTGTGCATCAACCAAAGGTTGGAATCGCTCGGCCTTGCCAAATGGTGCTCGCGCAGGAGAGTCGCCACCGGGTGGCTTGACTGTTAGCGCAGTTGGGAATAGTCTCGATCGAGACTATGGCGCTCCAACAGGCGCTGGCTGCACTTCTCCTCAGTGGTCCTTCACACGGCTATCAGTTGATGGCCACCCTGCAGGCCGAATTGGGGCCCCTCTGGGAGACTCGGAGCAGTCGCGTCTATCTGACCCTGGCTCGCATGGAACGCGAAGGCTTGGTCACGAGCAGTCGGATCCGCCAAGACAGCCGGCCTGACCGCCACGTGCTTCGCCTGACCCAGCGTGGTCGCGGCGTCGCTGAGCAATGGTTAGAAGGCCTCGGTCCAGCCGATGAGACGGTCGTTCGCTTGGCGGTCGCTCGACTGGTCATTCCGGATCGTTTCGAGGCGCTAGCGGCAGAGATAGCGAGTCAAAGAGCTGCGAGTTTGCAGCGACTCCGGGAGCTCCGCCGCCAGGCAACCGAAGGCTTTCAACCTGAAGCCCTTGACGCCGAAATCGCAAGGGCGCAATCGGACTTGCGCTGGCTAGCGCTAGTTCGCGAGCGCCATGTAGAAATAGTTGCCAGGCCCACAGCAAAGAGAAGGTCAGGAATTGCTTCAGCTGAGCGCACGGGCTGATCCAGCGATCACGCTGACCAGGGTCGCGCGAGCCTTCCAGAGCGGGGGCGACGAAGTGGTCGCGCTCGCCGACGTGTCACTAACGATCGCGATAGGGGAGACTACCGCGATCACCGGGCCCTCGGGCTCGGGCAAGACGACGCTGCTCAACCTGGTGGCCGGTCTGGACCGACCCACGTCGGGGACGGTCATCGTGCTCGGCCAGGATCTGACGTCTCTCAAGGAGCGCGACCTGACCGCCTTTCGCGCGAAATCCTTGGGTCTGGTCTTTCAGGATCCCCACTTGCTCCCCGGATTGACAGCCCTGGAAAACGTAATTGCAGCCAGGCTGCCTTGGACCAAGCGTCAGCTGCTCGAGCCCGAGGCGCGCAAATTGTTGAAGGTGGTCGGGCTCGGCTCGCGCATGAATCATCCGCCGGCACGGCTCTCAGGCGGCGAACGTCAGCGGGTCGGAATCGCCCGCGCTCTCTTAGGTCAGCCCCGGCTGCTGCTCGCCGACGAGCCGACCGGCAACCTCGACATTGGCAGCACCGAGGAGCTGCTGAATTTGTTCGAAGAGCTCCGTAGCGATCTTGGGCTAACGGTTGTGGTCGCTACTCACGATCCGGCTGTGGCGGCCATTGCCCATCGAGTCATCCGGTTGAGCGGCGGCCGCATCGTGGAGGATCGACTTCAGCCCTCGGCCGAGCGCATCGAAGTGCGGGAGTTGGAGTAGCCAGCATGTTGCTTTTGGCGCTGCGTGAGCTGATGTCACGACGAACGGCGACCTTACTCGCGGGCACGGGCCTGCTTACAGCAACGCTCGGATTCATGGTCCTGGCCAGTACATCCCAGACTACGGAGGCAGTCCTCAAAGGCGACATCAACAAAGCCTGGGCCGCGCCCTACGACTTGCTTGTCCGTCCTGCAGGTTCTGCCACGCCGTTGGAGGTTAGTGAGGGCCTGGTGCGGCCGAACTTCCTCTCCAGCGGCGACGGCGGGATCACGATGCAGCAGTTGAACGCCATACGCCAGGTGGCTGGGGTAGACGTGGCGGCTCCGATCGCCATCTTGGGGTATGTCTACTGGCCTGCTTATGTGCCGATAAACCTGAGCTCGCTTCTACAGCCCAACCAAGAGGTCCAGGCGTTTCGCATGCAAACAACTGCTCACGCGGACGCCGGTATGTCGACCATTCCATTCACTTCCGCGCCCTACGAGGTCGTCGCTCCACACGGCACCCTGCACGGTCTCGGCGGCCCCAACGTCGCGACGATGACGAACACGCTGACTTTCCCGGGCGGATCTGTTGACTGCACATCGTTCCATCTGCCGGTCGAAAGCTGCTGGGCTCCGAACATCGACTGCCCACGATGTGTGGCTGCGAGTCCCGCTTCAGCGGGTCCGAGTACTCCTGGGTTTACGGAGTACGTGGCGCAACCGCTTCTGGTTGCCGCGATCGACCCGGCTGCCGAGGCCAAGCTCACTGGAATCGACTCTTGTGTCACAAACGGCTCATACCTCAAATCTGGAACGCTGCAAATGACGACGCCACCGAATTCTCCGCCGATCCTTTCCATTCCTGCATTCGTGAGCAACACGTCCTTCGTTGATGAGACGTTTCATGTCCAGGTCGATCGATCGTCACAGGCGGCATCGCTTGAGCGCGGTGGCCTCCCCGAGCAGCTTGGGGACTGGACCCCTGTCCTGACCAAGGACTTCACCGCCCAGTCCGTGTATAGCAGCTTCGTCGGTCAAGCCCCGATCGTGGGTGGGGCAACGCTGTTCGTTCGCCCCGGCGACGTCACATACCAGGTGACTGGACCTGATCATCTGGTGGCCGAGCTCCAGCCGCAGAACCTCGACGTATATGGCGATGCACTCTTCCAGGGTCCTGCCGCACAACAGGCGCCATCGGAGGCGCTTGACGATTGGTTTCGACCGCTAACTAAGGCGAACTGGGATAACACCTCGGCCAACACGCACTCGACGCTGGCAGGTTGGCAACCGGTCGGCAGTTATGACCCAAGTTGTATTCCGGGCTTCAATCAGTTGGGGGCTGGACAGCTCCAGACATATGCCCCGCCTCAGGTGACGCTGCCAAACGGTGAGAAGCTGTTGCCCTCGCGCTCAGCTGCCGGCTACGTCAACACACCTCCTCTGCTACTCACGACCCTTCAAGCGGCTCAGTTCTTCTCCGATCCCATCCAGTACCCGGGGGGGCTGGGCGACAAGTTCATCAGCGCGATCCGGGTGCGCGTCACCGGAGTGGACACCCCGGGTCCGGTTTCGCAGGCTCGACTGAGCCGAGTCGCTGCCCAGATAAAGGAAGCGACCGGGCTGTCGGTCGACATCATTCGTGGATCGTCACCCCGCACGATCCAGGTCGACCTGCCGGCTGGGAAGTTCGGACGCCCGGCTTTGACCGTGAGCGAACCGTGGGCGGTGAAGGGCGTCGCCTTCAAATTCCTTCGCGCAGTGAGCGCCCAGAACCTAGCTCTCTTCGGGCTGGTCCTGGTCGGCGCGATGGTCCTGGTAGGTGAGACCGGTTACATCTCCGTCCGCCGTCGCCGCCGTGAGTTTGGCGTCTTGCGAGGCTTGGGCTGGCGCGCCTCATCGATCGCCTGGCTCGTCGAACTGGAGATGTTGGTGCTCGGACTTGGTGCCGGAGTCATAGCGCTTGTTGCAGGAATACCGATCGTCTCGCGCCTTGGCATGGGCACGTCCCCCTGGCAGCTCGCCGCTGTGGTACCGATGGCGGTGGCCATCGCCGCGCTTGCGGGCCTTGTTCCGGCGCTCTCGGCCGGGCGGGGCAGCGCAGCCGCTGTGATGGAATCGACTGGCCATGCGGACATCACAAATCGGCGGCCGCCGAATGGGCTGGTCGGAGTGGCCTGGCGGGAGATGCGCGGACAATGGCGCGCTGAAGCAGCACTCGGCGCAGCTGCGATCGCGCTGGGAGCTGCGATCTTGGGGGTTGTTGTATTGATCTCCGTCGCATTCAGAGGACAGCTCGACACATCAGTGTTGGGAACCTACCTGTCCGGACAAGTTCGTCCCTTCCACTTGGTTTTGGCTGGCCTGACTCTGATCGTGGGCGCAATGGCAGCTGCCGAAGTTGTGACTCTCAGCTACCTGGAGCGGCGCTCCCATCTTGGCGCCCTACGCGCGCTCGGCTGGCCTGCCTGGGCGGTTGTCAAGCTTCTGGCCATTCAAGCGAGCCTTCTCGGGCTGGCTGGGGGTCTCGTCGCAGCGGTCGTGGTCTCAGGTGCCGGCGTCCTGCTCCAAGCATCTTACGCGGCGATCGGATGGGGCCTCTTGGCCGCAGTTGGGATGACGTTTGTCGCGACCGCAATCGCTGTGGCCGCCCCTCTGGCGCATGCGTATCGAGCCAATCCCGCCGATGCCCTTCGCGGCGAGTAAAGCGCGAGCTGAGCCCGGCCGGAGCCTTAATCGAACTCAAGTTGATGCACTTTTGGCGAACACGGGGGCACGCAGCCGCCATTTCCATCACGCCCGACAGTGGCCAGCGCCATAGCCGGCCAGATTTACTCGAAGCCGGGCTAGAGTTGCGCGATGCCGAGCGAGTCACTTGGTGCCCAGCGCCGGGGCAATGTGCTCCTTCGGAACGCATCGTTCCGGCGATTTTGGTTTGCGCGGAGCGCGTCCCACCTTGGGGATGGAGCGTCACTGATTGCGCTGCTTCTCTACGTGAAAGAGATCGAGCATTCCGGCATTGCCATCGGAGCGCTGCTTCTCGCTCAGTCACTCCCGCACCTGTTGGGCCCGGTGGTCGGCGCCGCAGTCGACAGGTTCGACTTGAAGTGGCTCATGGTTGGTTGCGAACTAACCCAAGCACTAATTTTCGCGGGCATGGCCTGGTGGTTGCCCGGCTTCCCTGTTCTCCTTGGGCTCGTGGCCATCGCGTCGGTTCTGGACACCACGTTCAGCCCTGCTTCCAACAGCGCGGTCCCGACCCTTGTTGAAGAGTCCGACCTACTGCAAGCGAATGCCTGGGTAGGAAGCTCATTGAACCTTCAGGTGGCAGTGGGTCCACTTCTGGGGGGTCTTCTCGTCACGACCTTCGGCGTGCGCGGTGCACTTGCTGCGAACGCGATCAGCTTCGCGATCTCAGGCGCTCTGCTGGTTGGGCTTCCCAGGATCCGACGCGATTTAGGTAAAGGCACGCGGAGCGTGCGGGTGGCGACGGTGGAGGGTTTGATCTATGCCTGGAAGACCCCGGCGATCAGGGCCGTGGTGTTGGGAGTATTCCTCGTCGTTGCCTTTGTCGCCGTAGACAACGTCGCTTTGGTGTTCCTAGTACGCGATGTACTTCACACAAATGCTCTCGGGTTTGGAATCGTCGCTGCAGCCTTCGGCGTCGGCATGCTTGTCGCCTCCATCGGGCTCACCTCGCGTAGGTCCATTTCCAACCCTGCCCTGCTCGTGTTGCTTGGATGGTTGCTTTCCGGTATCGGGACCCTCGCCACTGGTTTGGCACCTAACGTGATCGCCGCGGGCGGCATGCAGGCCATGGCAGGAGTGGGTAATGGGTTCGACAATGTGGCCACTCCCACCCTGATCCAACGCCTCGTACCGCCAGCGATGCTCGGCCGGGTTTTCGGCCTGTTTGGAACAGCCGCTTTCGCCGGGAGTACGCTCGCCTATGTACTGGCTGGGGTCCTCCTCGATGCCACCTCGCCGAGGGCCACCTTCATTGTCGGGGGCGCCGGAGCTATCGCCTCGGTGCTCCTGATCGGACCGCTGCTCTGGAGGGCGATCCACCAGATATCCGACCCAGCTCCGTCGCCGTAGGGCGCTCGCGCGCCGGACCCGAGCCGAGTTCAAGTTGAATGGACTTTCAGCGAATACGGGGCACCGTTAGGAGAGCTCGAAGAGCGACCACTAAGGGACGCATTTGCTCGAGACGGTCACGGTGGGCCCTGATGAGTTCGAGAACGCCGCCGCGGAGTTCGGCTGGTCGGTTCAAATAGTGTCCCGCCTCCCCGACCAAAATCTGAACTTGAAACTCCAGCCGAAGAGGTCGCTAATGAGACAACGGCGCTGTCATCTGTAGTAGTCGTGTAGTAGTTTCAGCTGGCTACGAGGCGGAAATCGCCGCAGCTCTATCAGTCGTCTGCCTTAAGCGACTCCCCAACCATTGCAGTCGGCCTGGACTCATCGCGGCCCCTCGCGGCACTTGGCGTCATCGGACCCCCGTGGGGCGGCAAAAGTCCCTCCGCCCGGACCAGATCAACTTTTGCCCTGCTACAACCCGCGCACCGGAGGGCCCGGAGGTGGCGCTGGACCTTCTGGCGGATCCTGTCGCGTTATCGGCCGGAGTGCTCAGGCTGCCCGCGTCGGTTCTCGAGCTGGCCGGTCCATGCCCAGGCGGGCTTCACCGACCTCGACGGGAGCCGCCCGACCTGGGCCGCCACTTCCGCCAGAATCTGGTCTCAACTTGATTCTTGCTCTCAAAATGAATATCAACCGGCTGCTGAAAACGCCGCCCGGGCGGCTCTTCGTCAAGATGGGCGAGGACAACGCCTTCAACTGGGCGGTGATAATCGCCTGGAACTTGCTGCAGTCGCTCTTTCCGATCGCCCTGGTGATGGCTGGGGTGCTCGGCCTCGGCCTCGGTTACATCGGCGTCAGCTCTCAGCAGGTCTACGGGACGGTCGCTTCGATCGTCCCCGACCCGAGCGCCCAAAAGGAGGTGCTCGCGACGCTGAACACCTTCCACAGCAAGAGCGGGATCTTCTTCCTGGTTGGGTTCGCCGGCCTGGTCTGGAGCGGCGCCGGCCTCTTTCGGACCATGGAGCAGGGATTCGCGGTGATCTACCACACACGACAGCGGCCGCTGATCAAGGGCTTACTCGTTAGCGTCGGCATGGTCTTCCTGCTGACGGTCTTAGGCGGCCTGATGCTGGTCACGACCACGGTCCTCGGACTGTTGAACCAGCTGCCCTACCTGCCCACGGTGCTCGCCAACGCGCCGATCGACTTCGTGCTCCAGGTGGTGTTNNTGGATCGGAGCCGCCCTCGCTGGCGTTCTCTTCGAAGGTTTGTCGCTCGTCTTTCCCCTCTACCTGAGGCTGACCGGTGGCGGTTCGACCTATGGCAAGACGTTCGGCCTCCTCTTCGTGCTCATGGTCTATTTCTACTTCCTCGGTATCGTGACCATGGTCGGGGTCGAGGTGAACTCCCTCCTGCATCCGGGGGCTGAGTCCAGGAGCGGCAGCAGCCCCAAAGATCGGGCGCTGCGAGGCGAAACACAGGGTCGTTCGCGGAGACGACCTGAGAGTTAGATCAAGCCCGTCTGGAGCGCGATCGGCGGCTTTCCGGGTCGACAGAGCAACTGACTCGTATTCGAAATGGCGGTTCTAAAAGCGTCCAAATAGCAACCCCAAATCTTGATTCTTGAGCTCGGCCGGCCCTTCGGCCCACCTTACCGCGACCACCCCACGATTTCGCAGACTCCGATCTTGGAGGTGTACGATGACCACAGCGGACCGCTCCCTAGCCCGTCACGTCAGTTGAGCCGAATTGGCGGAAGTGCCGAGTGGCCCGTTTGCTGGGTTCGTGAGGGTCGCTTACTTGGGGGGCTAAGCCTTGGACGAGAGAGAACTGGACCGATTGGCATTCGAAGCCGGGCGCTCGTACGACTTCAGGTTGTCCGCTCTTGTCCGGGACCTTCGCGGCCACCGCTCGATGCTGAGGCGCTACGTAACCGCCCACCTTGAGGCCGCTCAGGCAAGGACCGATCAGCTCCCTGCGGCCACTCATGCCCTACTTGAGGCGTACAACGATGCTTGGGAACTGCTGGGTAACCGTATCGCGCCTCGACCCTGCGAAACACTGGTTCCCGGGGCCGACCGGCGAGTGGGCGAACGGCGGTCCACCATCGAACGCCGCGTCGGTGAGAGGCGCTGTTCGGAACGTGCGCACGTCGGCCGGCGCGTCCTCTTCGCCACCGACAGGCGCATGGCCGGACGCCGGATGGGCGAGCCCCGCGAACTCAAGCCGGCCTAACCGATCTGCGGCGCGGTCAGCCGATGGAAGAGCCCGGGGTGGGGTTTCGAGTTCGCCGTGGCTGTATATCCAGTTGGAGGCTGTGGGATGCAAATATCCCGCGACGGGTCAACCAGCCTCTTGAGCCAGTCGTCGGTTACCATCCCGGGCGCCCTTGGTCCTTACTTGCATCTACGGCTGCCTGCGTTTCGTTGTCGGCCTGGTCGTGCTCAGGCTGGACGGTGATCGCGATCGCGACGTTGAGCTCCTTCTCCGTCGCCACGAGCTGAGCGTTCTCCGGCGGACGCTCAAGAAGCCGAGGTTGAACTCAGC
>PLYZ01000056.1 GCA_003151935.1 Candidatus Dormiibacterota bacterium | reverse complement strand
TGTAGGCGCTGGCTAGCTGGTTGACAGGCTTCGCTCCAGAGGCGAGGGAATCGAGCAGGGAGCGGCGCACCGGGTGCGCGAGGGCGACGAAGACGTCGTCGAGGGGGAGAGTATCCATAGGTAAGGGATAGCTTACCTTATCGGGGTGCTAGAGCCGCTTTGGCGTTGGCAATGCTCAACTCGGAGTACGCCCAGCAATTCGCTATCGAAGTTCCGAGCTGGCCACCCAAAGTCGCCCAATCCTGAGCCGCGGAAACCTGTATGAGATGCTTCGAGGGCTTTGCGAACACAGCAAAACTGCTACACGACTACTAGTGCTCGCCAGTTAGATCGCGGCGCTCGGTTGGCCCCTGTGTCGGCGTCATTTTCGATCTTTATGGTCGTCACCGTCCGGCTTCGATTTTCACGCTATCCATATTATTCACTATTGATACCGTATAATTCAAGGCCCGATGACCGACGTGTCCGTCAAGACGCACAAGGCACTAGCTGACATCAGCCGCTTCCGGATACTCGAGGAGCTGCGCGGGCAGGGCACTCTCGACTCGCGCGAGCTCGGGAGGTTGGTCGGGCTCCACCCCAACACCGTCCGTTCGCATGTCGACCAGCTCATCGAGGTGGGCCTGGTCCGCGCCGTGACTGCGCCGGCCACCGGCCGCGGGCGCCCGCGCCTTCTTTATGAGGCTATCGCGGATTCCACCTCAGTGCAGCAAGGCGGTTACCGACTTCTGGCCCAGATCCTGGCCAGCTATCTCGCCAGCACCGACCAGCCGCAGGCCGTCGCCGAGAGCGCAGGCCGCGCCTGGGGCAGCTACCTGACCGAAAAACCGCAGCCGTTCAGTGGGATCTCGGCCGATGAAGCCACGCAGAAGGTGGTTGACCTCTTCGATCAGCTTGGATTCATGCCCGAGGCCGTGGAGGAATCCGCGGAGCGCAAGATCCTGCTGCACCGCTGTCCCTTCCGAGAGGTGGCCGAGTCGAATCAGAGAGTCGTGTGCGCCGTCCACCTGGGCATGTTGAAGGGCGCGCTGGCGGAGATGGGTGCCCCGCTGCAGGCCACCCGCCTGGAGCCCTTCGTGAAGCCCACCCTATGCATCGCCCACCTTCGAGGAGGCGCCGCTGCGCGACCGTCAGGAGGTGTCCGCCTTGCACGTTCAAGACATACAGCCGTCGCCTGACCCCGAGTTAATCGAGTGCCTGCGATGTGGGCAGCCGGTCCTCAAGGACATCTTGTCGCGGCAGTGGAACAAGTGGGCTCAAGTCTGCTGGTGTGAGTCGATCGGCTCCTTTGAGGCGGGCTGCCATGCACTTTGAAGAGCCAGTCCTAGCTCCGGTTCCCGACCTGCGGCGTCTGCCTGACACGACCCAGAGGATGCTCGACACCGTGCGGCAGCTAATTCAGGACCGCACTGTGGTTCCGGCACGCGTCTTCACTTCAAGGCTGGAGACCTTGATCGACGAGCTGGTCTCGAGCCTGGTACCACTAATGGCCGCCGAGGAACGCGTTCTGTGCCACAGGCTAGATCGCGCTCTTGGTGACCCACTGAGGGAAGACCACCGTGAGGTGCGCCGGTTAGTCGAAAGGTTAAGCATGCTGTCGGAGGGTCTCGAGCGGCGCTCCCGCCGCGCGACCAAAATAGAGCAGGTACTGCTGACGGCTCTGCAGCAAATGACGATCGCCCTGGACGCCCTGCGCACCCACCAACAGGCGGCCCTACGCCATCTCACTGACACTTTGCCGCTTGACGAGCAGGCGCATCTTGCAGCGACGTTGGACGCAGCCGCACTCGACGCTCGCGAACAGACGATGTTGATCGTCCGGCCTGTAATACCGCCTACGGCCGCCCACGTACTTCGTAACCGGCCGGATCTAAACGCCGCTTACGCTATGAGCCTGGCCGAGATCGAGCGGCGGGTGCGTGGAGGCGCAGCTTCCGAAGGAGAAACGAACCATGTCGCACGACCACCCTCTCGATGAGTTGGCCGGATCGCGTCCGGCCGGCCGCATCTCGATTCCGGTCGTCACCACCAACATCGACTCCGAGCTCGCGGCGCTCCGGCGCTCGGCCTCCTACCGGCGCAACGATCACGCGTCGACCACAATCGTGAATCGTCCCGGCCTCGGCGTCGTGCTGGTCGCCTTACCGAAGGGTGGGCACATGGCCGAACACCGGGCTGCTAGGCCGATTGTGCTGAGGGTGCTGGAGGGCAGAGTCCGCCTGGCGCTCGCGGACCGGACGCTAGAGATGTCGCCCGGCGACCTGACATCGCTCGCCCCGCACCTCGCCCACGAGGTGAGCGGCGTCGAGGACAGCGCTTTTTTGCTCACGATCGGAGGCGGAGCCCGCCAGACCCCCTCCCAGTAGCGATCCTCTTCCTTGTTCACCGCCAAGGAGCGCCCATGCCGCACATCGCAGTCGCCGACGCAACCAGCGCTGTAGCGATCCAGCCCGGCGCAATCGTGTCAAAGGTCATCCACCGCGATGGCCAGTTGAATGTCACGGTGTTCGGCCTGGACGCGGGTGAGGAGCTCACGCAGCACCGGGCCTCGAGCGCCGCCATCGTCCAGGTCCTCGCGGGCCGTCTGCGGTTAACCGCCGACGGCGAGGAGCTCGATGCTGGACCGGGGTTCTGGCTTCACATGGCGCCGGAAACGCCGCACGCGGTGGTTGCAGTAGAGCCAGCCGTAATGCTCCTCACCTTGGTCCGGGGCTGACGGCAGCGGCACCTGCTTCGAAGGTTCGACTTGGCGCCCGGTTGGCCTGTCCTTTACGGGTTCCCCGAAGTAGCCTAATCAGCCCGTCTGAGGCCTGCTTCGACTTCAGATTAGCCCGTCACCCGCCTGACAAAAGGGTTCCGTTACCCTTCCTATCTACGCTGGCGTAGCTCAATTGGCAGAGCAGCTGTTTTGTAAACAGGTGGTCCGCCTCTGAGATCGAAATCGGCCCAAAAGGGCCTTATGACCAGCTGTATAAAAACAACTGAACATCGCTTTTGGGCGATGCGAATCGAAGCTTACTACAGGCTTTCTATGGCCGAATAGAGCCTGGGAAGCAGCTGCGACCGGGCCAGTACCGTTCAGCCTAGGACGTCGTACTCGAGTCGGTCTCGCTTGAATCCTGCGTGCTGTTCTTCTGGCCGTTCGCTGATGCGGCCGCGCTTACAGCCTTGCCATGATCATGGCTGGTCGATCCCGGGTTAATGGCCCTCGTGCCCGCCTTTGGCGCCGGCGCCGGCGAACTTCGCGGGATCCTTGTCGAAGTTCCCTTTGCAGGCGGCGGAACAGAAGTAGTAGGCCTTGCCGTCGTTGAAGGACCGGTACTCGGCAGTCGCAGAGTCGACCGTCATTCCGCATACGGGATCAATCACACTGGTTTTCTCGCTCAAGTCCTCTCCTTGGCCCGTTGGGGCACGCTTCTGACTAGGCGGTGCGCCACCTGCACCGACCTCGACCTTAGGCTCAGGTGCTGAGCCTAAGACGGCGGCTGATTGCACCGGCTTGGATCTAAAGCTACGAAGGCGGTTCGAGTTGGATACCACAGACAGCGAGCTCATCGCCATTGCGGCTGCCGCGATCATGGGGCTGAGGCGTAGACCCAGGAACGGGTACAGGACGCCGGCTGCGATCGGGATCCCGATCACGTTATAAGCGAAGGCGAAAACGAGATTCTGGCGGATGTTGCGCATGGTGGAGCGGCTCAGCTGAATCGCCGTGACCACACCCGTGAGCGCTCCAGAAATCAAGGTAATGTCCGACGACTCGATCGCTACGTCTGTGCCTGTCCCAATCGCCAGGCCGACATCGGCCTGAGCCAACGCGGGCGCGTCGTTGATTCCGTCGCCCACCATCGCGACGCGCCTGCCCTCGGACTGCAGTCGCCGCACCTCCGACGCCTTGCGGTCGGGCAGGACCTCCGCGAGCACGCGCCCGATACCCACCTGCCTGGCGATTGCGGCCGCGGTGCGCCGGTTGTCGCCAGTGATCATCACGACCTCGAGACCGAGCGCGCGCAGGCTGGCGACCGCGGCCACCGACTCTTCCTTGAGCGTGTCGGCGACAGCGATAACGCCCGCGGGCTTGCCGTCGACGGCGACAAGCAACGGCGTCTTACCATCGGCCGAAAGGCGATCAGCTGCGACCTCCAAAGTGGCGACCTCCAGGCCGGCATCACGGAGGAGGGCTGGGTTTCCGATCAGGACCGTGTGGCCGTCCACAGTGGCACGGACGCCCCGGCCGGTTGTCGATTCGAATCCGGCGGGTTCGCTGAGGACGATTTCGCGTGATCTGGCTCCGGCTACGACAGCTGCGGCCAGCGGGTGCTCGGACAGCCGTTCGGCCGAGGCCGCGAGGCGCAAGAGCTCGTCCTCTTTAATGTCGCCCTCCGTGAGGACGTCGGTGATCGCCGGTTGGCCACGCGTGATCGTCCCGGTCTTGTCGAGGACAATCGTGTCCAGCTTGTGCGCAGTCTCGAGAGCCTCTGCCGAACGGATCAGGATGCCCTGCTCAGCTCCCTTGCCCGTGCTGACCATCACCGAGAGCGGAGTCGCCAGCCCGAGCGCGCAGGGGCAGGCGATGATGAGCACCGCGACCGCGGCCACCATCGCCGAAGTGAAGGCAGGTTGCGGCCCGAACAGGAACCAGGCCACAAAAGTCCAGATCGCGATTCCGATCACCGCCGGCACGAAGTAGCTGGAGACCAGGTCCGCCAGGCGCTGAATCGGCGCCTTCGAGCCCTGCGCTTGCTGGACCAGCTTGATGATCTGGGCCAGCATTGTGTCGCGGCCGACCCTGGTGGCTCGGAAGCGGAATGAGCCAGTACGGTTGATGGTGGCGCCAATCACCGTGTCGCCGGCCCGCTTGGTAGCTGGGATCGGCTCGCCGGTGACCATCGATTCGTCGACTGCAGACTCGCCCTCCACGACCTCACCGTCGACCGGTATCTTCTCGCCGGGACGGACGATGACGACATCGCCTGCGACCACGTCCTCAACCGGGATGTCGGCCTCTGCGCCATTGCGAACGACGCGAGCCGTGCGCGCCTGGAGCCCGATCAGCTTTCGAATCGCTGCCCCGGTGCCGGCCTTGGCGCGCGCCTCGAAAAGCCGGCCCACCAGGATCAGCGTGATGATCACGCCGACGGCCTCGAAGTACACCTCGCGGAGCCCAGTCGGCAGGAGTGCGGGAGCCACCGTCACCACCAGGCTGAATCCGAACGCCGCTGAGCTGCCGAGCGTGATTAACGAATTCATCTCAGCCTGCCGGTGGGCGAGGCTGAGCCAGCCCGTGCGGTGGATGGGCCAGCCAGAGTAGAACATCACGGGCGTAATCAGCGCCAGCTGCAACCAATGGTTGGCCAGGATCCCAACTGGGAAGAAGCTGCCGGCCATAACTGCGAACAGCACCGGAGCCGTGAGCACTGCGCCAACCACCGCGCGCAACGTGAGATCTCTGATCTCTGCCCTGCGCTCGGCCATCTCGTGGTCCTCGGTTAGCTGGTCCGGCTCATTCGCGCCGTCGGGCTCGGAGCGAGGTGAGCCGTTCTCTCGAGCGCCGGCCAAGGTTGTTCCGTGACCGTTAGCTTGCGGCTCGACGATCAGCTTGCCGTGGATCATGTTCATCCCGCAGGCGAACCCGAACTCACCGGCGCGGTCCGGTAGGAGCTCGACCGTCGTTTGCCCGTATGCGGAGAGGGACCTGTTCAGAGCAAAGTCAGGAAAGACCACCCGGGACGTGCACTCACCGCTTTCCTGGCGGTCGAAGACGATCCGTAGGGGAACGCCCTGGCGAACTCGCACCAGGTCGGGCGAGTAGCCGCCCTTCACGGTCACCGTGACCTCCTGAACGTTCCCAACCAGGTCGGTCGAATGGGCCTTCCTGGGGCCGAAGAAGAACCAACCCAGCAAACCGGTCAGCGCCACTCCACCCGCGACCACAGCGATGTCAGCTGCACTCATCGCGTGGTCGCTGGCCAGAGGACGGTCGTGCGGTCGATTCGGATCATCACTCTTTATCGACCCTTTACAAGGCGCTCGACCGCATTATTGAGTTCGCGAACCTTCTGTGAGCCGTCACCTGCCTGGATGGCCTCGACCACACAATGTTCGGTGTGGTCTTGGAGCAACACCAATGCAACTGCGTCCAGAGCCGCCTTTACTGCACTCACCTGTGTGAGCACGTCGATGCAGTAGCGATCCTCGTCCACCATCTTCTGGACGCCACGGACCTGCCCCTCGATCCGCCGGAGGCGGCCCTGCACCTGAACCTTGTGCGACTTGTACCCTGGCATCTTTACAGCATACCCCTTGGGGGTATTGGGTAGTTTCATGGTGCGCCGCCCGCGCCAAGATCTTTCAGTTGGATGAAGGTGCCATGCCAGCTGTGATACCAGACCTGACCGGTGTATCCGTTGACGGAGACCATGCCGACCAACTGTCCGGCCTTTTCAAAGTCGACCGTGTAGAAGCCGTAGAAGGAGTCCGGGGCCTTCGCGTTGGCGCCCGCCCGATTCGCGTCTAGCCAGCGCTGTGCCGCGTCTTGGGCCTGCTGCGCGGTCACGGTCATCGGCCGTGAGCTGGTGGCACCAAAGCCACCCATCATGCCTCCGCGCATCGGCGAAAACTTGGCGTTCCACATCATGTCCGGCCCTGGCTCCCTGATCACGTTCCCACTTGCGCGGTCGATCAGGATCTCGAATGCTCCGATTCCGGTGCCCGTCTCACGGATCGAGGCGTAGTAGTTCTCGCTGAACTCGATGACCTCGTCCGCGGCCAGACTGCCGCCGGAATATGACGCCGCCGTGTCCTGGGCGATGCTGACCGCCCGATCCATACCGATATCGCCACTTCCGCCGCCGAACGCCCGACCCATCATTCCGCCGGGCGCACCAAACGACCAGCCGGTCACTCGACCGGCGCCGATACCGCCCACGGCGAGCAGCAACGACGCCGCGATCGCCCCGATTCCGATGATCAGCAGACCACGATTGCGCATCGCCGCTAACCCTGCAGCGCCTTGCGCGTCCTTTCGAACTCCTCGGGAGTGATCTCGCCGCCGGCGAGCCGCCGCCGGAGAACGTCCAGGGCCTGGTCATTGCCCTTGGTCCCGGTGAAGGCCCGGATCGCAAAGATCGCCAAAACGACTATTCCGCCCCAGAACAGGACCATCATTCCTGCCATCCAGAGCCAATTCCCGCCGTCGAAGTAACCCCACATCATTTCAATCAACCTCCTTTTGGTTGTGTCATGAGCGTAGGAGCCGGCTCGCCGGACACCCAGTGCTAAAAGACCCGGGCGCCTCGGGCCGGGGGACCCTATGGGGGTATCTGGTAGTTGCCAGGAATGGACAGTTGCAGTTGGTCTGGAGCTAGTTCGTCTAGCGAAGACGAAGCGCCGCAATCCAACTCAAGCGCGGCCCTCCTCGAACCAGGCTGGTGGCGTAAATACGACCGGCAAACCTGGCCATTCCATAAATCGACGCCAGCATGATAAGGACCGCCAGCGGCATCTCCCAAATCGCAACATGGCCCAGCGCAAGTCTTGCGGGCATCAGGACCGGCATCAGCGGGGGAATGTAGGAAACGATCTTGACCCACAACGCATCCGGCGAGGCAATCGACGCGTAAGTCAGCAGGTAGCCACCGACGAGAAAGACCGAGAAGGGCGCGCTTACGGACTGAACCTCCTCCTGTCTTGCGACCATCGCGCCCGCGGCCGCATAGCCGAATGCGTACAGGGTGTACCCGAGGACGAACCACAACAGGATGGCGGGGAGCAGGACCCATACCTCCGATGGCACCGACGAGCTCTGGACCACAGCGTTGGCGATCAGGGCAGCGCCGATCGTGACCGCCATTTGGGCAAATCCCACCAGTCCGATCCCGACCACCTTGCCGGTCATCAGGTCACTCGGCGTGACCGCGGCCAGCAGCACCTCCGCGGTACGAGTCGTTTTTTCCTGGGCGACGCCGCTTGCGACGGCGCTGCCGAACAGTCCAACGCTCACGTAGAGGAGAATCCCGGCAGCCAGCGCGGCGATCGAGCGCCCCGCCACGCCGGATGGGGCGGGCTGCAGGGTGACGGTGCTTATCGGTTCTGGCTGTTGCGCCGCGGCTGCAACCGAGGCAGGTACTCCACTCTGAATCAAGACGTCGCGCTGGTGGACCTGCTGGACGACCGCGCGCAGGATGGCGGCGAGGGTTGGCGAGACCGTCTGGTAGAACTCGACGGTCGCCGATCCGGTGTCGAGCCTCAGCGCGACGTCAAGCGTTGCCTTCCCCCCTCTGAGCGATGAGAGCAGCTGTCCCAGCTGGCCCGAGCCCCGGCCCGACGACTGCGCGGGCGTCAACTCAGATCGGGCGGTCGAATCGTCCGCCACATTCATGGTCGTCATGTCGACGCCGGTGGCCTTAGCGGTGGCCTGCAGTGCCGGCCCTAGTGCTTGCGCCGAGGGACCGATCAGACCAACGACATATGGCTTCGTAGGCGAGCTGAACAGG
This sequence comes from Candidatus Dormiibacterota bacterium, assembly GCA_003151935.1. Taxonomy (GTDB): domain Bacteria; phylum Chloroflexota; class Dormibacteria; order Dormibacterales; family Dormibacteraceae; genus Palsa-870. Next base: position 405 of record PLYZ01000056.1, on the reverse strand, counting down.
GCCGGGCCCACGATCAGCGCTACTGCAAGGACCGTGGTGATCCCAGTCATGATCCAGGTCGCACGTCCCTTGAGCGCTCCGCGATCTCCCTGCCGGCGATCAGCCGAATCGAATTGAGATGGCTCAATTGACAACTAGCTGGCGGTAGAGCTCCACCAACCCTCCTGATTCAAAGCCAAACTGCTCCACCTGCCCAGCCGCCATGGCCAGTCGCAGCACAGCCTGGGTATCCATCCCGGGTGCCACGGCGAGCAGCACTCCCTGCGGATCCTTGCTGATTACTTCGACGCCTGCCAGGCTTGCCGTCCAGTCCGCAGAAGTGGCGACTCTCACTCGCAGCCTCCGCGGCATGCGAGCCCGCAGCTCATCGAGTGTCCCATCGGCTAGCACCCGTCCTTGTTCGAG
>PLYZ01000095.1 GCA_003151935.1 Candidatus Dormiibacterota bacterium | reverse complement strand
TCGCTCCTGCTCGCTCGGCGGACGCGGCACTGGTTGTTCTGCGCTGGGCGCGCGAGAGCGGAATCGAGCTGTTTCAGTCGGACGAGAGCGATCATCAGCGGGCCGCGGCAATCCTGGAGCGCTACAGCCAGCTGCGCCTCTCGTACGTCGATGCCTTGCTGCTAACAATCGCCGAGCGACATCGGATGGAAGAGCTCATCACGGCAGACATGCGCCACTTCGGCGCCGTGAAACTTGCCCATCGGATGACAGTGACCCGGGTATGAAGGTGAGAACGTGAGTCGACGGAACTTGAGCCGACAGGACGAGTGGACGCGCGAGAGCGAGGCTGAGTCGTTGGAGCGGTTGCGGGTGGCAGCTGGCGCAGGCCCGCATGGTCCGATCGTGCTCGTCTACACGCGGCAATCGGTCAGCGACTTCGATGCCGATGGACGACCCCGCGGTCCCTCATTGAACCAGCAGCTCGACGCAGTGACCCGCCGACCGGAGTTGCAGAGTCTCGCCTTCGAGCACTTCGAGGACGCTGACCGATCGGGCAAGGAGACGTCCAAGCGGCCTGGCTACCTCGCACTCATGGAGCGCGTCCGGACTGCGCCGGCGGCCCAGGTCGGTGCGGTTGCCTTCTATGACGCCGATCGCCTTCATCGCAACGACCTTGAGTTCTTTCGCTTCATGGCCGAGATGACCGAGCGCCGAATCCTTGTGTTCGACGGGAACGGCCTGATCAGCAACGTCGACCGGCTGTCGTGGAAGATCAAGGCGATCGTCGCGCAGGAGGAGCGAGAGAAAGTCGCCCGGCGCGTCCGCGACAATCTCCGCTACCTGCGGCGCAACGGCAAGTTGCTGGGCACGATCCCGCAGGGCTACCGCCGTGTGGACGGTCGAATCGTTGAAGACCCCTTGGCGGCGCCCGCGATCAAAGAAATCTTTGGGCTCTACGCCAGCGGCCGATTTAGCTTCCGCAGCCTGGCCGAGCACCTCAACCGGAACGGCATTAGGCCCTTCCGCGGCGACGACAAGGCCAACCATAATCGGCCGAAGGCGATCATCTTCACGGGCGACGTCCTCAAGGACGTCGTCGGAAACCCCTCGTACGTGGGGAAGATCCTCGTCGATGGCGAGCTCATCGAAGGCCTCCACCCCGCTCTCGTCGACGAGGAAACCTGGCGAGCCTGCCAGGAGGTCAAGAGACGCAACGTGAGGCGAACGAGCAAAGCCTGGACCAAGCACACTTATCCGCTTACTCCAATTCTGCTCTGCGCCCGCTGCGGCGGCCCGATGCATGGAGAGGCGTTCTCGCGCGGCGGGCACATTCTTCGCTACTACGGCTGTCACGTCGCCCGCCGGAATCGATCAGCGGTGCACCCCTCTGGTCCAAAGTGCGATGCCCGGATGTTCAGGAGCGAGATTCTGGAGGAGGCAATCCATCACGAACTCTCGCAATGCGTGCCCACCGAGGCGATGCACGCGGCTCTTCGCAGTCGCCTTCGCAGCGCGGGACGAGTCGCAGCTCCGCATAAGACCGCAGCAACTGCTGCAAGGCGCCTCGACGAGCAGCTTGCGCGGGCCAAGCGGCTCTTTGAGTACGGCGAGTACGACTGGGCGACCTTCTGCGCTCGACGGGACGAAATCACCGAACAGAAGCGCCAAGTGGCAGAGTCAGCGGCGAAGCCCGAGGGCGTCGACCTCGAGTGGTGCGAATCACGGCTCCTGGACCTGGTGTCCGCATGGGAGGCCGCCGATTCTGGTCAACGGTCTCGTCTTGTCGCCGGAATCTTCGAACAGCTCGAGGCCGAGGCTTTGCCCGAGGGCACTATCCGCGTGGTGGCCGTTCCGCGCGAAGCTTGGAAGCCGTTTTTTGAAAGCTTGGTACTGGAGCGGGAGACGGGCTTCGAACCCGCTACCTCGACCTTGGCAAGGTCGCGCTCTACCAAGTGAGCTACTCCCGCTCGGCCAGGGGAAAGATCATACCCTGGCCCGTCCGGCCGGCAGTTACGCTCACTTTACGGCCCGGCAGTGCGTGAACCGGCGTCCCCACTTGTCGCGAAGCTGGTTCACCCTCATAGCCGATTCGTGCAGCGCGGCCCGATCCAGCCGGCCTGAGAGAGCCGCGGCGCGGACGGCCCCCATCGCCTCCGCCTCGTTGGCCGGGTCGCCGCTGCCGAGCAGGACGAGATCGTTTCCCGCGGCCAGCGCCAGCACCGTCGCCTCGGGCAGCGGATACCGCTCGTCTATGCCGCCCATGCTCAGGGAGTCCGAGACGATCACACCGCCGAAGCCGAGCTGCGTACGAAGCCGGCCCACGACCGGCGCGGAAAACATCGCCGGCGTGCTTCCTCCGCCGAGGCCTGGTACGTAGACGGCCGTCGTCATCACTGCGTCAGCGCCCGCGGCGATCCCCGCGGCGAAGGCCGGCATCTGGACCTGCTCCCATCGAGCCTCGGATTCCGGGTCGGTCGGAATCGCTACGTGGGGGTCGCCGGCTGCACCGCCAAGCCCAGGAAAGTGCTTCAAGGTCGCGCCCACGCCGCCGTCGTGCAGCCCCTGCACCGCGGCGCTGACCAGCGGCGCCACCAGCGCGGGGTTGGAACCGAAGGATCGGTCGAGGATGACCTGGTCCCCCGGATTCGTACGGACGTCCGCCACCGGCGCCAGGTCGAGTCCGACGCCCAGCTGGTGCAATCCAGCGGCGGACGCGCTTTCCACCGCCCGCACGTGATCGGGGCCTCCGGAGCCAACCTGCAGCTGGGAGGGCGGAGCGAAGGCTGCCTGGACGCGGTTCACCTGCCCGCCTTCCTGGTCGAGCATGACGAGAATGGGGTGATCGAGGCATGCGCTCGAAGCCAGCGCCTGCAGGCTGTCGCTAAGCGCGCGCAGCCCTTCGGGGCCGCTGAAGTTGGACGCGAACAGGAGCACTCCGCCCACGCGGCCGTCATCCAGCAATGAGCGCAGGCCCGGGGAGATCTCGGTACCCTGCCACGACACGACGAGCACCGAACCAATGTCCTCCTGGAGGCTGCCGAGGTCCGGCACCGGGCTGGAGGCCGGCACCTGCTCAACCGGGACTGGTGATGACGCCGCGATGACCGGCCGCGATTCCGGAATTGGCCGGGCGTTGAGCATCACGCCTGCGATGACCGTACCGATCACCGCAAAAGCGATCAGGTCCTGGCGCAGCCCTCGGGTCACGCGGCGAGTCTAAGGCCCTTCTCCCCACCCGGCCTCGCTCGCTTCGCGAGCCGGGCCGACCTCCCCGTATGGCGGGGAGGCTAGAAAGATTTCTTCGATTCGGCGCTTGAAGGTCCGCGCCAGGGAGAACGCGAGCGGCAGGCTTGGGTCGTATTTGCCCGTCTCGATCGCATTCACGGTCTGGCGCGACACCCCCAACTTTTGCGCCAGCTCCGCCTGCGACCACGCAAACTCGGCACGAAGCACTCTCAGCCGGTTCTTCACCGATACCGCCACGTGAAAATCGCCGCCCCGAGGGCCCACAGCACGGCCATCAGCGGCAGTACATAAGTCCAGTTCAGGTGAGGGAGGCCGGCGCCCTCCAGGAATCCGTATCCGAACGTCATTAGCGCGGTCGCGCCGAGCGAGAACCCGAACGCCTGCATCTGGATCCGCTTCTGCATCTCATCCAGTCGCGCCAGCGCCCGCACGAAGAGCCAGACCACGAATCCGGCGGGCGCCACCGGCAGTAGCACCACGAAGTAGCGCCAGCCCGCCCCGGGGTTGGCCTGCACGACCACCACCGAGCCGACCAGAACCATCAGGTACGCGAGCATCGCGAGGCCGAACTCGATCTGCGTCCGGTAGAGAACCCACGTCGAGTAGATCGGCGCGGGTTGGATGGGGTTCGGCGGGGAAGCGAAGGCGACCGGAGCCGGGGCTTCGGTCCGGATGAACGGCGAAGCCGGGTGCGTGGACAGGGGATCGATCGGGGAGTCGGCCGGATTCTGGCTCGGTGGCTGCTCAGTCATCAGCCGCATGGTAAAGCACCCTTAGCAGTATGTCAAGCGTCCTTGTCTTGGGGATCATCCGGCTCGGGCGACGAATTGTGACCGCGGTTCGCCGGCTTGCTCTTCGGCGGTTTGCTTCCCTGCTCATTGTCATTCTGGCTTTGCTCCCGAGTGTTCGAGGCCGTCGGGGCCGGCTGGAGCCTATGGACGGTCACGCCACCGCCGATGGCACCAAAGATCAGCGCGCTCGCGAGCAGGATCGCACCGGCCATGCCAAGACGGTCGAAGACGCCCTTCACCACGTCATACCAACTACCAACGCGAGTGCTGCGCTGAACGGTCGCCTAAAAGATTGACGCGGTGCCGTCCGCACCTGATAACTACGGGCGGCGCCAATCGGCGCACCTCCCGATCGTGGGAGGCCACGAGTTCGGCGAGGCGGTCACCGATGCCGCCCGGGGTGAGACCCGGGCGGCGAACCGGTCGACGTAATTGACGTCGCCTAGCTTCTTCAAGATGTTTTCCATAGCCGTCACGTTAGGTTTCGAAAGACGCGCGGGCGTCACCCGGAAGATCGATCTTTGGCCTCATCCTGGAGGAGGAGGAGAATTCGCATATGCCTCCGATGGAACGCGGAACGAAGATGCCCAGGCCGACAGAGCAGGCCAAGGCCGCATTCAGCGCGCTGGTTCCCGACGAGCCGGCCGTGACTTTGAAGCCGATGTTCGGCAACCTCTCGGCGTTCGTGAACGGCAACATGTTCGCCGGGCTGTTCGGCGATGACCTGTTCGTCCGCCTCCCGGACTCAGAGATCGCGGCCGTAAAAAAGCAAGGCGGAAGAGATTTCGAACCCATGGCGGGGCACGCGATGAAGGGCTACGTGGTCGTGCCGAGCACGTGGCGCGCGAAGCCGGCACCGGCGGTCGTACTGATCAAGCGCTCGCTCGCGCTGACGCTGGCCATGCCCGCCAAAGCGGCGAAGCCAAAGGCTGCGGCGAACAAGCGCTAGCGGCGCTTGCCTTTCGTTTCGGGAGGCCTGGTGCTTTGTCCCGGTCTGCTCGCTGGAGGCGGCTTGATGGCAGCTGCCGGCTTGGCAGCCTCGGGAGCTTTCACGGCTTCGATCGGTTTGATCGCGGGTTCCGCCTCATGTACCTGTTCGACGGCCTTTGGAGGTGCCTCGACCTGCTTGCCCATCGACACCTTGCCGCTGAACGTCGCGCCGTCCTGCACCACCAGGCGCGCCACGTGCACGTCGCCCATCAGCGAGCCCGAGCGTCCGACCACCAGCCGGTCTCGCGCCGTCACCGGTCCGGTGACGCGACCGCCGTCGTCGATCTCGACGCTGCCGGTGACCTCGAGCCCGCCTTCCACCGTGCCCGCCACGCGAAGGTCGCCCTCGATGTACAGCTGGCCGACCAGGCGGTCACGAGGCCCGAGGACGATGGAGCTGTGGGCGCCGTCGGACCCGTTCCCCGCCGGCGCGGCGGTGCGGTTTCTAGCCGCCGGACCCGTGCTGCTCAATGTCTCCCATTCGAACGTGCCCGTTGAGGCTCGCTCCGTCGTCGATCTGGAGCCTGCGGACCACGATGTCCCCGCTCAGCCGCGCGTTCTTGCCCAGCGTGAGCTTGTCGCGAACGGTGACGGAGCCCTCGACCTGTCCCTTCACGGTGACGTTCGCGGCCTCGATCGAGATCCTGGCCGTCGCACCCTGCGCGACGTCGAGGTTTCCGGTCACCTTGAACTCGCCCTCGGCCCGGCCATCGACGTGCACGCTGCCGTCGAAAACGAGCTTGCCTTCAAGGCTGTCGTTCGGGCCCATGGTGAACTTGCGCTGCCCGTCGCGCTTGGCGTCGCCATTGTCCTCGGCAGAAGCCCCCGGCGTGCTTTCTGCCACTGCCTCCTGAACGTCCATCAGCTTTCGTCACCCCCGACTTGATACGGCCCATCATGGGCAGGGAATCAGGCGCTAAAGATTAGCCCACGCCGGCTGCGATTCGGAGACGCCGATGCTCAGCCTTGCCAGGCAACGATTAAGAGCCAGCCATCAATGCGCCGCCTGCTTTCAGGAGAACTCGCCGAGCAAACCGTTGGCGGTCAGGCCAGTCGCGCGGGAGCTGATCGTCAGGTACGGCTCATGTCCATAGCCCTGCTGCATGAGACGCGGGTGGTTGCGGATCGCGATGCGCCACTCTTCCAGCTGGCTTCGATGACAGTCGATGGCGCGGAGCTTCATCATCACCTCGTCGGGGTCCAGGTCGAACACGACGTCGAACCTGTCTTGCACCACCAGCGGCAGCTGCTGACCGTCACCGGACAGCCGAAAGGCCTCTTTGTAGAAGTCGGCGACCTGCTGGTCGATCGCGAGGTGATACAGCGCGGGCCGATCGCCCTCCGCCATCGAGGTTACCGCGATGTCGGTGCATGCACCGACCGCGATGTGATCCGGGTGCCCATACCCACCATCGGGGCCCCAGCCGACAACCGCCTTCGGGCGCAGTTTGGTGATCTGCTCCCAGATCCGCTGCGTGATCTCCTGCCGGTCGCACCTATCCACGCCGCCGTCGGGGTAGTCCCATAGCTCGACGCCTCCGATGGCCAGCGTGGCCGCGGCCTCTTCGAGCTCACCAGTGCGGATCTGCGCAAGATCCTCTTTCTTCGCACCGAGCGGCTTGCCACTCCATCCGGCCTCGCCGCGTGTGGCGCAGATGAGGCTGACCGGGATCCCGGCGCGGGTATGTCGCAGGATGAGGCCCCCGCATCCCATCGACTCATCGTCGGGATGGGACATCACGACCAACAGACCAGGCCCGGTTTCCATCAGCGCCCCAAGATAGACCGACGGGGTTAAGGCTTGCTTCGGTCCTCGATCTCCCAGGCGTGATCGAGCGCGTGCCATGCGGTCCGACGCGCGGCGTAGGGCACCGCCCATTTTTCCTCGCGGTTCGGATTGGTGAAGCCATCGAGAACAGCTTTCCGAAAAGCGCGGACCGCCGTTTTGTCCTTACCATCCGGCTGCTTTTGGCGCACTCCGATCCGTTTCGCGTACTCCATCTCCGCGCCGAGCACGTGGTCGAACATCGCATCGCGATCCCGACCGCCGCCGCGTGGCCCTTTACGCAGTGCTGCCGGAGCCTTGCCGATCACGTTATCCAGGTACGTCCAGCAAGCCTCGAGCAGATCGCGCATCCGCGCCGCCTGCTTCGGAGTCAGGGGGTTGCTTTCGTCTTTGGCCGCCACGCCGGGCGCGCCGAAATCCGTGGTTGCGTTTCCCTGCAGGCGCTCGACGACTTTGAACCCCGCCGCGGCGACCGGGAATGGGGCCCTGGCGAGCTTTGCCACCGGCGCGTACCGGGGGGCATACGCCGCCAACGCCGCCAGGGCGGCCTGCTCATCCTTTCCGGAACGGCACCATCCTGGCCAGTCGGCGGCACTCGCGAACGTGCGCTTACCGCCGACCTCCAGGTAGACCCGAAGCTTGGTATTCGCCTCGTCCGGCACGAGGCTTATTTTCGGCGGCTAAGACTTCTCAGCGGCTTCGCGGGCTGCCGACTCGGTGGCTTCGTGTGCCGCGGTCTCGTTCGAAGGACCGCCGCCGGGGCCTCCCGGGCCTCCTGGGCGGAACGTGCCGTTGTTCTCGGCAGTCTCCTGGGCGGCGCTTTCCCCGGCCTCGTGGGCCGTGGCTTCGTTCGACTTGAACGGGCTCGGGGACGGCGATGCGGCAGTGGCGGCGGCGCTGACATTGAAGAAGGGCGCTTTCGCGAAAACGGTGGCGCTGATGACCCCTGCGACGATCATCGACGCAACCACCAACGATCCGAACATGAGGGTACGGATCTTGTTCATGTGCCCATCCTCTGGTCGCAAGCTCAAAACGGCCTTGGAATCAGGTGTGAGTTTTAGGCCGCTATTGTTTAAGGCCCTTGGCCTCTACAGCCACGTTGAAGGTGATCGAGCCGGCGACCGAGAAGGTCCTGGCTGAGGTTCCGGAGGCCGGCGTCGACGACGCCGATCGGGCTGTGGCTCGCGCCAAGGCCGCCTATCCCGCCTGGAGGGCGATGGCGCCTCGAGACCGGGGGAACGCCCTGCGCCGGCTCGCCGCTGCAGTGGAGCGGGAGGCCGGCAAGCTCGCCACTCTCGAAGCACGCAACGTCGGCAAGCCGATCAGCGACGCCAGAGGCGAGGTCGCCATGATGGTGGACGTCTTCAACTATTTCGCCGGCGCTCCTGAGCGCCTTTTCGGCAAGACGATCCCCGTCGCCGGCGGCGTTGACATGACGTTTCGCGAGCCTCTCGGCGTCGTGGCGCTCATCGTCCCCTGGAACTTCCCACTCGCCATCGCGTCGTGGAAGGTGGGACCTGCGCTGGCGGCCGGCAACACCATCGTCTTGAAGCCCGCCACCCTGACACCGCTGACCGCGATCGAGCTCGAACGCATCGCGCTCGAGACCGGCCTTCCGGAGGGCGTGCTGAACGTCGTGGTCGGCGCCGGTCGCACCGTGGGCGAGCGCCTGGTCCAGCACCCTGACGTGGCGAAGGTCGCGTTCACAGGCTCAACCGAGGTCGGGAAGCGGATCGGTCAGCTCGCGGCGGCCTCGATCAAGCGCGTCACCCTCGAGCTCGGCGGGAAGTCCGCGAACATCGTCTTCGCGGACGCGGACCTGGAGAAGGCGGCTGCTTCTGCGCCCCTGGCGGTCTTTGGCAACGCCGGGCAGGATTGTTGCGCACGGTCGAGGATCCTCGTCGAGCGGTCCGCGGTCGATCGCTTCATGCGGGCGCTCGAGGCATCGGTCAAGGCGCTGAAGGTTGGCGATCCGCTCGATGAAAAGACCGAGATGGGACCACTGATATCGGCCGACCAGCGCGAGAAGGTCGCGTCGTACCTGGAAGACGGAGCCCGAGTCGCGATCCGAGGCAGCGCCCCCGACGGCCCCGGCTACTGGTTTCCTCCGACCGTACTTTCGCCGGTCGCGAACACTGACCGCGCCGCTCGCGAAGAGATCTTCGGCCCGATTGCGGCGGTGATCCCTTTTGAGGACGAGGCGGATGCGATCCGGATCGCCAACGACACCGTCTACGGTCTCTCCGGATCCATCTGGACCGGCAATGCCGGCCGCGCGATGCGGGTCGCCCGCGCCCTGGAGACCGGAACCATCTCCATCAACTCGAACAACTCCGTGCGCGTGACGACTCCGTTCGGAGGGTTCAAGCAGTCGGGCATCGGCCGCGAGTTGGGACCGCACGCCCTCGAGCACTACACCGAGCTCAAGAACATCTTCCTGTCCACCACCTGAGCGGCGCGTTCGCGAAACTGATGCGGCCGCGGCAGGGGCGCCGCCTCGGTCCGTTTCTCTGCTGGGCGGTCGTCTTCGCCGACATCGGGACCTCCGTCTACTACACGCCCGGAATCCTGTACTCGCAGGTCGGCGTCCACGCCGCTCTCTTCGTCACGATGACCCTCGCCGTCTTCGTCCTCCTATGCGTCAAGTACGCCGAGGTCGCGATCCGCTACCCAGGGGGTGGCGGGGTGGTCACCGTCGCGACGCGATCCATCCATCCCTTCGCGGGACTCGTGGGCGGCCTTCTGATCCTGGTCGACTACTTCCTGACCGCCGCGCTGAGCGCGCTTTCCGGCGTGATCTATCTCACGGTTGTGGCGGGCGCGCAAGCCCCTGGTGCTGTTCGTGGCGGTGGCAGCATTGATCTTTCTCGGCCTCCTCAATCTCATGGGCGTCAAGACCAGCGCGCAAGCGACTGCCATCTTCGCGACCGCCGCAGCGGCCGGCCAGCTCGCCGTGGTCGCCGGTGTGGCCATCCACCTCGGACCGGGCGGGATCCTGAGCTCGTTCTCGCACCTGCTGTCCGGGCCACGCCTGGGCCCTGTAGGTGTGTTGACCGGCTTCTCCGGCGCCTTCCTGGCTTTCTCGGGTCTCGAAAGCATCACGCAGCTGTCGCCCGCGATGGCCGAGCCACGCAAGAAGGTGGCGCCCCTCGCGATGGGGCTGGTGGTGATGACCGTCGCGATCACGAGCCCACTGCTGACGCTCTGGTCGACCACGCTCCTTGATCCGGCCAAAAACGATCCAAATCAGTTCGTTTCTCTCCTCGGTGGCTTCGCCGCCGGCCCGGCCCTGCAGGTTTCCGTCGCCATCAGCGGCGCCCTGCTGCTCGTCTTTGCCAGCAACACCGCGTTGATCGGGACTTACAACGTCTTCCTCGCGCTGGCCAGGCTGCGCTTCCTGCCCAGCGCCCTGACCACCACGAATCGCTGGCGGAACACCCCTCACGTGGCGATTCTTGTCGCCACCGCCGTCCCGGTGGGAGTCATCGTCCTTTCGAGAGGCAATGTCGGGCTGCTTGGAGACCTCTACGCGTTTGGGCTCCTCGGAGCGTTCTCCATGACGTGCGTCGCGCTCGACGTCGTGCGCTTCCATGAGCGCCACGTCCAGCGCATAAGCAATGAGGCCGTCAACGTGGGACGGGTCCGGTTCATCCTCGGGTTGATCACCACGGTCCTGGTCAGCGGTGCCTGGATCACGAACCTGTTCGCGAAGCCGCTGGCGACCATGTTCGGAACCAGCGTCGTGCTCGTCGGACTCGCAATCGCGCTGGTCAGCTACCGCCGCGAGCGCCGGCGAGGTCCTTCGCCCATCTTCCCCCACGTCTACCAGCACCAGCATCCAGTCGTCTTCATGTCCAGAGGCCGCCGGCTGCCGGCCGCGCGCGTGCTCGCCCTCCTCCCGCACGACCCCGAGCAGGCGCAGACACTCGCCAACCTGGCCGCGGCTGATACCTCAGGCAGGCCGGTTGCGTTCCTCTACATCGCCCACCCGGACGCGGCTCGACAGAAGCCTCCTCAGATGCTCGAGATCGTCGACCCGTACCACGATGACAGCACCGCCCAAGAGGTGTTCGCCACAGCGGAGGCCGCTGCTCGCAAGGCGCGCCTCGACAGCCGATTCATCTATGTTCCGGCCGGCGCCGACGCCGGAATGGTCGACTGGCTCGTGGCGCACATGGCCCCCGAGGAGACGATCATGCTCGATGACGGCGCCGGGCTCGGCGCAGCCGACAGGTTCACGTTAGAACGCCGTAAGGCCGGCGATACGTCCGTCCTGCACTACCGAGCCAAGCCTGAGCACGCTAATTGATACTGCTTTGAGACCGAGGTGAGACTGACCTAGACAGCGCATTGGGTCGAAACTGGCAGCCATGGCGACCCTTCCCTGCGCGCAAGCGGCGATAAGGATGTGACCTGTTGATTTCGACCGAGCACCTCTTGACGCTGGCGGTGATCGCACTCGTCATCGCGAGCGTGGTCGCCGCCGCCCGCCTCTGGGCGGGGCCATGGACTGTGTTCGCCTGCCGGGTGCTCGCGGTCGTCATCCTCGCCAACGAGGCCGCGTGGTGGGTCTGGCTGGGCGCCCACGACACCTTGTCCGCAAGCTACGCGCTGCCCTTCCAACTCTGCGACGTGGCCGGACTCATTTCGGCGGCGGCGCTATGGTCCCGGCAGCCGCTGCTCGTCGAGCTCACTTATTTCTGGGGCCTGGCCGGGACCGCGAACGGCCTCATCACCCCCGACATCTCCGACCATTTCCCGAGCTTCGGCTTCATGCAGTACTTCATCGCCCACGGCACGATCGTCGCCGCGGCGCTGCTGCTGGTGGTCGGCCTGCGGATCGCTCCCCGAAGCGGCGCTGTCTTACGCGTGTTCGGCATGACGGTCGGACTGCTGGTGCTCGACGCTGGAGTCAACCTTGTGACCGGGGGCAACTACCTGTACCTGCGACACACGCCAGGGGTGCACAGCCTTCTCGACGTGTTCGGCCCGTGGCCCTGGTACATCATCGGCGCGGCCGGTGTCGCGCTCGCGGCCTTCCTGGTCCTGGACCTGCCGTTCGCAATCAGCCGTCATCGCCGCGTTGAGGTGGTGGGGTAGAAGTGGAGCGGGCGATGGGAATCGAACCCACGTAAACAGCTTGGAAGGCTGCCGCACTACCATTGTGCTACGCCCGCTGAACGACCTTTCGCCTGGTAGCCCGGAGGGGATTCGAACCCCTGATATCCACCTTGAAAGGGTGGCGTCCTAGTCCACTAGACGACCGGGCCGAGGCCCAAGGATTGTGCCCGAAACGACGCCGGGCCATGTTGAAAGCGCCCGGCGGATGGTGGGCGGCGAGGGTTTCGAACCCCCGACCTCCAGCATGTCAAGCTGGCGCTCTTCCAACTGAGCTAGCCGCCCGCGGTATTCGGGGCCCCCGCAAAGCTTCCGAGTGACGAATTATTGTAGTTGCCGTGCCTCCCCACATCGGCCGGCGCACGCGCCGAGTCGAGGACGAACGCCTCATCACAGGGGGCGGGCGGTATGCCGGGGATATCAAGCTCGAAGGCCTGGTGCACGCCGTCTTCTGCCGCTCGACGCTACCTCACGCGCGCATCCGGGCCGTAGACAGGTCGGCGGCCGTCGCGATGCCGGGAGTGATCGCCGTGTGGACAGCTGACGACCTCCCCGAGGTGGTTGCGGGCCTTACCGAATCCAGCCCGGTGGGCGTCGAGCACCGCGGGCGCCCGATCCTCAACCGGGACGAGGTGAACTACATCGGTGAGGCGTACGCAATGGTGGTCGCCGAGACCGCCTACCAGGCGCAGGACGCGGCCGAGCAGGTTTCACCGGAGCTCGATCCGCTACCCGGCGTGGGCGATGTGATAACCGCGATCGCCGCAGGCGCGCCGGTGGTGCACGCTGACATGAAATCCAACATCGCGCAGTCGGCCGCGACCACATACGGCGATGTCAAAGCCGCATTCGCACCCGACAGCGTTGTTGCAAAGATCCGTCTGACCACGGCGCGTGTCGCCGGCGCCGCGATGGAGCCTCGCACCGTGACCGCGACGCCCGACACTGAGACTGGCGGGATCAAGCTGTGGACGTCGACGCAAAATGTCTTCGCGGTCAAGGGCGCCGTGGCGTCGACGCTCGGCATCGACGAGGCCAAGGTCCGTGTGCTCGCTGAGGACGTCGGCGGCGGGTTTGGCGCGAAGGGCAGTGTTTTCCCCGAGGAGGTCCTTACCGCGCTGGCCGCCTGGCGATTGAAGAGGCCGGTGCGCTGGGTCGCCACGCGGAGCGAGGACGGCGCGACCACCGCGCAGGGCCATGGGTCGGTGATCGAGCTGGAGCTGTCGTCGGACAGCGACGGAAAGCTGCGCGGATTGCGCGGGCGCCTGATCCACGACGTCGGCGCGTACGCCGGCTCGGCCACCGGCCAGCCCGGCATCATCATCGGCCACATGATCTCGGCGTACGTGCTGCCTGCGATGGACGTCGAGCACCAGCTCCTCTACACGAATGCCGTGCCGAGCGGATTCATCCGCGGGGGCGGCCGGCCCCTTGGCAACTACGCGATGGAGCGGGTCATCGACCGGCTGGCGCGCAAGCTCGACCTCGAGCCGGCCGAGCTGCGACGCCGGAACCTGATCCAGCCGGAGCAGATCCCGTACACGACCGGGTTCCCCGCGGGCCGGAGCGGCTACGTGTACGACAGCGGCGACTACCCTCGACTGCTCGAGCTCGTGTTGGAAAAGATTGGTCCGGACCCCGCTCGCGAGGACCGGGCAGACGGCCGGCTGGTTGGGTTCGGAGTGGCCTGCTGTGTCGAGTCAACCGGGTTCGGCCGCGGCGAGCCCGCGAAGATCCACGTCGCCAAGGACGGCACCGCCCACGTGTACGTGGGCTCGACTCCACAGGGACAGGGCCACGAAACGATGGTCGCGCTGGTCATCGCCGAAAGGCTCGGCTGGCCTTTCGAAAAAATTCGCGTCACCGCGGGCGACACGCAGCACGTGCCCTTTGCCCTGCTGACCGCGGGCAGCCGGAGCGCCGTGCAGGTCGGCAACGCCGCGGCGCAGGCGGCCACCGCGATGCGAAAGCGGATCCTCGAGCGGGCAGGCGATGTGCTCGAGGCGGACGTGCAGGACCTCGTGCTCGAAGAGGGCGTGATCGGCGTGCGCGGCACCCCCGCGCGGCAGGTGAACGCCACCGACGTTCTGCCGGACGAAGGCCTCGAGGTTTTCGAGAGCTTCGCTCCCAAACGCCCGCTGGCCTTCTCCAGCGGGTGCCACGCGGCGGTGGTCGCGGTCGACCCCGAAACCGGCCAGGTCGAGGTGCTCAAGTACGTGATCGCCCATGACACCGGCAAGCCGATCAACCCCGTGACCCTCGAGGGCCAGCTGCACGGCGGCTTCGCCCACGGACTCGGCTACGCGCTGTACGAGGCCGCGATCTACGACACCGACGGCTCGTACCGCACCGCAAGCTTTCTCGACTACACCATCGTCACTGCCGGGGAGATGGGGGTCACGCCACAGCTCGTGAGCTCCGAAACGCCAACCGATGCGAACCCAGAGGGGTTCAAGGGCGCCGGCGAGAGCGGGACGATCCCGGTCCCGGCGGCGATCTCCAACGCGGTGGAAGACGCGCTGCGCAAGCGCAATCCGAACGCCGTCGTGGACCGGCTCCCGATCACGTCCGACCGGATCGTCGAGCTTCTGAGCACGAGTGCCCCGTGACCGGACCACGGTGACGTATCGCGGCAGGCGCCTGAAAGGCGCCGGTCGGGGCGCCGAGGCGAAGGCAGGGGTGGCCCTAGAAGGAGCGCATCTTTCTATGCGCGACGACGACGGGCCGGGCCCCCTAACGCACGCTTCGGCGTCCCGAGCCGATGAGACGGCGCCGTGGTATCGGTCCCGGGGCACTCACAACTGAGCACGGACCCGCGCGCTACCAGTCCTCCTCTGGGTCCGGGGGGAATCGACTGGCGGCGCAACCTGGCCGCGCTGTGGTTTGCCGAGTTCACCGCGATCTTCGGGTTCAGCTTCGCCTTTCCCTTCCTGTCGATCTTCATCTCCAAAGACCTCGGCGTGCCGCAGGGCGGGGAGCTGGATCTCTGGACGGCGGCGGTCGCAAGCGTTTCGGGGTTCTCGATGGCCGTCGCAAGTCCCATCTGGGGAGTGCTCGGTGACCGCTACGGACGCAAACCCATGCTCCTGCGGTCGATGGTGGGTGGAGCGCTCACGGTCGGGCTGATCTATTTCGCCCGATCGCCGACCGACCTCCTGATCCTGCGCTTCCTCCAGGGCGCGACCAGCGGCACAGTGGCTGCGGCGACGGCGCTCGTTGCCGTCGAGACCCCACGCAACCGCGTCGGCTGGGCGCTCGGCGTCGTCACGTCGGCGGTCGCCCTCGGCGGCGCGATCGGGCCCGTCGTCGGCGGACTGGCCGGAGCGGTTTTCGGCCTGCGCCTGGTCTTCCTGGGAGGCGGAATCCTCCTCCTCCTGGCGACGCTTCCTGTGCTGATGATCGTGCGCGAGGGTCCGCGGCGCCGGCGCGCAGGCCAGCAGCTTGGGACGATGGCCCTCATCAGGCAGCGGCCGGGTGCGGTCCGTGCGCTGATCGTGCTCATCGGTTCGCAGGGGCTGATCAGCGTTTGCAACTCGGCCACCCAGCAGCTCCTGGTGCTGCGCCTGCTGGAGATGCTGACCACCGGAGTGGCGGCGGTCACAGGCGTCGCGTTCGGCCTGGCGGGCGTCGCGAGCAGCGGCGCCGCAATTTTCTACACCCAGGTGACGCGCCGGCTCGGCTACGTGCGCACGACGGCCCTGGCCGCGGTGATGGTCGCGGTGGCCGTATCGCTGATCGGAATCGCGCCGTGGGTGGCGATGGTCGTCGCCGGCGTGGCGCTGAACGGCCTTTTCAGCGGCGTGGTCATACCAGCCACCGCAAGCATGATCGGGCTGGAGACCCCGCCCGAGGCCCAGAGCACGGTGTTCGGCGCCAACGCAAGCTCAGTCGCGCTTGGGTTTGCCATCGGCCCGCTGATCGGTGGCGGCGTTGCGGCAACGGCCGGGGTGCCCACCGCGCTCATCGTCATCGCAGGGCTGGCCCTGGTGCTCGCCGCCCTGGTCGCGGCCGGCGCACGCGAACCCACCAGATGAATTCACGGGAAGGACTCGCATGAACCGCCCCACCCGGCGGTGCCCACGGCCGGTGGGGGCGACCTCCTTCAGAATCCCGTATCGTCTCGCCGGTGAAGCGAATCATTGCCACCACCCTCTTGTCGCTCGCGGTCGCAGCCTGCGATTCGGGCGGAGGCCCGGCGGCTTCTTCGTTCGCCGCGGGCTGCGACAATGAGATCGTTACCTGCATGGAGCAACGAACCACGCCACCACCCAACGTGATCGACACGAGCAAGAAGTACACCGCCACCGTGCACACCTCGCGCGGCGACTTCGTGATCTCGTTCGTCGACCCGAAGATCGCGCCTCAGACCGTCAACAACTTCGTTTACCTCGCACAGAACCACTTCTATGACGGCCTCACGTTCCACCGCGTCGTGCCTGGCTTCGTCGTCCAGGGCGGCGACCCGCTCGGCAACGGGACCGGCGGCCCCGCCTACAAGTTGCCCGACGAAAGCAACCCGTCGAAGTGGCCGCGCGGCACGGCTGGGATGGCCTCGAGCGCGGCAGGTGTGAGCGGCTCGCAGTTCTTCATCACGATCGGCGACGCCCCGTTTCTCGAGACCAGCGGCGTCTACAACCACTTCGGGCAGGTCACCTCCGGGATGGACGTGCTCGACAAGATCCAGGCCGGCGACACGATGAGCTCGATCGACATCACAGCCTCGTGAAGGCGCTCGTGCGGGCCATCGTCCCGCTTGCTGTGGTAGCGATGGCGGCGTGCGGCTACGCGGACCCCTACGCCAGCGCCGGACCGATCGCCAACGAAAGCCCTGGAGCGTTGGTTGCAGTCAGCCCGTCACCCGGTACTGACAGCTTCAACGACGGCGCCGGGCTGCCGGTCGTCACCTACCCTGACGGCCTCCAGTACGTCGACCTCACGGCCGGGGCCGGCGACGTCGCCGAGAGCGGCATGAACATCACGGTTCAGTACACCGGATGGCTGTCCACCGGGGGACCGCCGTTCGACTCCAGCCGGAACCCCGGTAGCACCGCCTTCACCGTGCAGATTGGTGTTGGAAACGTCGTTCCCGGCTGGGACGAGGGGATTCCCGGCATGAAGGTCGGCGGCAAGCGCAAGCTGATCATCCCGGGCGCGCTAGGTTACGGCACCGCGGGCCAGACCGACCCGAACACCGGCGCGGTGATCATCCCGCCCAACGCGACGCTCGTCTTCGACGTGGAGCTGTTGAGCGTCGCGCCGGGACCGAGCCCGTCACCAAGCCCGCCTCCCTCGCCGAGCCCATCACCGTCGTCGAGCCCCACAGCAACGCCGACCTAGGAGATCGTCAGGGTTCCTTTCATCCCCTGGGCCTCATGCCCCGTTTGGTCGCAGAAGTACGTGTAGGTGCCTGCCGGAATGCTGTTCACGGTGAACACGAACGTA
This sequence comes from Candidatus Dormiibacterota bacterium, assembly GCA_003151935.1. Classification (GTDB taxonomy): domain Bacteria; phylum Chloroflexota; class Dormibacteria; order Dormibacterales; family Dormibacteraceae; genus Palsa-870. The sequence goes on along the minus strand of PLYZ01000095.1, from coordinate 13,787 downwards.
TCGCCGGCGGAGATCAGCTCGCTGCCGTCGATCCGGTTGTTGGAGCTGTCCCGAATGATCAGGTCGTGCGACGTGGTGCCGGCGTTGACCAGGTAGAACACCACCTTGCCGCTTGGCGCGGTGATCGTCGAGGGGTCGAACTTGAACTCGGTCAGGGTGACCTTGATCGAGCCGGCCGGTTGGGACGAGCTGCCGCCGCCACCGCATGCGGCGAGCAGGGCCACCGCCGCCAGGGCCGCAGCCAGCGACTTCACCGGAACAGCGCGACGCCCACGTAAAGGATGGTGAACAGGAAGAACCACACCACGTCGACGAAGTGCCAGTACAGCGTGACGGCCGCGACTCCGACGTGGTGCTGCGATGAGAACTGGCCCCTCGAGGCGCGAAAGAGGATCAGGGTCAGCAGGACCAGACCGCCGAGAACGTGAGCTCCGTGGAAGCCGGTCATGATGAAAAAGGAGCTCGCGAAACTGTTGGCGGTCAGGTTGAGGCCACGCCCAAAGGCGGCGATGAACTCGTACAGCTGGCCGAACTCGAAGGCGAGGCCCAGGAGGATGGTCGCGGTCCAAAGGAAGAAGAACCGGCGCCGATTGTCATGTGCGAGCGCATCGGCGGCGAAGTGGCACGTGAACGCGCTCGAGAACAGCACGATCGTGTTGACCACCGGGATCGGGTACCAGTTGACGTAGAACTCGCTGATGTTGCTGGGCGGGGGCGGAGGCCAGACCAGGTGCGACCCGTACAGGTAGAAGTAGACGGCGAACAGGCTGCCGAAGAACATGACCTCGGAAGCCAGGAAGATGTACATGCCCATCATCCCGGGCTTGATCGCCGGGTACTCAGGCTGGGTCTCCGGGCGCATCGCGGCCATTGCCATCAGTGATGTATCTCCTGTTGCGGGCTGTCACTCGGGAACATGCGAGTGTCCTCGATCACGACCCACCCGACCACTCCCCCGAGAAAGATCAGCCCACCGATCACGGCCAGCACGATGCGAGCCGTGGCCGCGAACGGGATCGCCGCCAGGGACAGGAACAGGAGGCCAAAGCAGATCACGAAGGGCCAGTTGCTGGGCGGTGAGAGGTGGATGCCGAGCTCGTGCGCCCGGGCCACGTAGTCGATGGTGTTGTCGATGTGAACCGGATAGTCCATGTCGAACCGAGACACCTCCGAGCGCCGCTCGGGGTCTGGAGCCCGCCAGGCCCTGAACGCAGCCGAGGCCATCACGCTCGAAGGCCAGAGCTTGTAGCCGCAGTTCCGGCAAAGGTCGACGAAGCGCGCCGTCATCAGACCGCAGCGGGGGCACTCGACGGCCAGGCTGGGGTTCGACACGTCAACGTATCGAGTCTGCTTGGATGCCGCCACAGTCGATTTCGGATTCTATCCGGTCACCGAGGCGCCCCGCCGGTCGCACCTCCGGCTGTAACTCGGGTCATCGATATACTTGCCGCCGTGGTAGCACGCGCCCGCGCGACTTTCACGACCTTAGGCCTCGCTGCCGCCGCCCTCCTGCTCAGCTCATGTGGCGGGCTCGGGGGCATCGCCCCCATCTTCCCGACCCCCGTCTCACCCAACGGGCAGGACATCTACAACCTCTACCTCTTGATTTCGATACCGGCGATCATCGTGTTCATCGGGGTCGAAGTGGCGCTGCTCTGGGTCGTCCTCCGCTACCGGCGCTCCCGACAGCCGGCCGGCTATGTCCCGCCGCAGATCCACGGACATAACGGACTCGAGATCGCATGGACGGTCGCACCGCTTGTAATCGTCCTGGCGATCGCGTTCGTCAGCTTCCAGGAGCTCCAGAAGGACTTCCAGCCGATCAACAACCAGCAGATGCTCGTCGTCGTAAGTGGCCACCAGTTCGGGTGGATCTACACCTACGAAAATGGCGTCGTGGTGGACCAGGAGGGCACGCTGGCCGGCAACGTGACGCCCTTCGTCGTGCCCGTGAACACGCTCATCAAACTGCAGTTCCGGGGCACGGATGTCATCCACTCCTGGTGGGTGCCCGCCATATCGGGCAAGACCGACGCCGTGCCGGGCTACGACAATTTCTCGTGGTTGAAGATCAGCCAGCCCGGCACCTGGCGCGGAGAGTGCGCCGAGTTGTGCGGCGCTGGGCACAGCACGATGCAGATCATCGTGCAGGCGATGGACCAGACCGATTACGACCAGTGGGTGCAGACTCAGTTGGCCGCGAAGCACGCATCGCCGTCCCCGTCGCCGTCTACCTCACCCTCACCCAAGCCCTCAGCAAGCCCGAGTTAGGATAGGCAGCAGATGGCGGCTACCACGGTCCTGCCCCGCCCGAAGGCTTACGACGACTCATTCTTCAAGCCGATCAGCCTGTGGCTGACGACGACCGATCACAAGCTGATCGGGATCATGTACATGGTCACCGGAGTGCTGAGCTTCGTGGTCGGCGGCATCTTCGCCCTGATCATCCGGCTGCAGCTCGCGCAGCCCAACCTCTCAGTGGTCGATGCCGAGACCTACAACCAGCTGATCTCAGCGCATGGCGTGACGATGATCTTCTTCTTCGTCACGATCTTCCTGACGGGGATCGCCAACTACTTGGTGCCGATCATGATCGGCGCCCGCGACATGGCCTTCCCGCGCGTCAACCTGCTGGGGTTCTGGCTCATACCGGTTTCGATCATCCTTTACTACAGCGCCTTCTTCACCGGCGGCGCGCTCGATGCGGGCTGGACCGGCTACGCCCCGCTTACCGAGAAGGCCTACCAATCGCACAGCCTCGGCGTCGACTTCTGGGCCTTGAGCATCATCGTCTGGGCGATCTCGGGGATCATGGCCTCGACCAACTTCCTGACCACCATCGTCGCCCTGCGCGCGCCCGGGATGAAGCTGACCCGCCTGCCCCTGTTCGTGTGGGCGCAGATCTCGACGTCGATCCTTCTTCTGGTCGTGGGCGCGCCGCTGGCCGCGGCGATGATCCTGCTCGAGTTCGACCGCCAGCTGGGCACGCAGTTCTTCACGACCCAGGGCCGCCCGGTTCTGTACCAGCACCTGTTCTGGTTCTTCGGGCACCCCGAGGTTTACATCATGATCCTGCCCGGTTTCGGCATGATCTCCGAGATCATCCCGGTCTTCGCGCGCAAGCCGATCTTCGGCTACATGTCGATGGTCATGGCCCTGTTCGGGATCGTCTTCCTCTCGATGACCGTCTGGGCGCACCACATGTTCACCGTCGGGATGAACACCTACGTCGAGACTTTCTTCATGGTCATGACGATGCTGATCGCCGTGCCGACCGGCATCAAGTTCTTCAACTGGATCGCGACGGCCTGGTGGGGCTCGATCGAGTTCACGGTGCCGATGAAGTTCGTCTTCGGCTTCCTCGCGACGTTCCTCATCGGCGGCATCACCGGCGTCTACCTCGCGTCAGTGCCGGTGGACACCCAGCTGCACCAGTCGTACTACGTGGTCGCCCATCTCCACTACGTGCTCTTCGGCGGCAGCGTATTCACGATCTTCGCCGGCCTCTACTACTGGTTCCCGAAGATCACCGGCCGGCTGCTCAACCGCACGCTCGGCGAGTGGAACTTCTGGACCCTGTTCATCGGCTTCAACGGAACCTTCTTGATCATGCACACGCTCGGCCTCGAGGGCATGCCTCGCCGCATCGCGACCTACACCAACGTGTCATGGGCGACGACCAACTTGATCATCACGATCTCGTCCTTCCTGATCGCGTTCTCGGTCCTCCTATTCCTGATCAACGTCGTGCGGAGCTGGAACGGCGGCGAGATCGCGGGGAACGATCCCTGGGGAGGCAACACGCTCGAGTGGGCGACGACCTCTCCACCGCCGCCCTACAACTTCGAACGGGTCCCGCCGGTTCGCAGCTTCATGCCGCTGCGCGACCTGCGCGAGTCGGGAGAGTTCGTGGACCCCGAGGCGATTCCGGCCCTCGTATAACAAGAGAGATCGCCCCCTCCGGCGCTGCGCGCCACCTCCCCACATGGTGGCGAGGTGAAATTGCCTCCCAGGTCTTAGTGGTGAGCCTCTTTCGCGTTGGGATCTACGGCCGCGAGCTCCGCGGCTTCCTCGGCGACGCGGTTGAGCTTGTCCTTGCGCAGGACCCACCAGCCAAGCCCGACCACACCCAGGCCCGCGACCAGAAACGTGGCGCTCAGGCCCAGCCAGGCCGGGACCCATTCGCCAGCAAGAAAGACCACGCCTCCAATTATCGGCAATGCGGCGGTCCGAGACGATTCCCCCCTAGGGTGTTAATACGCTGATGGGGTTCGACCTCGTGGATCTGGTGATCCTTGCCGCGACGCTGATCGGGCTCGCGAACGGCTACCGGCGTGGCTTCTGGCTCTCTGGCGCCCAGTACGCGGGCCTCGTCGTGGGTGTGCTGCTCGGCGCCACTGCGGCGGACCCGCTATTGAACTACCTCGAGATCCACAATCCCGGCGCTCGCCCGCTCGGCGCCGCGCTCGTGCTGGTGATCGGTGGGAGCCTGGGCTCTAGCATCGGGTTTGCCGCGGGGGAGCCGATCCGCCGCCGCATCCTACGTGCCGGCGTCCACACGACAACCGACTCGGTCGGCGGGGCCGCCCTGTCCGTGGTCGCGGTGCTCATGATGTGCTGGTTCCTCGGAGTGAGCTTTTCGCGCGGACCGAGCCCCGAAATCGCACAGCAGATTCAGCGGTCGGTCGTCCTGCACACGCTCGACAACGCGGCTCCCAGGCCGCCGGCCTTTCTCGCCAGCGTCGAGGGAATCCTGTCGGGCGTCAACTTCTCGCCGGTGTTCGCGGGCCTCGAGCCGGGCTCGCTGCCGGCGCCATTGCCGGTCCCGGCCGCTGTCGACACACCAGGGGTCATACAGGCGAGGCAATCGGTGGTCAAGGTTGCAAGCCTCGGCTGCGGCGGCATGGTGACGGGCAGCGGGTTTCCGGTGGGCCCCGGATACATCGTCACCAACGCCCACGTCGTCTCGGGCACGAGCGCGCACACGATCGAGGCGCCGGGCCTTGCCGAGATGCAGGCGACCGTCATCTTCTTCGATCCGGAACGAGATGTTGCCGTGCTCTACGTGCCGGAGTACAGGGCGGCGGCGCTGGCCTCCGGGACCGCCAGTCGAGGGACCACGGGCGCCGCGATCGGCTACCCGGGCGGTGGCCCGGAGGCAACCTCCCCGGCAGTCGTCGACGGACAGGTTGCAGCGGAAGGACGCGACATCTACAACGCCAACCTCGTCACACGGCAGATCCTCGTGATCCAGGCCAGGGTTCGCCCAGGTAACTCAGGCGGGCCTCTGGTCGACCTCGACGGACATGTGATCGGACTGGTGTTCGCGACCTCGGCGGGTGACCCGAACCAGGCCTACGCCCTGGCCAACAGCGAGATCGCGGGCGACATCAAGGACGCCCAATCGCACCCCTCTGCAGTAGACACCAGCCGGTACGCCTGCGCAGCGTAGGTAGTAGAGGGAACCTACGGTTCCCTCTACTACGGGGCGCTCAACGGCCGCGCACGGCAATCGCATTTTCCGGCGAGAGCACCGGCCGGATTCGCGCCCCTACACCCTCCCTTTGGATGGGATCGTTCTGATTTGTCACTCCACACGACGAAGGGGTGGCAAATGTGTAGCGGATCCGCGGCCGGGGTAACCCGGCCGCCCCTGCCACGCTAGCCAGCTATTCCGGCTTCGCCTCTTCGATCAGCATCACGGGGATGCCGTCGACGATGGGATAAAGGACCTTGCAGCTCGGGCAGCGCAGCTGGTCCGGCTCCTTGAACTCCACCTTGGTGTGGCATTTCGGACACGCCAGGATTTCGAGCAACTCTTGAGAGATCACCCGCGCATGGTAGTACGGTTCGGGCCATGATTCTGCGGCGCCTCTACCTCTACCTGGTGAGCGCCGCCGGCCTCGGCCTCCTGGCCGCCGGGCTCACACTCCTCGGCACCACCGTCCTGCTCTTCGTCTTCAACGATCCATCCGCTCAGGACAGCCGGACGCAGCTGGCGGCCTTCACCGCGATGACCCTGGTCGCGCTGCCCGTGTGGGGAGTGCATTTCTTGTTCGCGCGCCGGTACGCGATGCGCGATCCATACGAGCGGGCCTCAGCGATCCGTCGCCTGTACCTCTACTGGGCAAGCCTCGGAAGCGCGATCGGCGCCCTGGTCGCGCTTGCGATCGCGGTAGGCGACCTCCTACGCCCGCTCATCGATGCCTGCGCAATCACCGGCTACGCGCCGCTTCAGAAAGGTGGCGTCCCCGTGATCATCAGCTCATGCCCGGCGAGCCAGAGCTGGTTGGCGACCTCGCAGGCAGGATGGGTCACGCTCGTTTTCCTGGCGATCTGGGCCTTCCACTTCCGGATCGCGGCACGCGATCGCGCGGCGGTCGGCGAGACGGGCGCGTCCGCCACCCTGCGCCGCTGGTACATGTACGTCGCCCTGCTCGTCGGGCTGCTCGTGATGTTGAGCGGTGCGAGCAGCCTCATTCAGGTCGTCTGGCTGAAGTCGGTCCAGAGCCCGCTCGGCTACGGCCTGTACATCGGTGATGCCGCCGGCCTGCTCATCGCGGGCCTCTTGGTGTGGGGTTTCCACGCGCGCACGGTCGCGCAGAACCACGTCGCGGACGACCGCCACTCCACACTTCGCGCGCTGCAGGGCTTCATCGCGGTGGCGGTCAGCATCACCGTCGCCCTGTTCGGCGCGAGCCAGATCCTCTACTACGGGCTGGCGCGAGCGCTTGGCGTGGACAACCCCGGCGGCGCCGGAAACGACATCCTTGGGGCACTGGCGGCGCCGGCGTCCCTGCTGGTGGTGTATGGACCGGCCTGGTTTTTCATGCGGCGCCGGCTGGCCAAAGACGCCAGTGCCCAGGAGGCCGATCGCCAGGCGGGCATCCGCCGGCTCTACACCAACCTCGCCGCGCTCGTCTCGCTCGGAGCCTGGGCGATCGGCGCGGGAGGACTGCTGTGGACCCTCGCCGAGCAGGTGGAGGCGCCGATCATCGGAGTCACCGCCGGCGATTGGAAGAACCCGGTCAGCCTCTGGGCCACACTCCTGGTCGCCGGCGTCGCGGTGTGGCTGGCGCATTGGCGCCAGGCACCGTGGGCGGCCGATCGCCAGTCGCTGCCCCGGCGTCTTTACGTCTGGGCCTCGCTGCTGGTCAGCGTGCTCGTGATCCTGGGGGCCGGCGTGGGAATGCTCGCCGCCCTGCTGCGCCAGCTCTTCAGCGCGCACCCCACGCTCAGCGACAGCGCGAACCTGGATGTCGGCCATTACCTTGCGGTGATCCTCGTGGCCGCAGGGGTCGGCTTCTATCACTGGAGGGTGCTGAGGGCAGACGCAGCCGCGCGTCCACCAAAAGTCGCACCCGAGCCGGCGCCCGTCGCTGCCGCCCTGGTCGCCTCGGTGGCGGAGGTCGCCTCGGTGGCGGAGGTCGTCTCGGTAACCGAGGTCGCCGATCCACACACCCATCGCTACGTCCTCTCGGTGACGGACGCGACCGAAGACGACGTGCACCAGGCGCTCGCCAGCCTGCCGCCCCATGCCGCCTACAAGCTCACCTCGGCCGAAGCGGGCGCAGTGCCGGTTGATGGCCGCTGACGGGCAGGTCCTGCTGGACCTCGTCGACTGGCGGCGCCGCGTCGGCGATCTGTACCGGATCACCGGTCTCGACACGCTCAAGCGGTTCAGGCGTGGACGCGACGAGCTCTTCCGGTCACACCCGCAGTCGCCGATCGAGCCCGACGGCCGGAGCTCATTCGCCGGCCTTCGCTACTATCCGCACGACCCCGCCTATCGCGTGGACGCGCGCCTCGAGCAGGGCGAGGGATCGGAGCTGCTCATCGACACCGGCGGCGACGACGGCGCGGTTCGCTACCGGAGAGCCGGCCGCCTGGTGTTCCGCTTGCACGGCCAGGAATGCGGGCTGACGGTCCTCAGCCTTGTCCAGTACGCGGGCGGACTCTTCGTCCCCTTTCGCGACGGCACCTCCGGTCGCGAGACCTACGGCGGCGGGCGCTATCTGTTCGACACCGCGAAGGACACGGACGGGCTGGTGCTGGAGATCACTCCCGGCTCCAGCGACGTGACCATCGACTTCAATTACGCCTACAACGCCTCGTGCGCCTACAGCCCGCGGTGGGCGTGCCCGCTCGCCCCACCGGAGAATTTTTTGACGGTGCCGGTGCGGGCTGGGGAGCTCATCTACAAGACGTAGGACAGGCTAAGGCGCCCCTCACGGCGGTGCCCTTCGGGCAGCGCCGAGCTCCCCACAGGGTGGGGAGCCGAGCTCCCCACCAAGGTGGGGAGGTTAGGCCGTGACGTGGGTTTTGCGCTGGGGCCCGAGCTCCCCACCAAGGTGGGGAGGTTAGGCCGTGGCGTTTTGCGGTGCGGAGGTTAGACCGTTGCGTGGGTTTTCGAGTTGACCAGCTTGATCAGCTCGCCCGCGCGCGCGATCGACTCGTCTGTCGAGTAGATGTTGTTATTGAACGTGAAGCCGGTGAAGCCGGCGTCCAGGTACTGGCCGATCAGCTCCGCAGCCTGGGGCACCGTGGTGACCTTGACCATTGCCCGCCGCTCCGGCGTGAGGCTGTCGAGGATTGGGACGCCATCCTTTTCGTTTTCGACGAGGACCAGGCCGACGCCGAGAGTCAGCTGCACCTCCGAAGGATCCCGTTTGACCGCCTCGCAGTGCTCATAGAAGATCTGCTTCTTTCGGTTCAGCTCCTCGATCGGCCCGCCGAACCAGTGGCCGATATCGCCGTGCTGGGCGAGAAGCCGCAGCGTTCGCCGCTCGCCGGTGCCGCCGATCAGGATCTTCGGGCCTCCCGGCTGCACGGGCCGCGGTACGTTGAGCGCGCGATCGATCTTGTAGTACTTGCCTTCAAACGACGGTCGATCCTGGGTGAACATCAGCTTCGCGATGGTCAGCGCTTCGTCGAGACGGTCCATGCGCTGGCCGATGGGCGGAAACTCGACGCCGTAGCCCTTGTGCTCGTCCTCATTCCAGGCGGCGCCGATGCCGAGGATTGCGCGACCTTTGGAAATGACGTCGAGCGTCGTCACCTGCTTGGCGAGGATCGCCGGGTTGCGGTAGGTCACGCCGGTCACGAGCGTGCCGAGCTTCACGCGTGACGTGCTCGCCGCAAGCGCCCCCAAAGTCGTGTACGCCTCCATCATCGGTTCCGTCTCCGGACCGAGCCCGCGGATTTGATAGAAGTGGTCCATGACGGTCACGAGGTCGAAGCCGGCCTTCTCGGCCGCCTTCGCCTGCTCGACCACGTGATCGAAAAGGCGGTCCTTCGGGACACCGGGATACGTGAAATTGGGCATGTGGAATCCGAAAAGTACGTTCATACCAACTAGAACGTCCGAGTGCGGCCTCATCATTCCGTAACTCGCAACAGTCATCGGCCGTTGCCCTGGCCATGAAGTGGTCCACGGCCGGCGGAGTCTTTGTCGCCCTGGCGATCCTGCTCTACGGCACAGTCCTGGTATTTGAGGCGTTCGACCGCAACTCCAACTCGGCCAGCGACACCATCCGTCCTTTCGTGATCACGATGGGGCCGGTCTGGGCGCTGTCGATATGGGCGGCAGCCGTGCTGCTGCGAAAACCCCCGACTTAGCGCTTTCCCACACCCCCACCCGGCCTTCGGCCGACCTCCCCGGCGAGCGGGGAGGTGAAATCCCCCGCCCCATAGATAGAATTTGTGGCCAAGGCCGTGGCCATAGACGAATCACGTAACGGAAAGCCCAGCGGAATTCAGCTGGTGCAGGTCGAGGGCTTCCTCGAAGTGGCCCGCAGGGGCAGCGTCAGCCGGGCCGCCGAAGTCCTCTTCATCACCCAGCCAACCCTGACCGCGCGCCTGCACGGCCTGGAGCGAGAGCTCGGGACCGCCCTCTTCCTGCGCACGCCGCACGGCATGCGGCTGACCGATTCCGGGCGGGCCTGGATCCCCTATGCCGAGCGGGCGCTGCGGGCTCTCGTCGACGGCCGGGAGGCGCTCGAGCAGGTGATGACGGCATCGGCCGGCCATCTGATGATCGCTGCAGCTCCGGCGGTGAGCACCTATGTCCTGCCGGAGCTCCTGGAGCGGTTCGTGGCCAGGCACCCCAGGGTCGAGGTGTCGGTGCGGACCGGTCATTCCGAGGACGTCGTCGAGCTTGTGGTGCGCGATGAGGTCCAGCTCGGCCTGGGGCGAACCATCCGCCATCCGGACCTGGAGCTGCGACCGTTTCACACCGAGGTGCTCGTCCTCGTTTGCGCGCCGGATCATCCGTTCACCAAACGGAAGGACGTCCCGATGGCGGAGGTCGCGGCCGAGAAGCTGATCATGTTCGACCGCACGTCGAGCTACTACGAGATCACTCAGGGCGCCTTTCTGTCCGCCGGTGTGAAGCTGCGAGGCTTGATGGAGCTCGACTCGATCGAAGCCGCCAAGAAGATGGTGGAAAGAGGCCTCGGAGTTGCCCTGCTGCCGGCCACCGCCGTGGCGCGCGAGGCGGCGGGCGGCAGCCTGTCGGTCGTCGCCATGAGCGATGCGCCGCCCATGCACCAGTCGCTCGTGGTGTTCCGGCGCAGGGATGCAGGCGAGCCCGAAGGCATCGTGGCCGCGTTTCTGGAGCTGATAGAAGCGCGCACCTGACCCATTTCGTACATCGGATTTCTCGATAGCTTTTATCAAATCTATCAATTGGACTTATGACGAAGTCCTTGATAGCTTCTGGCTCATGGACGGAAACGATCGGTCGCCGGAACTCGAGACGGAGCCTTCTGCACACGAGTGCGAGTGCCCCGAACCGTGCAACTGCGACCACGAGAACGAGTAGACCCTTTCGCCTGGCGCGTTTAGAAATCTGAGCTCGAAAGGAGGACCTGATGGACCTTGTCTCCACGCCCCTGCTGCCGCAGGGTTTGAAAGTCCCGGCGTCGCGCAACGAGGATCCGAGCAAGCGCTTGCGCCGCCTGCTTGCGAGCAAACCCTACGTCTTCGGGCCGGGCGTGTACGACCCGATGGGCGCGGAGCTCGTCATGTACCACGGCTTCGACGCCGTCTACTTCAGCGGCTACTCCTTCGCCATCGGCCATCTCGGCACCACCGACATGGACCTCTACTCATCGGTCGAGATCGCCGACGGCGCACGGCGCACCGTGAGCGCGCTTCGCAAGTTCCAGCTGACGATGGCGACAGGCGACCCAGAGAAAGAGGTACCACCGGTCCACCTCGAGATTCCGCCGGTCGTGGTGGACATGGACGCAGGGTACGGAAACCTGTTCAACGTGCAGCGCACGGTCGAGCTGTACGTGCGAGCCGGAGTGGCGGCCGCCCACCTCGAGGACCAGGTGATGCCGAAGCGCTGCGGTCACATCGCCGGGAAAGCACTGATCTCGGCTGACGAGTTCGTCGGCAAGCTCAAGATGATGCGCGCCGCGGCGGACGACCTTGGACACCCGGACTTCGTCATCATCGCGCGCACCGATGGCGTGTCGGCGAGCGAGGCGCCTGAGTCGAAGCGAGGGATCGAGCTGGCGATCGACCGTGGGCTGCGGTACCTGGACAGCGGGGTTCCCGACCTCCTGTGGTGCGAGTTCCCCACCGCCGAGCGCGGGCCGACAGAGAAGTTCTGCGCGGAGATTCGCAAGCGGTTTCCGAAGGCCCGGTTTGCCTTCAACTACTCGTCATCGTTCAAGTGGCACAACGAGAAGAACCCGATCACCTGGGACGACCTTGGCGAGCTGGGCGTCGGCTTCATCTTCATCACCCTCGCCCTGCAGCACGCCGCCGGACACGGCATGTCGGTGCTGCTGCGCGACCTGAAGCACGACCAGGAGGAGGGCTACATGGCGCTGCAGCGCAAGGAGTGGGCCGCCGGCGCGGACATACCGACTCGCAGCCATCACCTCTTCACCGGCGTGCCGTATCACCAGCACGTAGGGCAGGAGTACGGCGCGACCCGGCTGAGCCACCAGATGGACGAGCACCTCGAGGTGTCCAAAGTAGTCTGAGCACGGCTACCCCGTAACCTTGTCCGGGGCATGATCCTTTTTCCGTTTCGATATCTCTGGTGGCTGATCTCGAGCGTCCGCCGTTCGCTGGGCCGGCCGCCTGACCACGTCATCTTCGTGCTCGAGAGCGACCTGCCGGCGCTCCCGGATCCGCCACGGCGGCTGTGGCAGCGGTTCACCTCCCGACCGCGCCTGAGCGTTAAGGAGCTTGGCGAGCAGTTCGATCTGATCGCGAACGATCCACGGATCAAGGGCGTGGTCCTGCACCTCCGCCCCGTGGGCATGCCGATGGCGACGCTGCAGGACCTGAGAGAGCTCGTCGCCAGGCTCCGCCAGTCAGGCCGGCGGGTCGTGGCGTGGGCGCCCTTCTACACCACCGGGACCTACTACCTGGCGTGCGCGTGCGACGAGATCCTGCTCATGCCTACCGGGACGGTCCAGCCGCTCGGCTTTGCGAGCACGGGAATGTTTCTGAAAGATGGGCTGGCGAGATTCGGCATCGAAGCCGACTTCGTGCAGATCTCGCCTTACAAGTCGGCCGCCGACACCCTCACGAAGTCGGAGATGTCGGACGAGCTGCGAGAGCAGGTGACGTGGCTGCTCGACTCCCAGCACAAGGAGCTTTTGAGCGCGATCGGCAAGGGCCGCGTGCTTGACGAAAAGGGCGCGCAGGGGCTGGTCGACGCCTCCCCGTACACCGACGACACCGCACTGGACGGGCGAGTGGTCGACGCCGTGCTGCCGGAAGAGCAGCTGGCTGAGCGCCTCGCGCAGGGTTCCGATGCTCCGGTGTCGATCGGGACCTGGGAACGGGCGAGCGCCAAGATGCGATCCTCGGCGCCGAGATTTCGCGCTCGAAAGTACGTGGCGGTGCTCCGGATCGAAGGCACGATCATCGACGGGCGCTCGGGCGGGCTGCCGGTCAAGCCGCCGATCCCGATTCCGCTGCTCGGCGATGATCGCGCCGGCGACCTGACCGTGGTGCAGGCGGCGCGAGCGATCGCGGGCGACAAGCGCGCGGCGGCGGTGGTCGTCTACGTCAACTCGCGAGGCGGCTCGGCGACCGCCTCCGAGGCGATGCGGCAGGCGCTACACGTGATTGCAATGCGCAAACCGCTGGTCGTCGCCATGGGTCCTATCGCAGGATCCGGCGGGTACTGGGTCTCGACGCCGGCCAGATGGATCGTCGCCCGGCCGGGCGCCCTCACCGGCTCGATCGGAGTGCTGACGGGAAAGATCGTGACGGGCGGCATGTGGTCGAAGCTCATGTTCAACCGCGAGACGGTCGCGTTCGGGCAGCACGTGAACCTGGAGAGCGACGCTAAGCCGTTCACCGAGGAGGAACGGGTGATAGTAAAAGGTCAGATCGACCGCATCTACCTCCTGTTCCTGAACGTCGTGGCCAAGGCGCGGAACATGACGCCGGAAGAAGTGCACCCGATCGCCGCGGGCCGTGTGTGGACCGGCCGCCAGGCCTTCGAGCGAAAGCTGGTGGACGAGCTGGGCGGCTTCGACGCGGCCGTGCGCAAGGCGCGGACCCTGGCCGGCCTGCCGGACACCGCACCGGTGCGGGAGGTGCGGGCGCCAAAGCGGGTGATCCCGCCCACGGCGCTCCCGAGCGCCGCCGGATACATCGGGTACCTGCTCGAAGGAGTCTCGCTGCTGACCCGAGCGCCGGCGCTGGCGGTGATGGAATACCTACCAGGAGAGCTGACCTAGTCCTCGACAGCAATTCACCTCCCCGCCATGCGGGAGGGCGAGCGAGCATTCACCTCCCCGCCATGCGGG
>PLYZ01000032.1 GCA_003151935.1 Candidatus Dormiibacterota bacterium | reverse complement strand
GAGGTCGCCCAGGCGCTCGGCGTCGGTATCGGTCAGGTCGGAACATTGTTGAGGCGCGCGGAAGCCGCTCTGCGCAAGGAGGTCACAAGTGGCACATCTCTCTGACGGAACTTTGCGGCGGATGGTGGACGAACCGGACGCTCATGGCGGCGCTGACGCACGCCATCTCGAAAGCTGCGCGGACTGCAAGGCCCGGTACAGCACGGTATCCGGGGACGCTCGCGCCATCTCGAGCCTGCTGACCGCGCCGGAGCTGAAGGTCGACATCGCTTCTGCGTTCAACCGGGTGCGTACCGCGCCTGCGGGACGCCCGAGGTTCGGGTTCCGGCTCCCCGTGATGCGGCCTGGATCCCGGCCGGTGGTGCTCGCCTTCGCGACTGCTGTCGCGGCGATCGCACTGCTGGTCACCGCGATCGCGCAGGACAGCAACACCTTCACGCCCCAGACGCTCACGCCGGTCCCCGTGACGTTGGCGGACATGCAGGCGCTGTCGCAGCTCAGCGCCTACGGAACCATCTCGTGGACGAAGCAGCCGCAGCCACAGATCGCAACCAGCGCGGACGATGCGCACACCATCTCCGGGCTGCCGGTGCCCAAGGTGGCGACGCTGCCAACCGGCGTCTCGTCGACCGTGACCTACGCGGCGATGGGTCAGGCGACCGCCGTCTTCACATTCAGCAAGGACAAGGCTGCCGCTGCAGCGGCGCAAGCCGGCAAGACATTGCCCGCGCTACCGGCCGGCATGGATGGCGCGCAGCTCACGGTGACCGTTGGTCCGGCGGTGGCTGAGATTTACGGCAACATCACCAAGCCGGCCGCCGGTTCGGACATTACCCAGGCGAACCTTCCGCAGCTGATCGTCGGAGAAACGACCGCGCCAGTGGCCACGTCGTCTCAGGTGACCGTGGTGCAGTTGGAGAACTACCTGCTGTCCCAGCCGGGCATCTCGGCAGAGCTGAAAGCCGCGATCAAGGCGATCGGCGATCCCAGCACGACGCTGCCGATACCGATCCCGGTCCAGTTCGCCACCTCGTCGGCAGTGACGATCCAGGGCGTCCAGGGCCTGGCGCTCGGCGACAACACCGGCGTCGGCGCCGGCGCGATCTGGATCAAGAACGGAGTCGTGTACGGAGTCGTCGGCACCATCAAGCGCGATGACGCCGTCAACGTCGCTAACCAATTGACCTGAGCAGGCGTTATAGCCTGCACTCGTGACTGATGTAATCGAACAAGTAGCAGCCGCTCCCCTGGGGGCGGCTGCCGGTTCACCGGCCATCGAGACGGTGAACCTCTCGAAGCGTTTCGGGCGCACCAGCGCGCTGGCCGGGCTGTCGATGACCGTACCGCGTGGCGAGGTCTTCGGATTCCTGGGACCCAACGGCGCCGGCAAGACGACCGCGGTCAAGCTCCTGCTCGGCCTCCTCAAGCCCACCTCCGGCGAAGCGTGGCTCCTGGGCCGGCCGATCGGCGACCTCCAGACGCGACGCCGGATCGGCTACCTGCCGGAGCTCTTCCGGTACCAGGGCTGGCTTTCGGCCCGTGAGGTGCTCGCCCTTCACTGCGAGCTGGCTCCGCTGCCCCGCTCGAGCTGGAAGGACGAGATCACCTCGGCGCTCGAGACGGTCGGCCTGACGGAGCGCGCTGAAGATCGCGTCAGCACTTTTTCGAAGGGCATGCAGCAGCGGCTCGGGCTGGCCGCCGCGCTGCTGGGGGAGCCCGAGCTGGTCTTCCTCGACGAACCGACCTCGGCGCTCGACCCGGTTGGCCGCCACGATGTGCGCGAGATCATCCGCGGCCTTGCATCGCGCGGCACCGCGGTATTTCTCAACTCGCACCTGCTCAGCGAGGTGGAGCAGGTATGTGACCGCGTGGCGGTGGTGGACCACGGCCGGGTGATCGCATCCGGGACGATGGATGAGCTGCTCAGCGGGACGGCGGTCAAGGTGCGGGTGACCGGTCTCGATGACGCGGAGAAAGCCAGGCTCGCGAGCTTTGGAAACATCGACGACGAGGGAGACCAGCTGACCTTCACCAACCTCAAGCCCGACCGCGTGCCAGAGCTGGTGGCCGAGATCGTCGGATTGGGCGGCAACGTGTTCGAGGTCTCGCCAAGGCACCAGACGCTGGAAGATCGCTTCCTTCAGCTCCTCGAGGAGGAGGAAAAGTAATGCCCCCGACACTGGTCATCGCCCGGCTCACCGTTCAGGAGACGTCGCGCAGGCGGCTCATCCTCGCGCTGATCATCCTCACCTTGATCGTGGTCGGGTTTTCCGCGTGGGGCTTTCGCAAGATCACCACGGTGACCAACTCGTCCGGCTCGACCCTTCCCCCAGAGCAGGTCGCGCTGATCACCTCGCAGCTGCTGATCGTCGTCACCTTCATGTACAGCGGCGTGCTGGCCCTGAGCGCAGCGGTGGTTGCTGGGCCGCTGATCTCGAGCGAGGTGGAAAGCGGCCTGCTGCTGTCGATCCTCGCGCGCCCTGTGCGCCGCAGCGAGGTCGTGATTGGAAAGTGGCTCGGGCTGGGTGTCCTGGTCGCGATCTATGCCGCCGGCTCCGCGTTCCTCGAGATCGCTGCCGTCGACTGGGCGACCGGGTACGTGCCCCCGCACCCCATCCAGCTTGTGCTGTACGTGGGAGCCGAAGGCCTGGCCCTTTTGTCGCTCGGCCTTCTACTTTCGACTCGACTCTCGGGCATCACGGGCGGAGTCATCGCCCTCGTCGCGTGGCTGATGGGATGGATCGGCGGCGTCGTCGGAGACGTCGGCACCGGGCTGCAGAACCAGGCGGTGGAGAACGTGGGTGTGTTCAGCCACCTCATCCTGCCGACCGACCTGCTGTGGCGCGGCGCGATCTACGCGATGGAGCCTGACGCATTCCTCGCCACGCTCCGAGCCGCGGGGACGGTCGGCCGCGCCAACCCGTTCGCCGCCGTCGACCCACCACCGCTTCCGTTCCTCGCCTGGGTGGTCGTGTGGTTCGGCCTGATGCTGGCGCTGAGCATCTGGAGCTTCAGAACGAGAGAGATCTGATCGAAGCACTGCAACCGGCGTTGTAATCGGCACACTGTTGAAACAGTGCGCAGCCTGGCTGTCAAATACGCCGTTCCAATCTGGGCTGCGCTGCTGATAGCCGGTCTTCTTGCCGCATACCAGTTCATGCCCGGTCCGGATGGGTATCCATTGCTCCGGCTGGTAGCCGCATCAGAGCTGAAGAGCCATCCCGACTCTCACCTCTCTTACCCCGACTCGACGCGGCTCGTGACTTACTCCGAGGAAATGACTCCAAACAACATCGTCGAGCCTGGCAATCCCGCTTCCGTCACCACTGTGCTGGGGGCCGACTCCTCACCCGCGGACATCACGGCTTGGTACCAATCACAACTCGGATCGAGCGGCTGGTCCGACCAGGGACCGTTTGGTACGGGGCGATGGTGGAAGCGCGGATTCCGCGAGACCTTCCAACTGGGGTTTGTGCCAACTGACAACTTCGAGTACGTGAAGAGCGATCGATCAACCGAATTCACTGTGATCTACGAACTCAGCGTCCCTTGGTACGTCTTGTAGGCCTACGGGTAGAGGCCGCGCTCTCTCGTGGCGCCCGCGACGCGTGCCACGGCGCGGCAGTACGCCGCCATGCGCATATCGACCTTCTTCTCGAGCTTGGTCTTCAGCACCTCCGAGAACGCCCGGGAGAGGATCGCCTTCAGCTTCTGGTTGACCTCGTGCTCGGACCAGAAGAAGGATTGCAGGTCCTGCACCCACTCGAAGTAGGAAACGGTGACGCCGCCCGCGTTCGCGAGGATGTCCGGCACGACGAAGATGTCGCGCTCGCGAAAGATCGCGTCGGCCTCAGGAGTCGTGGGCCCGTTGGCGCCCTCGACGATCAGCTTCGCCTTGACGTCACGCGCGTTGCGCGACGTGAGCTGGTTGCCGATCGCGGCCGGGACGAGAAGGTCGCAGTCGACGCCGAGCAGGTCCTGGTTGCCGATCTCCTGCGCGCCAGGAAAGCCTCTCAAGGTCTTCTCTCGCGCGCGGTACTCGAGCACGCGCTTGATCGAAAGGCCAAGCGGGTTGTAGATGCCTCCGTAATCCTCTGACACCGCGACGATCGTGCAGCCGGACTCCTCGAGGAGCTTCGCGCTGATGCTGCCGACGTTGCCGAAGCCCTGNNGAGGCCGGCACCGAGTAGCCGAGGTGCATCGACAGCGTGTCCATGATCCAGGCCATCGTCTGCCCGTCGGTGTTGACGTCGGGAGCGGGGATGTCGCGGTCGGCGCCGATGAGGATCGAGATCTCGGTCGCGAACCGGCGCGTCATATGCTCGAGCTCGTTGAGAGAGAGCTCCTTCGGGTTGACGATGATGCCGCCCTTGGCGCCGCCGAACGGAATGTTGACCACGGCGCACTTCCATGTCATCCACATGGCGAGCGCCTTGACCTCGTTCAACGAGACGTCAGGGTGGTAGCGGATCCCGCCCTTCGCCGGGCCGCGATTGATGTTGTGCTGCACGCGGTACCCGGTGAACATGCGCATATGGCCGCTGTCCATCTTCACGGGGAAGTTGCATGTGAACTCGCGCTGCACCTCGCGCAGGACCTCGCGCAGCCACGGTTCGAGCTTGATGATCTCGGCGGCCTCGTCAAACTGCGACTGGGCGGTGCGCCATTCGTCCGCTTCTACGAGGGGCTTCAGCTGGGCGGCGCTCACATCAACACAGATGATCGCGGATATTCCGCGCCAGGATCACAAATTACGTTGACGCACGCCGGCAGACCCGACGCGAACGCGCGCTCCAGGGCAGGCTTGATCTGGTCCGGACGGTCCACCATCTCACCGTAACCGCCCAGCGCCTCGACCACCCTGTCGTAGCGGGTCCGGTTCCCCAGGTCTGCCGCAATGCTGACGCCCAGCATGCTTAGCATCGGGTGCTTCTCCAGCGCCCAGATACCGTTGTTGCCGACGACGCAGACGACCGGAATCTTGTGACGCACCATGGTGTCGAACTCCATCGCGGAGAAGCCGAAAGCCCCATCGCCTGAGAGCAGCACCACCTGGCGGTCCGGGTGGGCGAGCTTGGCGGCCATCGCATAACCCGGCCCCGAACCCAGGCTCCCGAACGGGCCAGGGTCGATCCACAGCCCCGGCTCGGGCCGCTCGATGAGGCGTCCGGCGAACGAGACGAAATCTCCGCCGTCACCGACGATGATCGCCTCGGGGTTGCAGAAGCGGTCGACCTCGGCGATCAGCCGCGCCGGATGCACCGGCGACGAGTCGGAGCTCGTCATGGCCTCGTCCCGCCGCCGCGAGGTCGCCTCCGCCTCGCGAAGCCTTTCGAGCCACGAAGCGCGCTCGGGCGTGCCACGGACGGCCACGACCAGGGCCGCCAGCGCCGCCTTCAGGTCGCCGTAGATCGCAACCTCGGCCGGCCGCGGCTTGCGATAGCCGTCGACGTCGAGGTAGACCAGGCGCGCGTCTTCCGCGAAGACCGGAGGCTGACCGTAGTTGAGCCGGAAATCGAGCAGTGCCCCGACCACGAGGATGAGATCCGCTTCGCCCAGGGCCGGTCCACGAGCCCGCGGGAAGAACAGCGGATGGCCGGGCGGCAGCATGCCGCGGGCCATGCCGTTGACCGACAGAGGCAGGTGGGCCGTCTCGACCAGGGCCTTGAGCTCGGACTCTGCGTGCGCCCACCACACGCTGCCGCCCGCGATCACCGCGGGCCGCTCGGCTTCGCGGATCAACCGGGCGGCGCGCTCGACCAGGTCCAGATCTGGTGGCGGTCCGAGGTCCGGGGTGAGGTGCTCGGTGGCTTCCGGCACGTCGGCGGCTCCGAAGAAGACGTCGAGTGGGACGTCCATGAACGTCGGACCGGTGCGCCGGCTCAGCGCCGTCCGCATGCACTCCGCCGCGAGTCCGTAAGCCTCTTCCGGCGACCCGAGGGTCACAGCCTTCCTGGTCAGGCTGCGTACGACCTCGACGTGGTCCATCTCCTGCAGCGAGCCCATGCCCCACCGCGCCTCTGGAGCGCGGCCGCCGATCACGAAGATCGGGCTGTCGCCCGACTGTGCCTGGGCGAGCGCGGTCGCCGAGTTCGTCACTCCGGGCCCGGCGGTTACCGCGGCGACGCCGACCTGCCGGGTGACCTTCGCCCAGCCCTCGGCCGCGAACGCGGCGGACTGCTCGTGGCGCACGTCGATGATCCGGATGCCGTGCTCGGTCGCGCCCGTGAGGATCGGCCAGATATGGCCCCCGTTGAGCGTGAACAGGTGACTTACGCCGGCGCGCTTGAGCGCGAGGGCGACAAGCTCGCCGGTGTTGGCCGAGTCCATCTAGTAGGCGATCGCGAAGGGCATCGCCGGCGTGTTGAAGGCGGCCTCCGGCGCCCCCTCGCGGGCGATCACGATCACTCCACCATGGGCTTTCATCGCCTTCCCTAGCATCGCCACCGCTCCACGGGCGACCGCCGCGGCGTCCATACCATGCTCGAGCTCGACCACCATCAGCCGCGCCAGCGCCAGCCGGAGGAAGGCCTCTCCTTTGCCGGTACCGCAGACAGCCCCAAATCGATCGTCGGCGTAGAACCCGGCGCCGGGAACCGGCGAATCGCCGATCCGGCCCGGCAGCTTGCCGTTGATGCCTCCGGTGGACACCGCGACAGCAAGGCGTCCGTCCGAATCGCGAGCCACGGCGCCAACTGTATCGGCGCCGTGCTGGAGCTCCTGCCGCTTGCGATCGGTGATGAAGATCGCCGGGTCGCACATCTCGACTCCGTGCTCGCGCGCGAAGCGCGATGCTCCATCGCCCGCGAGCAGAACGTGCCGGCCGTCGCGCATGACCTCGGCGGCGAGATCGATCGGATGGCGCACGTCCTTGAGCCCGGCGGCCCCACCCGCCCGCAGCTCGGCCCCTTCCATCACTCCCGCGTCGAGCTCCACGACCCCGTCAAGGTTGAGGCAGGCGCCGATCCCGGCGTTGAGCAGCGGCTCGTCCTCCATCAGCCGGACGGCGGCCAAGACGGCGGCCAGCGCTCCGCCGCCGATCTCAGACCAGCCGGCGTCGCGTGCCCGTTCGACGGCCGCCTGGCGGAAGGCAAGCTCCCCTTCGGGGACCGGCCCGGCTCCGCCGTGGACGATCAGCGCCGGCCGGGCCGAGGCTATTGCGCCTGGGCCTGGAGCCAGCCTTCGCGGCGCTCGAGCATGCGGCGCTCGGCGATCCGCCGGTCGAATGGAAAGACCCCCCGGCGGCCCGCGCTCGCGCGCACCGGGTCGCGCCGCTCCGCATACCTCCGTTCCACCCATGCACGCCTGTCGCCGTTACGGCGTTCGGGGCCGCGTGGCACCATCAATTCGCTCACAATCACCACTCCTTTCTGCACGACCACCACTCCTTCTCCTACGACAGACAATGGAGCGTAACTATCTCACGCGTTGATCGAGCGCGTTCAACTTATCGTCGATTTTTTGCTCCGACTTTCGCCGCTCCAGCTCGTCGCCCGACCCCAGGTCGACGAACCGGGCGTAGCGGGCCAGCCGGGGATGAACTTCCTCGATGCGCCGGAACATCTCCTGCGCCACCAAGCGGTAATCGGGGTGGCCCTGCGGGGTGGTCCTGAGCTCGCACAGGTGGTAGACCTCGCGCAGGTTCGCCCGGAAGTACCAGCGGACGCGGAAGGCGAGCGGCACGATGTACTGGGCCAGCGCCGGGCCGGCGTCGCGCTCCAGCCTCGCATGGACGCCGGCGGCCGCCTCCAGGGCGCGGGCAAAGCGGTCTGCCATCCCGAGGTCGGCCAGGCCTGGCGGAAGGTCGAAGCCGAGCGCCGTGCCCAGCAGCTGGCGGTCCTGCGTGAGCATGCGGTGGCGATGCAGGTCTCGATACGCGCCGAAGTTGGCGACGATCTCGAATGTGTACTGGGCGTGCTCGAGCGCCCGCGGCGCGCGCTGGCGGCGGTTGGCCCGATCGCCCAGCAGAGCCTCGAGGACCTCCGCCGGGTCACCGCCCTGCTCGTCGAGGCTCGCGTCGGAGTGTGGGAACAGCGCCGCGGCCACCACCTTCCGCTCGGCGTCCGGGTCGTGCTCAACGAGCTTCACGCTCGGTCCGGCAGCCGGCCCAGGATCGCCGCGACGGGCGAGGTCCATGATCCTGGCCCGAGTCTTCGCCATGCGGTCGGCCGCTGGGCGGCCGTACCGTTCGTCGAGCGCTCTCTTGACGAAGGCGGGGATGACGAGGGCGAGCTCGCGGTGCAGGTCGGAAGCAAGCTGCCGGCACTCCGGCAGCTCATGCGCCGCCATCTTCGTGATCAGGTACTCGAATGCCCGGCCGTTGCCGAACAGGCCGAGGTTGGTCAGAGCCCCGGCGGGGAGCAGCCCGCGCAGGAGGTCGAGCGCCTTGGCCCTGGTCGCCGACTTCCAGGCCCGGTCGGTCTCGCCCGTCTCGATCGGAAACCGTTTTCGGATCGCCTCGGTGACCGGCTCGACCATTTCGCTGTAGGCGGCAAACAGCGCATCTGCCGCAGGCTCGTAGTCGGCATGGGCGAGCTCCGGGCCGCGATAGAAGAGATAGCGGCCGTCTGGGCCGGGACGGTCGAACCGGACGTAGCGCGTCGACTTCTCGAGCGGTGAGATGCCGATCCGGCTGTCCTCGAGCGCCTTGGCCGCCAGCGTCGAGGTGCGTTCGACGGCGACGTGCGCGCCGGCGAGCTCCGCGACCGAGTCGTCTCCGTAACCCACCAGGACCCGCTCGTAGAACTCCTCCGCCTTGCGCACGGCCACCATGTCGTCACTGTCGGAAGCGCTGCCGGTGAGCGCTTCAAATCCGGAATCCGGCTCGTTGATGAACTCCTCCAGCAGCACGCGCCGCAGGCTCTTCTCGGTCCGCGAGTAGCGCGAGAAGAGCGCGCCTTTGACCACCTCCGGCAGGTTGCGCAGTGCGAAGACCGGCCGGTCCAGGTTCGTAAAGAAGCGCGCCAGGGCCGCCGACTCCGCGCTCGTAAATTCGGTCGCCGCCACGTTCGTATGGTAGCCGTGACCCCAGATCTTGGGACCCCAAAACCTTCAGGCCCACTATGTGGGTGATCCCACGTGAAGTTGTCCCCGGTTTGTCCCCAGACCTGTTAAGAACCGCCTACGAATTGGCGACGTCCTGGTCTCCCCACCTTATGGGGAGGAGGCACGGCGCATCCGGGCGGTGGGCGTGGAGCCTGCTATGCGGTAGCCTCGATCCTGATCATGAATTGGGTGCAGAACTGGAAGGACATGGTGAACGAGCGGGCGAGCCTGGCGGGCACGCATGCCGACCCGGGCTACTGGGACCGGCGCGCGGCGAGCTTCGCTCGATCGACGCAGGCGCGGGCCGACGAGTTTCTGCAGATCGTCGACCCGTTCGTCTCGCCGAGCAAGACGCTCATCGACGCGGGTGCGGGGGCGGGACGTCACGCGGTCCCGCTCTCGGAGCGCCTCGAATGGGTCACGGCCGTCGAGCCGTCGGAGGGCATGCGGGCGAAAATCCCGCCCCGGGACAACATGACGGTGGTCGCAAGCAACTGGGAGGATGCCGAGGTCGCGCCCGCGGACCTGGTGATCTGCTGCCATGTCCTGTACGGCATCGCCGACCCCGAGCCGTTCATCTCCAAGCTCGATCGCTGCGCCCGTGAGCGCGCCTTCATCATGCTGCGAGAGAGCGACCTTCCCCATCCGGCAGCCGCCATTCGCAAGCGGCTGCTAGGAGACGCCGGCCCGCGCCTGCCTCGTTTCAGCGACCTCTTCATGCTCCTGATGCAGATGGGCATCGCGCCAGACGTGCGGTTCCTTCGCTACCCCATCCAGACTCGATACGCGGACCTCGACGAGGCGGTGGTAGACGCACGCGGCTTGGTGGGGGACGCCTGGGACGAGGCGATCGGGCGCGCGATGCTCGAAGAGCTGCTGACGCGCGACGGCGACCAGCTGGTTTTCGACGGCGGTTCGGTGCTGTCGGGAGTGGCGCATTGGCAACCTCGAGCAAGGACCTGACGCTCCGGCCCATGAGGGCCGCGGACCGCGAGCGCGTCATGGAGATCTGTCGCGACGTCTGGGACGGACACGATTATTTGCCTCGCGTCTTCGACGGCTGGCTGGGGGACGGCGGCGCCGCTTTTCAGGCCGCGGAGCTGGACGGCGTCGTCGTTGGCGTGCAGCGCCTGCGTCCTTTTGCCCAGGGTCTCGTCTGGTACGAAGGTCTGCGCGTGGCGAGCGCTCAACGCCGCCACGGGTTCGCGAGGGCAATGCTCGCCTCAGCGATAGCTGAGGCGAAGGACCAGGGATTCCGCGAGATACGGCTCGCAACCGGAAACCCCGATGCGCTCCGCCTCTTCGAATCGATGGGATTTCACCGGCTGGTCGATGCCCGTTGGTGGCGGGGACCTCGCGTTGAAGGTGGCGAGCCCGCACGAATGCCCGATCCGTCCGAGGCGCGAAAAGTGTGGCCGGCCATCGAGAAAAGTCCCGGCATCGAGCTGTATCACGGCGTGACGGCCGACTTCAACGGCGCGCGCAACATGGACGCGGCCGAGCTGGAGCGGCTGGCGAGCATCGGCATGCTGAGGGTCGGCCCGGGTGGACGCGCGGTCGCCGCGCTGAGGGAGCCGTGGGGCCAAAACCTCGCGGTCGCCTTCGTCGCCGGCCGCGGCGGCGCGCTGCGAGAGCTCCTGATGGCGCTGCGCTTCGAGGCTGATGCGGACGGGCTCAGTCACGTCACGGTCACTCTGCCGCGCGACCACCCGGCGGCGGATGACATGACCGCTTCCGGATACGATCTCGCGAATGACGAGGACAGCAGCTATATCTACGGGCTGCTTCTTTAATTGACGCGTCGGTATGTCGTCATCGGCAACGGAATCGCGGGCCAGACGTGCGCCGAGGATCTGCGCAAGGCCGACGCGGACGCGTCGATCGTGATGATCGCCGCCGAGCGCCATCCGCTCTACAACCGCGTTGCGCTGCCTCGCTACCTGCGCGGCCAGGTGCGTCGCGAGAAGGTGCTGATGCGCACGGTGGAGGATTACGCACGCCAGAATCTCGAGATCCACTTCGAGACCTGGGCCACACAGATCGATGCGCGGAGCAAGGTCGTGCACACCAACCGCGGCCAGGAGTTTCCTTACGACGCGCTGCTCATCGCGACCGGCGGGCGGCCCAAGCCTCCGCCGTGGCCTGGTTCCGACCAGGTGTCGGCGTGCCTGGGCTTTCAAACCCTCGACGACACGGATGCCCTCATCGAGAAGGCGGACGCAGCCGAGCGGGTGCTGGTGATGGGCGGCAGCTTCATCGGCTACGAGCTCGCCGAGGGCGTGAGCTTTCGCAAGAAAGCGAAGTTGACCTGGATCATGCGCGGTCCGTGGTTCCTTCGGTACGTGCTGGACGAGGAGGGCGGCCGACTGTGCCGCCAGCTCGGCGAGGCCCAGGACGTGCAGTTTCTCGTTTCGGACGAGGTCGACAGGTTCAGCCGCACCGACGGGCGCTTCAGCGCTCAGACGGTCAACGGCCACAAGGTCGACTTCGACCTGCTGACCTACGGGGTCGGTCTCGACTACTACACCGAGCCCGTGCGCGAGACCGGGATCGAGCTGAATAAAGGCATCGTCACCGACTCGAAGCTGCGCACGTCGGCGCCCGACGTGTATGCCGCGGGAGACGTCGCGGTCTTCTTCGACATCATGGTCGAGCGGCACAACCAGATGGGCACGTGGGACAACGCGGCAGCCCATGGCAAGGTGGCGGCACGCAACATGGCCGGAGCATCGGAGGATTTCTTCGACGTACCTACCTACACCACGACGATGTTCGGATCGACGCTGGCGGTGATGGGAGTGACGCCCGACGTGCAGCCCGACCTCAAGTCGGTCCGGACGTTCAGCTTCGAGGAGAAGTTCTACCGCAAGCTCTTCTTCAAAGACGACCGCCTGGTGGGCGCGATCATGATCGGCCCCCCGAAAGGCAGGAAGAAGCTGATCGAAATCATGAGATCGAGACAGAAGATCGAAAGACCGAAAGAGGAACTGCTCGACCCGACGAATTTGAAGGACTAATCCCCTCTCCCCGTTCAGGGGGAGCAATCAGTAGGTCCCATCCTTATCGCCGCTTGCGCGCAGCGCCAGGGAGAGGGGCGAGGAAGCAGAATCGTTCCCGCCCGAGTCGTATCATTCGCCTTGAAAGAATGACTTTCGCTTACAGCGAATCCGCCCGGCTCGTCAGAAGCACCCTCGGCGCCGTGCTCCGGCAGCGTCGCGAGGCCAGCCGCCGCACCCTCACCGAGGTGGCGGGCGAAGCCGGGCTGTCGCCGGCGCACCTGTCAGAGGTCGAACGGGGACGCAAAGAAGTTTCCACCGAAAGGCTGCTGGCGGTCGCTCATGCGCTTGGCGCCCGCCCGGGTGACATCTACGCCGACCTCGCGCGACTGCTCGGCGCCGACGCGGAGCAGAGAAGCTGGCCGGAGGATCCTCCCGTCAAGCTCCGCCTTGCCACCGCCTCACTGCCGCTCGAGGCCCTGCGCAGCGTCGCCGACTTCAGCGCCTATCTCGCGATGGCCAACCCGCCGCCTAGACCAAAACCGCGCATCGGATTCAACCCCACGAACTCGGAGGCTTCGCCGTGAGTTCGCGGGGACCCCTTCATGAACCGAGGAGATAACCCATGGTCCCCACAGTGATTACCAACGATGGCCGCGGCGAGCGCGCCTACGACATCTACTCGCGTCTTTTGAAGGACGGGATCATCTTCCTGCGCGGGGTGATCGACGACGACCTCGCCAGCACCGTGACCGCGCAGCTCCTGTTCCTCGAGAGCGAGGCGCCCGACCGCGACATCCAGCTCTACATCAACAGCCCCGGCGGATCGCTCACCGCGGCGCTGTCCGTCTACGACGCCATGCAGTACGTGAGCCCGAAGGTCGCGACCCTGTGCACCGGGCTTGCCGCCAGCGGCGCCTCCATCCTGCTCGCGGGAGGCGACCCCGGCATGCGCATGTCGCTGCCCCACGCGCAGATCCTCATCCACCAGCCGTTCACCCAGGGCATCCAGGGCCAGGCGTCCGACATCCAGCTGCACGCGCGGGAGATCCTGCGCCAGCGTGAGGCGATGGCGCGCATCTACACGAAGCACACCGGCCGGCCGCTGGAGGACGTCGAGCGGGCGATGGAACGCGACTTCTTCATGAACCCGAAAGAAGCCAAGGAGTGGGGCCTCATCGATCTGATCGTGGATAAGAGCCCGCACGCAGCGAAAGTCGCCGTTTAGATATGAGCGGAAACCTCGCGGTTTCCGCTGCGCGCTATGCGGCGAGCAGGATGGGACCTACTGAATGCATCGGTGACGGCCGGAGTGAATCCGGCCTACAGCGCAGCGTTGGGTAACGAATAGCCTTGAACGTGATCGTCCTGGGCGGCACCCGTTTCATTGGGCGGGCCATCGTGGAGG
>PLYZ01000007.1 GCA_003151935.1 Candidatus Dormiibacterota bacterium | reverse complement strand
CCGGCATCGTGATCGACGCCGTCCGGTGCGTCAAGCTGGCCCTCGACCGCGGCATCGGTGGCGCGCTGGAAGGCCCCAGCTCGTACTTCATGAAGTCACCGCCTGTGCAGTACAGCGACAACGAGGCGATGCGCCTGGTGGAGGAGTTCATCGAAGGTGATAAGGCTGGAGCCAACGGCGGCGTATCCCGACGCGTCGCTCGCACCAAGACCGCGACTTCGTCTGCTCGGCGCTAGTCCCGCGCAGCGTGGAGGCGCGAGACCTGCGGCGAGATCGACGGCCGAAGCCAAGGAAGCGCCGAGCAGCGCAGCGAGCGCATCCGTAGATGCGTGAGCGAGCAGCGGAGGCGGTGACGCCGGCTAGGCGCCCGAAGGGCGCCGATCGGCCGTCTAGCTCGCCGCAGGGCCGCGACTTCGCGCTGCTCGGGGCTTCCTACCACGTTGGTGCGACAGTCCTGCGGGCCGTTCCGCCGGGACTTCGCCACGCGGCTGCGGCGCCAGGTGGGGCGGCCTGGTTCTGGCTCAACGCGGGCCAGCGCCGCGCCGCGCTCGACAACTATGCCGCCGCTCTGGGTCGGGAGCGCTCTGACCCTGAAGTTGGGCGCGTCGCGCGCCGGGCTTTTCAGAACTACGGCCGGATGCTCACGGAGTTCTTGCTTGTGGGCAGCCTCAATCGTGAAGAGCTCCTCGAGCGCGTGACCATCGACGGTCTCGACCAGGTGGATGCCGCGCTTGCCAAGGGGCACGGGGCGATCATGGCCGTGCCCCACATGGGCTCGTGGGATATGGCCGGGGCGTGTGCCGGCGCTCTGGGTTATCGAGTCTCCGCCGTGACGGAGCGCTTTCCGGGATCGCTGAATGACGCGGTGGTGCGTACGCGGCAGCGGTTCGGTCTCGACGTCATCACGATGGGGCGTTCAGCGGTCCGTGCGATCATCCGAGCGCTCGAGGCCAATTCCGTCGTCGCTTTGCTGTGTGATCTCGAGCAGGGCCCGGGCGTGAGGGTTCGATTCTTCGGCAGGAATGCGGTCGTGCCGGGCGGGCCCGCAGCGATCGCGCTCAAGACCGGCGCGCCGCTGATACCAGCGTGCCAGTACGTGACTTCGCCCGGCCACCATCACGTCCACCTGGACCCTTCGCTCACGGTCGAGGCTGGGGAAACCAAGGAGGGATTGATGCAGCGGGTGGTCGGCCGTTTCGAGGATTTCATCAAAGAGCGTCCCGACCAGTGGTACGCGTTCCGGCCGATGTTCACACCGGCCGAGCGGTGAGTGTGGCGCTACCGCGCGTTCAAGTCCGTGCAGTCGGTGGTGGAGCGGCTGCCGCGTTCGCTTGCTTACGCACTCGCGGTGCTGGCGGCCAGATTGGCGTGGAGGTTCTCGCCGCTGGCGCGGCCGCGGCTGGAGTACAACTTGAAGATCGCCTGCCCGGAGCTGGAGACGGACCCGCGCGAGCTGCGCCGTCTCTCGTGGCTCAACTTTCGGAACCACGCCAAGGCTTACGCCGACCTGATGATGCTGCCGAGGACCTCTGTCGAGACGATGCGGCCGTGGCTGAAGGTGCAGGGCATGGAGTATCTCGAGCAGGCCCGCGCGATCGGCAAAGGAGTGCTCGTGGTCTCATGCCACATGGGTTCGTACGAAGTGGTATCGGCGATCTGGTCGGCGACTCTCACGCCGGTCAGCCTCTTCGCGGAGGAGCTGGAACCCCGAGCCCTGTTCGAGTGGTACCGCGACACCCGGGCCCGGCTCGGGATCAGCGTCCTGACGCTGGACACCGGGGGTCTTCGCAGGGTCCTCCAGGCCCTGCGCGACGAGGAGATGGTGGTCACGGCAATCGACCGCGACATCGTCGGCACCGGTCATCCGATGCCATTCTTCGGCCGGCTCGCGCCGATTCCGCTTGGGCCGGCCGCCATCGCGTTGCGTACAGGGACTCCGATCTTTCCTGTGTGCGTCTACCGGCTGCCGGACGACACCTACCAGGCCGAGGGCGCGCCGCTGGTCTTCGCCAAGGACACCGGCGATCCTCGGGGGGACCAGATCCGGGCCACCGAGCAGGTGCTGCGCCAGCTCGAGAACTTCATCCGGCGCCATCCCGAGCAATGGCATGTTCCACACGCAATCTGGGCCAACTCTCCTTGACGCGCTCATTGCTGTTTAAGCCTCTCACCCCGGCCCTACGCGCAAAGCGGCGATGAGGATGGGACTTACTGATTGCTCCCCGATGGGGAGAGGGAGAAGCTCATGAAAGTCGGGCTCGTCTCCCCCTACGACTTCGCTTCGCCGGGCGGGGTGACCGACCACGTCAGGTACCTGGCCGGGCGGCTCCGGAATCACGGCCAGCAGGTGCGCATCTTCGCCCCGTCCAGCCGAGCCGACATCGACTTCGACACGCGCGAGTTCTATCGCATCGGCAGCCCCATCGCAGTGCCGGCCAACGACTCGGTGGCGCGGATCACGCTCAGCTTCCACC
Source organism: Candidatus Dormiibacterota bacterium (assembly GCA_003151935.1). Classification (GTDB taxonomy): domain Bacteria; phylum Chloroflexota; class Dormibacteria; order Dormibacterales; family Dormibacteraceae; genus Palsa-870. The sequence continues at coordinate 88,917 of PLYZ01000007.1, read as the reverse complement.
TTGGCAACCGAGTGGCCGCGATCATCGAACAGGAGCACTTCGACGTCCTGCATTTCCACGAGCCCCTGATGCCGGCGCTGCCGCTCACAATGCTGCGGATGTCGACCACCGCAAACGTAGGCACCTTCCACGCTTTCTCGCACTCCAACATCGGGTACTTCTACGGACGCGGCATCCTGCATCCATACCTCGACCACATCCATCGCGGCATCGCAGTTAGCGAACCCGCGCGCACGTTTTTCAACCGCTACTTCCCCGACTTTCCTCTCCGGGTCATTCCGAACGGGATCGACCTCAACGTGTTCAAGCCGGGCCTTTCACCCATCCGTCACCTCCGCGACGAGAACGTCAACATCCTCTTCGTCGGGCGGCTGGAAAAGCGAAAAGGGCTGGGCGACCTGCTGCGCGGCTACGAGTTCATGCGCGAGCGCGTTCCGCACAGCCGCCTGATCATCGTCGGCGACGGACCGCTTCGAGGCCAGGTCGAGTCGTACATCTCGCGCCACCGGTTGCCCAACGTCGTGCTGGCCGGCTACGTCCCCGACTCGGTGAAGCCTCGCTATTACAACAGCGCAGACATCTTCTGCGCTCCGGCCACCGGCGCGGAGAGCTTCGGCATCGTGCTCCTGGAGGCGATGGCCTCGGGTCTGCCCGTGGTCGCCACGGAGGTTCCTGGCTACATGTCCGTGCTGGAGCCCGGCCGTGACAGCCTTACCGTGCGACCCAAGGGATGGGCCGAGCTAGGCGCTGCCTTGATCATCCTGGCCCGGGATGCCGAACTGAGAGCTCGCATGGGCGCTTATGGGCACGAGAAGGCCCGGCGCTACGACTGGGACGCTGTCGCCTCTCAGGTGATCGAGGTCTATGAGGAAGCGCGCGAGGCTGCACGTGAAGCGCCGCGACGTGCTGAGGAGAGTCGTGTTCACAACGCGGTTTGAAGCCTGGGTCCGCCGCAGAGCCGAAGCGTTGATGTCGGCCGTCGGGCGCGTGCCCTTGACGCCGAACCAGGTCACGATCGTGGGATTGATGCTTACGTTCGTCGCCGCGGTGCTGATCGCCTTTGGCCACCTGCAGTGGGCCGGCGTCGTGCTGATCTTCGCGGGCACCTGCGACATCCTCGACGGAGCCCTGGCGCGGTCGACCCATGCGAGCTACCCGTACGGCGCGTTTCTCGACTCGACCCTCGACCGCTACTCGGAAGGCGCGATCTATGCCGGCCTCACGGCGTACTTCATCAGCGTGGGCGGCCCGCTCGAGCGATGGCTTGTACTGGCGACGCTTGCCGCGCTTGCCGGCTCGTTTTTGGTGAGCTACGTGCGGGCGCGCGCGCAGAGCCTCGGTTTTACCTGCGACTCGGGGCTTTTCGCACGGCCAGAGCGCGTGGTCGTGACGGTGATCGGGCTCGTCTTTTCTGGATTTTTGGGCGGAGTCGTGCTCTACGCGGTCGTCTTCCTGCTGGCAGTGCTCACCAACCTGACCGCGCTGCAGCGAATCCGCGAGGTGTGGCTGCAGGGGCGCGCGCAGCGCCTGGCCATCGAGCGCGAGACCAAGGCCCGCCGGGCAGCGCCTCCTCAGACGCCGTGACCGATCCATTCTCGATCGTCGCGGGGCAGCCTCAGGCATTGGAACAGCTGCGGTCGCAGGTCGAGAGCGGCCGCCTCGCCCACGCCTACCTGTTCGTCGGTGAGGCCGGCCTCGGCAAGGCCACCGTCGCGCGACTCCTCGCGGCGGCCCTGCTTCCGGAAGCGCCGCTTGCCCGTCATCCCGACTACTGGGAGGACGACCGGATCAAGCCGCTCTCGATCAACGAGATCCGTCTGCTGCCCGAGAAGCCGCCCGAGTTTCACGAGCTGTCGCTGCAGGCATTCTTGAATCTCAAGCCCGCCGTGGGTACCCGGCGTGTGGCGCTGCTCGCCAACGTCGGCCGCCTGCGCGACCAGGACCAGAGCGTGCTGCTCAAGACACTCGAAGAACCCCATCCGCGTCGGGTCATCGTCCTTACGACTCCCAGCCTCAACCCATTCGTGGTGCTGCCCACGGTCGTGTCGCGCTGTCAGCGAGTCTTCTTTCATCCTGTGCCGTCGCCCGAGATCGAGAAGCTACTGGCCGGGCAAGGGGTCGAGTCCGGCCGGGCGCGCCTCATCGCCGAGCTCGCGCGCGGCCGTCCCGGTTGGGCGGCGCGGGTGGCGGGCGACCAGGGAGTGATCGAGCTCCACCACGAGTGGACTCGCCGCCTTGACGAGGTGTTCGGCGCCCACGCGGACGTGCCGCTGCGGGTTGCGGCCGAGCTGGACGCCGGGCAGATGGCGTGGCGGCGGACCGAGGGTGAGGCGGAGGATCCGGCCCTTTTCGCGATCGCCACCTGGCAGATCGAGCTGCGCAAGAGGATGCTGGCGAGCCGGGGCCGCGAGCAGGGACGCTGGGCCCGGCTGATCGAGCTCTCCTACGACACGCTTGGCTACCTCGAGCAGAACGTCAGCCCACGCCTCGCGCTCGAGACTTTCTTGCTCGAATGTCGAAAAGCTTCCTGAGAAAGAGCCTCCAGGGCGTCGAGCCTTATGTCCCCGGCGAGCAGCCGGCGGATGGCGAGGACTGGATCAAGCTCAACACGAACGAGTCGCCGCTTCCGCCCTCCCCAAGGGTGATCGAAGCCATCAAGGCCGCGACCGACGAGTCACTACGCCTGTATCCCAGTCCGACCGCTGCTCCGGCGAGGCAGGCCATCGCAAAGCACTTCGGCCTCGCTCCAATGCAGGTCACGCTTGGAAACGGCGCGGACGAGCTGATCGAGATGTGCCTGCGCGCTTTCGCCGGCGCCGGAGACCGCGTCGCCTATCCCACGCCCACCTATCCACTGCTGGAGCCTCTGTGCCGCCTTCACGATGCCGTCCCCTCGCCGAACCCTAGCGGCGAGCTGTTCACCTGGTCCCCCGAGCTCATGGACGACCCGGCGCCGCTGAAGTTCCTGGTGAACCCCAACTCGCCGACCGGAACCTGGCATGGCGGCCCGTCAGTCGAGCGTGTCGTGAAGCGATCGAAGGGCGTCGTCGTGCTGGACGAGGCATACGTCGATTTCGCTTTCGAGTCGCAGGTCGCGCTGCTGGCGAAGCACGACAACCTCTTGATCCTGCGCACGATGTCCAAGTCCTACGCCCTGGCCGGCATGCGGATCGGCTTCGCGCTGGGGAGCCCAGAGCTCATCGCGGCACTCGATGCGGTCAAGGATTCCTACAACCTGGACCGGCTCGCCATCGTGGCGGCGACCGCCGCCATCCAGGATGAGGAGCATCACCGCAAGATCGTCGACCACGTGGTCGGGGAGCGCCGCTGGTTGGAGCTCCAGTTGCACGAGCTTGGCTTTGAGCACTCGCCGTCGGAGGCCAACTTCGTCTTCGTCAAGCCGACGATGGGCAATGTTGGGGCCGCCGTCGTCGACGCATTGCGCCAGCGGCGGATCCTCGTCCGCTATTACGATCGTGACCCGATCGCCGGCTGGTTCCGGATCACGGTCGGCACACGCGTCCAGCACGAGCGCCTCCTGTCAGCCCTGAAGGAGATCCTGATTTGACCACGCCGACCCGAGACGAAGCCTGGGAGCTCGTTGCATCGATGACGAAATCGGACCAGCTGCGCCGTCACATGCGAAGCGTCGAAGCAGCGATGCGCGCTTATGCGCGACGCTTTGGCGAAGACGAGGAGCGCTGGGCGGTGCTGGGCCTCATCCACGATTGGGACTATGAGTCAGGCCCGACGCTCGACCTCCATCCAATGCGCGGGATACAGATGCTGCGCGAGCGAGGCTGGCCTGAGGACATCCTCGATGACATCGCCTCGCACGCCGATTACCTGGACGTCCCGCGCAACTCGAACATCCGCAAGGCGCTCAACGCCGTGGACGAGATGTGCGGCTTCATCATCGCCTGCGCCCTGGTCAAGCCCGACAAGTCGTTGAGCGCGGTCGAGCCGAGCACCGTGCGTAAGAAGATGAAGGACAAGGCGTTTGCACGCGGCGTGCATCGTGAGGAGCTCGTCGCCGGCGCAGAGGCGCTCGGTATACCCTTCGACGAGCACGTGGAGTTCGTCCGCGATGCCCTGAAGCCGATCGCACAGGAGCTGGGACTGAATCCATGAGCACGGGCGGGCGACCTCGGATCCTGCTGATGCACCCGATCCTCGACCCGGGTCCGGCGATCCTGGCCGAGGCCGCCGAGGTGGTCGCCTACCCCGTCAACCAGCCGCTGGACGAGGCGAGCATCCGGCGCGCCGCCGAAGGGTGTATCGGCATCGTGAGCCAGCTGATGGACCCGATTCGCGAGACCGTCCTCTCCACGCCCGGTCTGAAGATCGTCAGCAACGTGGCGGTCGGGTTCGACAACATCGACGTCCCGGCCGCCACGTCGCACAAGGTGATGGTGACCAACACTCCCGGCGTGCTCGACGACGCGACTGCCGATTTCGCCTTCACCCTGATCATGGCGACCGCGCGGCGAATCGTCGAGGCCGACAGCTTCACTCGCCAGGGAAAGTTCCGAGGCTGGGCGATCGACATGATGCTGGGCGCCGACGTGCATGGCGCTACCCTGGGCCTGATCGGCGTCGGCCGGATCGGTCGCGGCGTCGCTCATCGAGCCAAGGGGTTCAACATGCGCGTCCTTTATTACGACCCGCATCCGCTGCCACCGGACGCCGAGCAGGAGCTTGGCGCAGCGCGCGTCGACATGGGAAGGCTGCTCGCCGAGTCCGACTTCGTGTCCGTGCACGTGCCGTTGACGCAAGAGACGCACCACCTGCTCAGCACGCCGCAGTTCGGGCAGATGAAGAGAACCGCGATCCTCATCAACACCTCGCGCGGGCCGGTGGTCGACGAGGCGGCCCTGGTCGAGGCGCTGAACGCCAAGAAGATCGCCGGAGCGGGGCTCGACGTGTACGAGCGCGAGCCGGCCGTTCACCCAGGGCTCATACCGATGCCGAACGTCGTGCTGGCCCCGCACATCGCAAGCGCCACCGTCAGTACCCGATCGGAGATGTCGGCGATGGCGGCGCGCAACATGGCGACGGCGGTTCGAGGCGGTCGCCCGCCGAACCTCCTCAACCCAGAGGTCAAGAGATAGCCCAAGAGGCCCGGCACGGAATCTTCGACGGATCTGCGGCGCCCATGCGGCCCATCTGCGTTGTTGCGGCCTGCGCTCCTCGCTCCCGCATCGACGGATGCGCTCGCTCCGATGCTCGGCCGCGCCCAGCATCTGGACCATCTGGGCACCGCAGCTCTCGCCGAAGCTCCGCGCCGTGCCTCTAGGCTTGCGTTACCGCCTGGTGGCCCTCGACCTTGACGGCACGATCCTGGACCTGAAATTGAACCTGGACCCGCGCGACGTCGAGGCACTTGGCCAGATCGTCTTCGCCGGCGTCACGGTCGTCGCCTGCACCGGCCGCCCGTTTCCGGGCGCCCAGCCGTGGGCCGAGCGCCTCGGCCTCGACGGGCCGATCATCTGCTACCAGGGCGCTGAGATTCGCCTGCCGGACGGCACGAAGGTCCTCGACCGCGGCGTGAAGCACGACCTTGCAATGGAGGTGATCCGCTTCGCGCGCGAGCGGGACCTGCATGTCCAGGCGTACCGAGACGACAAGCTGATCGTCGAGCGGGACAGGCCGGAGGCCCATGAGTATGCGAACCACGCCGGCATGGAGATCAACGTAGTCGGTGACCTCGATGGGGCGATGGGGCCGACGACGCCAAAGCTCGTCATCGTTTCGACCGCGTCGACCTTGGAGGAGCTCCTCCCCGAGGTTCGGAAGCGGTGGGAGGGCCGCCTCAATGTGGCGACCTCGGTGCCGACCTATCTCGAGTTCACCAGCGTCGAGAGCGACAAGGCATCCGCTCTCGCCTTCCTGTGCGACAGGCTCAACATCCCGCAAGATCAGTGTGTGGCGGTGGGAGACGGGCGTAACGACGCATCGATGATCGAGTGGGCCGGACTGGGTGTTGCGGTCGAAGGCTCACCGCCCGAGGTGGTCGGCGCGGCCGATCGAACCATCCCCGGACCCGGCCACGGGGGAATCAAGCAGCTCGCCGACATGTTGATTGGAGCGCACTGATGGGAACCCTCCTCCTGGTCCATGCGCATCCCGACGACGAGTCCATCTCGACCGGCGGCGTGATGATGAAGGCGAAAGCCCATGGCCATCGCGTGGTCCTTGCCACCGCGACGCGGGGGGAGGTCGGCGAGATCCACAACATGGACGAGGAGTCATCGCGTCCGCGGCTCGGCGAGATCCGGACCGAAGAGTTGAAGGCAGCGGGCGAGACGCTCGGGGTCGACCGGATCGAGTTTCTGGGCTACCGCGACTCAGGGATGGTCGACACGGCTGACAACAAGGACCCGCGCTCGTTCCACCAGGCGCGGCTTGACGAAGCGGCCGCCAAGCTAGCGGTCCTCATGCGCGACGAGAGGCCGGACGTGGTCGTGACGTATGCCGAAGACGGCGTGTACGGACACCCGGACCACGTCAAGGCGCACCACGTCACGAACGCGGCGCTGGATTTGCTCCAGCGCGAAGGCTGGTCGCCCAAAAAGGTCTACTACACCGCGATTCCGCGATCGATGATGGAAGCGTTTATGGCGCAGATGCCGGAAGAGGCTCAGCGCCAGAACACGAATATGCGCATCGCCGGTACGCCCGATGAGCTGGTGACGACCCGCGTCGACGTCCACGACTACGTCGACCAGAAGCGCAAGGCTTTCGGCGCACACGTGAGCCAGAACGACCCCAACTCGTGGTTCGCGACCATGGCGAGCCAGATCTACGAGCTCGCGTTCGGCACCGAATACTTCCAGCTGGCTCGTGGAAAGCCGGGTTCTTCGTTACCCGAAGACGATCTGTTCGCCGGCATCAGCTAGAACCGGTCACCTGGGGTAGCGCCCTCGGCTCGCCGCGTAGACTCAAAAAAGACCATGGAAGTCCTCAAGATCACGCCGCGCGGGTATTGCCACGGCGTGGTGGACGCGTTCCGGATCGCCAAGCGGGTGCGCGAGGAGACCGACGGGCCCGTGCACATGCTCGGCATGCTCGTACACAACACCCACGCGACCGACGACCTCCAGGCCCAGGGCATCGCCCTCGTGGATCAGCCGGACCGGTTCGCCGGGTTGAGCCAGATCAAGGAGGGCACGGTCATCTTCACCGCTCACGGCGTCTCACCGCAGGTCAAGCAGCGCGCGGTTGAGCTCGGCCTGAAGCCCGTCGACGCCACGTGCTCGGACGTGGTGCGTACCCATGAGCTGGTCGCCGATCTCGCCAACAAGGGTTATGACGTCGTCTACATCGGGCGCAAAGGACACCCGGAGCCCGAAGGTGTTATGGGCGAGGCGCCCGGCAAGGTTCATCTCGTACAGGATCCAGAGGACATCGACGCGCTTGACCTCCAAAGGGACCGGATCGCCGTCACGTGCCAGACCACGCTTTCCGTATGGGACACCGAGGACCTGATCGGCCGCGTCAAGGCGCGTTATCCGCAAGCCGAGGTGCACAACGAGATCTGCAGGGCCACACAGGAGCGCCAGGAGGCCGCGGTAGAGGCGGCGCAGCACGTGGACCTCGTGATCGTGGTCGGCAGCCCGCGCTCGTCGAACTCGCTGCGCCTCGTCGAGGTGGTCAAGAAGCTTGGCCGGAAGCCCGCCTACCTGGTCGACAAGTTCGAAGACCTGGATCTCAGCTGGTTCGTGGGCATGAAAAGGGTCGGCGTGACCAGCGGCGCCTCGACTCCGACCCAGCTCACCCGGCGGGTGATCGAGTACCTGGAGGCCCTGGAGATCCCAGCCTAGAGGCGCCTCTAAGCCTTTCTCGGCTGCCGCAGGCGCCGTATGACGCCGCTCAAGCCGCCGCGCTCGGCCGCAGCTGAGCTTGGCTGGGCCGGGGCAGGCGCAGGCGCAGGTTGCGCCGGAGGGGGCGGACTCCCGTCAGCTTGCTCGCCACCATGCGTTGCTGAGCCGCCGGCCGGCCGCCGCCTGCGCCGTCTTCTGGGCGCGCCCGCCGCTCGTTCTGGCTTGGCGGCGGTGGGAAGCGGCGCTGGGCCCGGCGCGGGCTCCGTCACCGGCCCTGTGGCGCCGGCGGGCCGTCGCCTCCGGCGCCTTCGGGGAGCAGCCGTGGAGGTGCCGGGAGCACCGGAGGCACCGGTGGCTGCGGGTTCGGGGGCTGGGCGCTCGCTCTCCTTCGATCTAACCTGACGCCTGACCTTGGCTCCAACCTCGCCTTCGGCGCACAGCGCGCCATCCAGGGTGTGAACGTCGACGCGCCACACGACGATCGAGGTCGGCGCCCCGCCGATCGGGGGCCGCTTCTGCGTCAGGGTCCAGCGAGCGTAGATCGTGTCGCCGGCGTGCACGGGGCGCGGAAATCTCCAGTTGAGCCATTCCCACTCCTCGACCGATGGCACCGGCATGTCGATCGTGCCCAGCCCGACGGCCACGGCCACGAGCAGGGCGGGCGGCGCCACGCGTACGTGGCCAGGGGCGGCTTCGATCGAGAGCGGCGAGAAATCCCCCGAGACCCCGGCGAACAGTGCGATCTCAGATTCGGAAATGGTGCGGCGGCGGGTGGTCCATTCGCCGCCTAGCGGGAGGTCGTCGAAAGAGAGCGGCTCCAGATCGGCCCGAGTATAGCCCGATAGCGTCCCCTCAGGCTAAATGCCAAGTGGAGCTGAAGGCCGGATTTACTCCGGCCGAAACCCCTGCGTGCACATTCCAGGCGCCTCCCAACGTCCTGCGGGCAATCTATTGGTCCCCTCCTTATCGCCGCTTGCGCGCAGAGGAGGGGGTCCGGCCCTTCGAACCAACTCCCGGGCTCGAGCGTTAACCTAAGACAACTTCAGCCCGGGAGGGTTTTGGTCTTTTGGATCTCGCGGCCGTTCTGCTCGTCACGTCAGTCCTGCTGGTCTTCGCCTTCCTGCTCCTGACCGTGTCGCTGATGCGGCTCCGCGGGACGACGCGGGAGCTTCAAGCCGCCCTCGACGACGAGAGCGGGGCGCGAGACCGGGCGGCGCTGCTGCTGGCGATCGCGTCCGCCGTCAACTCCTCGCTGGCCCTGGAGGAAGTCCTCAACGTCGCGCTCACGCACGCGGGCCGGATCATGGGTGCTGTCGCCGGGTCGATGTACCTCGTCCAGCAGGACAAGTCCGAGATGCACCGGGAGGCCGAGTACAACCTGACCCATCGCGCCCGGGGCGCGGTTCGCAAGCTCGACGAGGAGCCGGTGCACACCGCGATCGCCGCCATGCGTCCCCTCGTCGTCAAGCTCGACGAGCGGACTGCGCCGGGCATCGAGGGAGGCGGCCATCCGCAGCACGTGCTGGTCGTGCCGGTGCAGCGTTCGGGCCAGCTGATGGGTGCGATGGAGCTCTACCTCAACGCGTGGCGGGAGCTGACCGAAGATCAGGCCGACCTCCTCAACGGTGTCGCCTCTGAGGCCGCGATCGCGATCCGGCACGCTCAGCTCTTCCAGGCGCAGGAGGAGAACGCGCTCACCGACGAGCTGACCAAGCTGCCGAACCGGCGCGCGTTGGCGCAGCGCTTCCTGCAGGAGATGCAGCGCGCGCGACGCCACCACAACGCCATTGCGTTCTTGATGATCGACCTCGACCACTTCAAACAGGTCAACGACACATACGGCCATCTCAACGGCGACGCCGTCCTGGCGGAGCTGGCTTCGATCCTCGTCAGCGGCGCCCGCGAATCGGATGTGTGCGCCCGCTACGGCGGCGAGGAGTTCGGAATGATCCTCCACGAGACGACCGAGCCTGGAGCGCGGACGCTCGCCGAACGCATCCGGGCGAAGGTCGCGGCGGCCACCTTCCCAGGCGGGCTGAAGCTCACCATCAGCATCGGTGTCGCCGCCACCGATGAACCGGCCCTGTTCACGACGTTGATGGAGCGGGCCGACCAGGCGCTCTATGCCGCCAAGCAGGGCGGCCGCAACCAGGTGCGCGTCGCCGATATGAAGGCTCCGGCCAAGCAGCAGCAGCACACAGCCCCCGCCCAAACGTAACCTCGTCGTGCCGGTACAGTCCACTGGAGTGGGGCATTTCTGCATCAACTGTGGCGCCGCGTTGGTGCAGCGCGTCATCGAAGGCCGCGAGGTGGAAGCCTGTCCGAACGATAGCTTCGTCCTGTGGCACGACCCGAAGGTTTCGACGGCCGTGGTCATCGAGGTCGATGGCGGCATCGTGTTGGGGCGCAGGGCGATCGAGCCCGGCTACGGCCTATGGTGCCTGCCCGGGGGATTCGTCAACGACGACGAGGATCCAGCGGCTGCGGCGGCGCGCGAGTGTCTCGAGGAGATCAGCGCGCCGGTCGAGCTGACCGGTCTGATCGGCGTCTATCACATCCCCAAGACCGACGCATCGAGCATGGTGGGCATCGCCTACCGCGGCCGGCTGGGCGACGGCGCCCGTCCGTCGGCAGGGGCCGAGATGCTCGAGGTCGGCGTGTTCCAGCTCGACGCCCTTCCGCCCCTGGCCTTTCCGAGCCACAGGACGGTGGTCGCCGAGTACCTCAAGTCCCTGGCGCTGCCGGTGGTAGAGGCACCTCGGTCCGTCCGCGCAGGGGCTCCGCGTGCAAGGCGGCCATCACCATCGCAAGCGCCGACGCAACCGCGGCGCAAGCGGTGAAGCCCGCCGCGTAGCCGAAGCCCTGGATCAGCGGCCCGAAGAGCAATGGGCCGGCTGCCAGCCCGAAGAACAGGATGGTGCCGTACATGCCCATCGTGACTCCGCGCGTCGAAGCGGCGGACAGGTCGCCGAAAACGACGCCCATCGCGACGAACGCGATCGCTGTAAACGGCGTGCCGACGGCGAGCACGATCGCCGGGGCGACAAAGCCGGTCGTGTGACCGAGCACGACCAGCGCAGCGGAAAAGCCAAGCACTCCGACGAATACGATCGGCCAGCGATGGCGGGCGCGGTCGACCAGCCGGCCGCCCGGGAGCCTTGAGAGCCCGTTGACGACGGCCTGCAGCGCGAGCAGGTATCCAACCTGGGCGCTCGGCAGCCCTAAAGCCTCCCTCCCGAACACCGGGAGAAACGCCCCGACGGTTCCCCAAAGCAAGGTGGCCGCGATCAGCCCGATGGTTACCGGCACAAACGAGCGCTGCCCAAACAGAGCTCGCAGCGGCGCGCGCAAAGACAGGCCGCGACCTGCTTGCTGCCGCGTCCCGCTGGCTGCGATCGCTGCGGGGATCGCGAACAGAAGAAGGACCGTTGTCACGGCGATATCGGTCCTGATGTCGACCCAGCTCAGCGCAATGCCTGCGACGGACGGGCCCAGGAAAAAACCAATCTGCATCGAAAAGGTCAGCCAGCCCATGGCGCGTCCAAGGCGGCTGCCGGAGGTGGATTCGGTCACAGCGCTGAACAGCGCGGCTTGCTGTATCCCGGCGGCCAATCCACCGATCACCTGCCACAGGAAGAGCGGTGCGACAGTCGCGGTGGCGGCCGTTGCGAGCTGTGACCCCGCCGCCAGCGCGAATGAGATGCCCAGCAGCAGGCGGGCGCCATACCGATCGATCAGGATGCCGGACGGGAGCGACAGCAGCGCGGCGGCGAGGGTCGAGACCGAGAACAGCGCGCCAACCTCGAACCTGCTTGCGCCCAGCTCGTGCGCGTACAGCGGCACGGTGAGACCACGGGCTGAAAGCGCAGCAAATGAAGCACCGGCGGCCACGTAGAGCGCAACCGTCCGGCGCGAGTCGGGGACGGCCACGCGCACGAACCTAAGATACCGGCCGTTGGTGTCATGTCATTTCATCGGACGGCTGTCATGACGGTCGCGCGTGCAGCCGAGCTCATTCGGAACGCCCGCAGAGGCCTGGCGCTCACTGGCGCCGGCGTCTCGGCGGAGAGCGGCATCCCGACGTTCCGCGGCGAGGGCGGCCTGTGGACCCAGTACGACCCGGTCAAGGTCGCCTCCATCGAATACTTCATGGCGGATCCCAGCGCGTACTGGAAAGTGTCGAAAGAGCGCGGCCGCGTCGCGCTGGCGGCCAGCCCGAACGCAGGCCACCGCGCGCTCGCCGCGCTCGAGGCCTCCGGGCGCCTGGTCGCCGTTGCGACACAGAACACCGACGGGCTTCACCAGGATTCGGGCAGCCGCAATGTGATCGAGCTGCATGGATCCGGCCGCACCGTGATGTGCCTCGACTGTGGAAACCGAGAGGCGCGCAGCGAGGTCCAGGCCAGGCTCGACGTCGAGATGCCGCCGCGCTGCACGCACTGCGGTGGGATCTTCCTCAAGCCGACGGTCGTTCTGTTTGGCGAGCCGCTGCCGCAGCCGGCGATCCAGCAGGCGTTCGCCCTCGCACGCGAGGCGGACGTGATGCTCGTCGTGGGTTCTTCCCTGGTCGTCTACCCGGCGGCGGACCTTCCGCTCATCGCGCTGAGGTCCGGCGCGCAGCTGATCGTCGTCAACGCGGAACCAACACCGTTCGACGAGCTCGCTACGGTGGTCGTCCAAGGCAAATCAGGCAAGGTCCTGCCGGAGATCGCCGCCCTCATAGGTGGGTGACGCTGCCGAAGCTCACCAGAGTGCCGTCGACGATCAGCTCGCCACGGGGTCCTATGTCCTGGGCGATACCTTCAATGAACTTTCCGACCTTTCCGGCCGGCTCGACGCGCACGCGCCTGCCCAGGGTGTCGGAGAGCTCACGCCAGCTGGCAAGAACGTCTTGGAGGTCCGCGTAGGCCCAACGGTCGAGCTCCTCGCGGAGCCGGTCCAGCAGCCGGTCTCGGTCCTGGTCGAGCTTCGCGGCGCCTGGGGGCGCCCATGTCAGGTTGATGCCGACGCCGCAGATCGCCGTCGCGGGTGTGACCTCGACGAGGATCCCGCCCACCTTGAGACCGTCCACCAGCAGGTCGTTGGGCCACTTGAGGCGGACTCCTCCACCGCATGCGTGGGCGGCGGCGACCCCGGCGGCCAGGCTCAAGACGGGGTTTGGACGCAGCACGAACGAGACGAGAAGCGACGTTCCAGGCGGAGCCTCCCACCGGCGGTCGAGGCGCCCCCGGCCCGCCGTCTGATGCTCGGCGACGACGATCGATCCGATCGGCAGCGGGCGCGCGACCTCCTGCGTCGAGGTGACCGACTCCAGCCGCACGACCCTCGGGCTTGGCTGACCCACGCGCCGGTAAGCTAACAGGACGATGAGGCTCCACCGCGCCGCCACGCTGGTGGTGATGATGCTCATGGCCGCCGGTTTGATCGTCTTCATGACCGCCGGCGCGGTCCGGAACTTCGATAGCCGCAGCCTCATCGCGCTGGTCGTGGTGGTCGTCGTCAGCGCGATCAGCGGCGTTGCCTTCAGCTGGGGCCGCTACTACAAGCGCGTTCCTCGCTCCCGGCTTTAACGATGCTGCGCCTGGGCTATAAGGCTTCCGCCGAACAATTCGGTCCGCGTGAGCTGCTCGATTTCGCGGTCGCCGCCGAAGACAACGGCTTCGAGAGCGTCTTCGTCAGCGACCACTTCCAGCCCTGGCGTCATTCGGATGGGCACGCGCCCTTTGCGATCGCCTGGCTCGCGGCCACCGGCGAGCGGACGAAACGCGTTGCTCTCGGCACCTCGGTGGCGACTCCGACCTTCCGGTATCACCCAGCGATCGTGGCGCAGGCGTTTGGGACTCTGGGGTCGCTGTTTCCGCACCGCGTCATCCTCGGAGTCGGCACTGGCGAACACTTGAATGAAGGCGCGCTTGGCATCCCGTGGCCTGACAACAAGGAGCGCTTCGCGCGCCTGCGCGAGGCGGTCAAGCTGATCCGGCTCCTGTGGACCGAACAGTCGGTCACCTTCGACGGGGAGTACTACCACACGCGCAACGCGACGATCTACGACCGCCCCGACCAACCTGTGCCGATCTACGTGGGCGCCGGAGGACCACAGGTGGCGAAGTACGCAGGTCGCGCCGGAGACGGGCTCATCTGCACCTCAGGGAAGGGAATGGAGCTCTACTCGGAGCAGTTGCTCCCGTCGTTCGCAGATGGAGCCAAAGAATCGGGTCGCGACGCGAGCGAGCTGGATCGGATGATCGAGGTCAAGGTGTCCTACGACACGGATCGGTCGCGTGCGATGGAGGATACGAAGATCTGGGCGGCGCTGGCCCTGCCGGCGGAAGCTAAGGCTGGGGTCGACGATCCTCGCGAGATGGAGCGCCTGGCGCGGGGCGTCGAGGATGTCGCGCACCGGCGCTGGCTCGTGTCGGACGACCCGGATGAGCACATCGAGCAGCTGAAGCCGTACCTGGATCTCGGGTTCAATCACCTCGTCTTCCACGCACCGGGCGACGACCAGGCGCGTTTCTTGAAGCTGTACGGCACGCAGATCCTGCCGCGCCTGAGAAAGCGTTGGGGCGGCTAGACGTGTCCACCTGGGTCATCGTTCTGATCAAGGATTTCGACTCTGCGAAGCAGCGGCTGGAGCCTGCGCTCGGGCCGAAGGCGCGCCGAGATCTCGCGCGGCGCAATGCACAGCTCGCCGTCCGTGCGGCGGCGGCTGGCGATCGGGTGCTGGTGGTGGCCGGCAGCGAGGAAGTGGCCGCGCTGGCCCGGGGATGGGGGGCGGAAGTCCTCGCGGAGCCGCGACAAGAGGGTCAGAACGTGGCAGCGGCGCGTGGGATAGCAAAGGCGGTGGACGGCGGCGCCGACGCGGTGATGCTCCTCTCGAGCGACCTGCCGCTCGTCACGGTCGAGGCAGTCCGTGACGTGCTCGAATCCGCGACGCGACTGGACGCCCCGGTGGCCATTGCCGTGCCGGCCGTCGGACGCGGTGGCACCAACGCGCTGTACCTTCGCCCTCCGCACGCGGTGGCGCTCCATTTCGGCTCGGACTCGCTCGCCAAGTTCCGGCAGGAGGCGCAGAGCCTCGGGGTCACCTTCGTGGTCCACCACTCCGACGCCATGGCGCTCGACCTGGACGAGCCTGGCGACCTGGCGCGGTTGCGGCGTGCGGTGTGACGCGCCTCGAGCTGATCGGAGTGGAGGGCCTGCCTGAGGTCCGCCCCGGCGACGACCTCGGTGAGCTCATCAGCTCGCGAGCAACGCTCGAAACGGGGGATGTTCTCGTCGTCGCTCAGAAGGTGGTGTCCAAGTCCGAAGGACGCCTCGTCAACCTTCGCTCGGTAAGGGCCGGTGAAGAGGCGGTGCGCATCGCGTCGCAGCTTGTGGCATCTCCGGATCCGCGGATGGTTCAGGTGATTCTCGACGAGAGCGTCCGAGTGCTTCGATCGGAGCGAGTCCTGATCACCGAGACCCGGCATGGATTCGTATGCGCGAACGGCGGCGTCGATCACTCCAACGTCCCAGGTGACGATGAGCTGACGCTGCTGCCCGAGGATCCGGATGCAAGCGCGAACCGGCTGCGCGGCCGGCTGCGGGAGCTGGCCGGTGTCGACGTCGGCGTGATCGTCTCGGACACTTTCGGCCGGCCGTGGAGGCTTGGCATCGTCAACGTCGCGCTCGGTGTCGCGGGCCTGCCCGCGCTGCTCGACCTGCGGGGCAGCGTTGACGACGCGGGCAAGCAGCTTCAGGCAACCGTGCTTGCTCCTGCGGACGAGCTGGCCGCGGCAGCCGGACTCGTCATGGGCAAGACGAATCGGGCTCCGGTGGTCATCGTGCGCGGGCTCGGATTGCAGGGACACGGCACGGGTCGGGACCTGGTGAGGCCCGCGGCCGAGGACCTCTTCCGCTGAAGACCGTCCTCCTGGCCGGCGGCACCGGCGGCGCGAAGCTGGCGGCCGCGATGCAGCCGCTGCTGGAGCCAGGAGACCTGACCGTGATCGCGAACACGGCGGACGACGACGAGTTCTGGGGTCACCTGGTGTCTCCCGACGTGGACGCCGTGATCTACCGGCTGGCCGGTGTGTTCAACGATATCGCCGGCTACGGAATGAAGGGCGACACCTTCCAGGTCCTCGATGCGCTCGAGCGACTTGGCGAACCGGGGTGGTTTCGCATCGGGGACAAGGACTTTGCGACTCACGTGCTGCGAACCGAGATGCTGGGGCGTGGATGCACCCTCACCGAGTGCGCGCTTGCGCTGTGCGGCCGCTTCGGCGTTGGAACGCGTGTCCTGCCGATGACGAACGAGCGCGTGAGGACACGGTTCCTCACCGACCGCGGAGAGTTTTCGTTTCAGGAGTATTTCGTGCGGGAGCGGCTAGGACCCGCCCTTCAGGCGATCGAGTTCGCTGGAATCGATTCAGCGCGGCCGACGCTCGAGGTGGTGTCGGCGCTCGACGAAGCAGGGCTGGTCATCATCGGGCCGTCCAACCCATTGATCTCGATCGCTCCGATCCTCGAGGTCATCGGCGCGCACATTCCACGTGAGCGGTCCGTGGCGATCACGCCGATTGTTCGCGGCGCCTCGCTGAAAGGTCCGACGGTCGAGATGATGCGAGCGGTCGGTCCGCCACCCACACCGATCGAGGTGGCTCGGATGTACCGCGACTTCGCCGCCACCTTCGTGCTCGACATCCGTGACAACGAGCTGGCTGTGGAGGCGGAGGAGATGGGATTCCGGACGCTCGTTTTCGACACGGTGATGGCCGATGGCGGCGGCGCGCTGGCGCGAAGGATGCTCGAAGCGTTTATTTGACGGGCGACCCGGCCAGAATGATCAGCACTCCGATTAGCACCGCGATCAACCCCACGACCAGCACCGCATATTGAGCGATCGCGACCACCTGGCCTGGCGCCTTGATCACCTCTTCGGATTCCACGCCTGGCGCGTTGCCTGAGGCCAGCTGCCACGAACCGGCGGGGGCGCCTTCCCGGTCTTTTCCTTTCTTCTTCTTGGGTTCAGGCTCCCCGGAGACTGCCGACGCTTTCGATTCGCCCACCACCGACCAGGCGGCCGGGGTCGCCGGGGTCATCGCCGGGCGGGCGGGTTCAACCGGCGTCGCCGGCTCGGCGGGTCGCGCGGGCGCAGGGGCCGGGGCAGGCGTCCACACATGCTCAACAGGACCGGGCTCAAAGGGAATCGGGGTAGGAGACGCCGGAGCCTCGAACTGCTCTGGCGGCGGCGGCTGGGTGGCCGGTCCGACGTCCCACGGCGATCCGGCCGGCGCTGGACGGGCGCCCGTTTCCATGGGCGCAGCGGCGGCTGGGGGCGGTTCATAGGCCGAAGGTTCATACGTGGCCCCGGGCGCCTGTGTCGCTCCGAACGGGGATGCCGGCGCGGGAACTCCCGCCTCCTCGAGGTTGTCGGCCCTTCCGTGCGGGGTGAGAGTGCGCTGGCGCGCGGCGCGGACTTTGTGCTCGATCTGCGAGCGACGCGCGGAATACATGGAGCGCTTCTCGACAGACTTCCGGCGCAGCACGAAGAAGATCGCCACGATTCCGATCAGAGCCGCAGCCGGGCCGACCACCAGAGCAATAGGCATTAGGCGCCGATTATCGGCGATCGGTGCATGTGTGACAATCGCCGCCGTGGCTCTCTACGATCGTATCCAGGCCGAGTTGGTCGAATCACGGAGGCGCCGCGACGGCGTGACGCTTGACACTCTGTCGCTCTTGAAGAGCGAGTTGGTGAAGGCGAGCAAGGAGGCGGCGGCAGGCGGGCGGATCGACGATGAGCTCGTCGTGCGCCTGGCGCGCAAAGAGGTGAAGCGCCGCGAGGAGGCCATTGACGTCTACCGCAAAGCAGGGCGCGCGGAGTCGGCGCGCCGCGAGGAAGCGGAGAAGGAGGTCTTGAAGGCTTTCCTTCCAGCGGCCATGAGCGAGGGCGACGTGGAAGCTGAGGTGGCTGCTGTCATTGCAGTGCTTAAGCCCGAGGGTCCGAAGGGCTTCGGGATGGTCATGAAGGAGGCGACCGCGCGACTTGCCGGCCGGGCCGAGGGCGCGCAGATCGCGGCCGCGGCCCGCAAGCTGCTTGGCCCCTAAAAACCCCACGAACCCAGAGGCTTCGCCGTGAGTTCGCGGGGGCCCCGAGTTAAGCGCAAGCCGTCATGGATGTCGCCCCCTTCGCCGCGGGGGGCGAAGAAGCGAGCGCTGCTCACGTGCGAGCGGTTGCGCGACCTGTACCCCGCCGTCACCGAGCTTGCCCACCAGGATCCTTTCCAGCTCGTGATCGCGACGATCCTGTCCGCGCAAACCACAGACAAGTCCGTGAACCTGGTCACACCGGAGCTGTTCAAGCGCTACCCCACGGCGGCCGACCTCGCGGCCGCCGATTCCACCGAGATCGAGAAGCTGATCAAGCCGACGGGGTTTTTCAGGCTCAAGACGCGACGGATCATCGACGCCAGCCGGCGGATCGTCGAGCTGTTCGGCGGGGTGGTTCCAGCCACGCTGGACGATCTGGTCAAGATCCCGGGCATCGGTCGTAAGACCGCGAACGTCATCCTTGGGGTTGGGTTCAACGTGCCGGGCTTTGCCGTCGACACTCACGTCACGCGGCTCACCAACCTCCTCGGGTTGGCGGCAACCCGCGACCCTGTGAAGATCGAGCACCAGGTGTGCGCGATGGTGCCGAAGGAGGAGTGGACGGGCCTGTCGCTACGGCTGATCCTGCACGGCCGGCGGATCTGCATCGCCCGCCGGCCGCGCTGCGAGGAATGCGTTCTGAACGACTTCTGCCCATCCTCGACGACACGCCCGAAGCGGCCCCGCCGCAAACCGGCGGCTTAATCCAAGGGCCCACCCTCCTCCCGGGCCGATTCCGCCCCCAACCGGCACGCCAAGCGCCCAGCAAACCACTTGAAACCGCCGGAGACCAACACTGCTTGTTAAGAGCGAACATCTGTTCTACCATCGCGGGGTGGACTGTCCGGAGCCCAGGCTCGCCGACGTCGAATACCTCGAGGTTTCAGTGCAAGTCCGCCCTGAACCCGGTCAAGGGAATGGGCTTTGCCTGGTCGCTCAACCCTTACACCGGCTGCGAGCACCGCTGCGCGTTCTGCTACGTCCGCGCCTTCGAGCTCCGCGCCGCCCGGCCCTCGGACGATCGTTACGGCCGGGCGATTCGCGTCAAGGTCAACGTGGCCGCGGTGTTGCGCGGCGAGCTGTCGCGAAAGTCATGGCGCAGGGAAACGGTGGTCATCGGCGCCGCCACCGACCCATACCAGCCCGCGAAAGGGCGCTACAAACTGACTCGCCAGTGCCTGCAGGTGCTCCGGGATCTCTCCAATCCCGCCGCGATGATCACGCGCGGCCCGATGATCGTCCGGGACATCGACGTCCTGTCGGAGCTTGCGCGCCGCGCGAACCTGCACATCACGTTCAGCATCCCCACCGTTGACGACGAGGTCTGGCGCCGCACCGAGCCGGGCACCGCGCATCCGAAACAGCGGTTGCGGGCGATCGAGGAGCTGGTCGCCGCCGGCATCGACGTCGGCGTCGGCTTAGCGCCGATCTTGCCCGGACTGTCCGACCGGCCGGATCGTCTGGAGGACGTGATCAAGGCCGCACGAGCTGCGGGCGCGACCGGGCTCTGGGCTGGAATGCTTCACCTCAAGGACGGAACCCGAGAGCACTTCATGTCGGTCCTGGGCAAGCACTGGCCCGAGCTGGTGCCACGATACGAAGCGGCATACCGGGACCGCGCCTACCTACCGCAGGCCTTTGGCGAGGCGACGATGAAAACGGTGACCCGCCTTCGAGCACTCCACGGGGTGTCGGACCGGCGCCGGGTCATCCTGAACCCTCCGCCTGAGCCCGAGCAGCTCTCCCTTCTCGCCTGACCGCTTTAGGATTCCCACATGCGAGGTCCGATCGACGTGCTGGCCGGTAGGGTGGGCGGCTTCAAGAAGATGGAGATCGCACGCCGGACCGTGCCTTGCTACAAGCACGTGATCGAGAAGGACGGCGAAAAGCTCTCGGTGTGCCTGCTGGTCGATTCGGGAAAGCTCTACAGGTTCCCGTTCGAGACCGCCAAGGGCATCAGAGGGCTTGACGTCAAGGCGCGCTACCTGCGCGGCGAGATGGAGCACCTGCGATTGCGCGAGTTCCAGCCGGGCCTTTGTCGTTATGTCGAAAGAGCCGACCAAGCCGTCTGAATCGCTCGTCCAGCAGCTGCTCGCCGAGCGCCGCGAGCTGAAGGTCACGGTCGAGCGTCTGCGGCTGGACCTGGCCGAGGTCAAGACGACCGCCGCGGGCCCGGACCCTCGGGTGCGCGACCTCCAGGGCGAGATCGAGCGGCTCAGGTATCAGCTCGCGTCGGCGAGGGCCGAGGCTGGGCTGATGCGCGAAGAGCGCGACGAGCTGCGGGCAAGCATCGAGCACGTCCTCGAACAGATGTCGGAGCTCTAGAAAAAAAGAAAGGACCCCGCCATGGGCGGGGCCCTTTGGAAATCGGATTACTTGACCGAGTTTGCCAGCTGGTCCACGAACTGGTTGATGTAGGGGCCGACGAGCGGGGCCGGGAGACGCTGGCCGGTTCCCTGAACGCCCTTGATCAGGAAGATGGCCCAGTAGATGAAACCCACGAGGGTGAGTAGGGCCGAGATTATCCCGAGGATCGGAATGAACCCGAGGATGAGGATGATGACCGACAGTCCGCCAAAGACGACGACTGAGTTGGCCGCGTTCCATTTGACGTCCGGGTCGTCCTTGCCGACGAACAGGAAGATGATTCCTGTGATCCACCCCAGGATGTAAGCGAGGATCGAGTAGGACTTCTTGTTGCTGCCCGCGGCGCTCGGCATTCCACCCATTGGGGACGGTTGCGATGGGGGCGGGGGTGGGATCTGCGACATGGGCTATCTCTCCTTCCTTTTGGCTGGTTGCTGCGCGCCGATTATGGGTCGAACGCAGCGAAAACACCATAGCCAGACCGCACTTGGCCTGAACTTGATCTGATCGTAATGCACTCTGCTAGGCTCCCGAAGAGATGACCGATTCCGGTCTTCCGCCCGATTCGCAGGCACCGGACGTTCCTCCGTGGGCTCCGTCTTCGCATGACGCCGCGCCCGAGGACCCACCAGCATCCCGACCGGCACCACTACCGCCTGCCCCGGCGACGCCCGCCCCCGCGTCCGGGGTTCCGTTCGTCGCTGACGTCGCCGCCACGATGCGGCTGATCCCCGTGCCGCCCCCGTCGACTCCTCCGCCGCCGATCCCGGTGATGATCACGTCTACAACACCGACCCGGGAGCGTTTCATCGGCAAATACCGCGTCAAGGGCGAGCTCGGCCGCGGCGGGATGGGTACCGTTTACCTCGCGGAGCAACCGGGTCTTGGGCGCGAGGTCGCGATCAAGGAGCTCATCCAGTCGGCCGCCACCGATCCGCTGGCCCTGAAACGCTTTCTGCAGGAGGCTCAGGTGATGGCGAGGACCAGCCATCCCAACCTGGTCCAGGTCCACGACCTCGAGCTCACCGGCGAGGCGAACTACATCGTCCTGGAGTTCGTACGCGGCAAGTCACTGCGGGACTGGCTCAACCGCGGCCCGATTCCCCCGCCCCAGGTCTTCGCGGTCATGCACGGCGTCCTGCAGGCCCTGGACTACGCCCACAAGCACGCGATCGTGCACAGGGATATGAAGCCTGAGAACGTCCTCCTCTCCGACGACGGAATGGTCAAGGTTGCCGACTTCGGGATCGCGAGGCTGACCGACGACACCGGCCTTGGCGGGACGGCCACCCAGACAGGGACCACGGTCGGCACGCCGCAGTACATGTCGCCTGAGCAGGTCGCCTCGAGCAAGGTCGACGGGCGCAGCGACCTCTACTCGGCCGGGATCATGTTCTACGAGCTGGTGGCCGGCCAGGCGCCGTTCACGGCCAACGAATCCGATGGCCCCTTCACCCTGATGGCCAAGCACGTGCAGGCGCCGCCGAAGCCCCCGTCAGTTCACCGGCCTGGACTCGATCCGGTGCTGGAGGAGGCGATCCTCAAGTCCATCTCGAAACGGCCCGAGGATCGTTTCCAGACAGGGCAGGAGTTCGATGACGCGATCTCGCGGATCGCCGACCGCATCTTCCCCGGCTGGCAGCGCAGCCTCGAACCCGGCGCGGACCTCTCGAAGATGGTTCCGGGAGCCGCGCCTCAACCAGTGATGATGCCGGCTACGCCGATCGCCATCGCCATCCAGCAGCCGGCGATGGCGGTTCCGGCGCAGGCGGTCTACAACCCGGCACCTCCCGTCAAGCCGGTGGTCAAGCAATCGGCCGGATGCATGGGCGCGCTCGTCGGAACGCTGTCTCTGGCGGCGCTGGTTGCCCTACTGGCTGGGACGTACCTGCACTAGTTCTGCGATGGGTCCTGCATCCCTGACAGGGCCTGCTCCGCAGCTTCGCCGACCAGGATGTCAGGCGAACCCGACTCGCCAGCGGCGATGACGCTCTGCTGCGTGTACTGCGAGGTGAAGGTTTGGTGCGCCTGCGTGGCCATTTCGGTCGGAAAGTGGACCCATGGCGAAGCCGGCGTCTCGCGGATCGCGGTCACCTGGTAGATGCGGAAGGTCTCGGCTGATTTGCCCTTCAGCTGCACGCCTGGCACCAAATCGACGGCGATGTAGTCCTTGCACATCTCATAGGTCTGCTGCCCGATGAGCAGATGGAAAGCAGGCGCCTGGCTGCAGAATCGGGCCGCCGTGTTCACGGTGTCCCCCAGGGCGGTGTATTGAAGCCGGCTGCGCGAACCCATCATCCCGACGACGGCAGGTCCCGTGTTGACGCCGATGCCCCAGCGGATCGGCGGCAGGCCTTTGGCCAGCAGGCGCTGCTGCAGCTCGGGTGCGCGGTTCACCAGGTCGTACGCGCAGCGCACCGCCAGCAGCGCGTGGTTTTCCTGAAGGCGGGGCGCGTTCCAAAACGCGACGATCTCGTCGCCTACGTATTTGTCGACGGTCCCGTCCCAGGTGAAGATGATCCCGCTCAGATGGTCGAGGTACATCTGGACGACCTCGGTCACGTCGTGCGCAGCCATCGACTCGGACATCGATGTGAAGCCCCGGATGTCGACGAAGAGAAGCGTCACGTCGCGCCGCTCGCCGCCTCGCATGATGTCGTCCACGCCGCCCCGGGTCCTGGCCAGCTGGGCGACGATCTCGGGCTTGAGATACACCCCGAACAGCCGGGTGACCTTGCGCTTCTCTCGGTCCTCATAGAGAAAGCGGTAGGCCGTAACTCCTGAGTACGTCAGGGCAATGGCCAACCAGGGATGGAAGAGGTCGGGGACGAAGCTGGTGAAGTTCGCCCACGCGCTCATGGCGAACGTGAATACAACCAACGCCACTACCGTACCCGCGAGGCCCCACAGCACACTCACTCGGGAAACGCCTATCGCTGTGGCCACGCAAAGGATCAGAACGATCAGGAAAAGAAGCTGTGGCGACTCAGACGTAATGAATGCGGACGGCTCTCCCGCCAGCGGGTTGGCGTGCAAGAACATGTGAATCGCGTCGGCGTGAATCTCAACCCCGGGCATGGTCGCGCCACTCGAGCCGGCGCTGGTCGTGACCAGGTGGTTGTCGTTGACCCCCGTCAGGTTGTATGCCCCGACCAGGACTATTTTGCCTTCAGATTTGTTCAGACTGTCCAGGTACTGGACCATATTCGGCGAGAAGTTACCGCTGGCTACGTCGCTGAAAGACAAGTACTGGTTGTTCGTTTTGAAGTTGTCGGTTGGGCCGGTGAAGTTGATCACGGCCTCCCCCGCGCTGTCCACCTGCAACGGTTGAGCCCAGGTAGTGCCAAGCGTCACCTGGCCATTGGATTCATTCAAGTTGCCGGCGAAGGGAAAGAACGCCCGGTAAGCGGCAAAAGAAAATGAATTGATGACCGGTGTGCTGCAAGCGCGTGTTGTGAAACAAGCAGGTTCCACGAACATTGGCACCCTTCGAATCACACCATCCGGATCTGTCGTGAAGTCGGTCGACGCCAAAATGACATTCGGATAGGGATTCTGGCAGCCAGCGCTTGGGTCCTGAGTCGAGTCGGCGCACCAGAACTTGCGCAGCGGGATCTGGTCGATTCCCTTGGGAATGGTGTTGGGGCCGCTCTGGACGATTTTGCCGTTTGCGGGCAAGGCGTTCTCTCCCGGGTAGGACAGAATCACCGGGATGGTGCTGGTTGCGAGCGCTTTGGCGAACTCGTCGTCCTGGGCGATGTCTCGGGCGTCAGCGAAAGTAATGTCGAACGCAACCACCGCCGCGCCGGCTTTCTCAAGGTTCCGGAGAGCATCCGCGTAGTAGTTGCGTGTGATCGGGAATGCCCCGATCTTTTGCACGCTCGGGTCGTCAATGCCCACGATGACGACATTCGGATCTGGCTTCGCCAGTTGGACAAAGCGGTCCTCTGGATGCACCGACACGTTGATGTGGCAGGATGGGTCGAAGCTGTTCCGGTCGCATGCCACCTGCTGGGTGTAGAGCCAGTAGATGGCTCCGCTGAGCACGACCGCGATGAGGACTGCGACCGCGGTGCGGTACGTGTACCAATAGCGGATGTAGCGGCTCACGCGCGCCCGGATCATATCGCCCTTATGACACGATCGGACCCATGACCGTGCGAGTTGGCATCGCGGGCTGGATCGACAAGTCGCTGATCGACTCCAAGCTCTTTTACCCGCTCAACGTCAAGACCTCCGAGGAACGGTTGAACTTCTACGCGAGCCAGTTCTCGCTGGTCGAGGTGGACTCGACGTATTACGGGATGCCGAAACCCGAGAACTCCGAGCTGTGGGTGGCGCGCACGCCCGAAGGCTTCACGTTCGACGTCAAATCCTTCTCCCTTTTCACCAACCACCCCACCAAGCCGATGGCCCTCCCGAAAGACATTCGGGATGAGCTGCCCGAAAAGCTGCGCGAAAAGAACATCTACCTCGAGCAGATGCCCGACGAGCTGCTGGACGAGTCCTGGGAACGGTTCCGGACGGCCCTGGAGCCGCTGCGGGCCGCGGGCAGGCTGGGCGCGGTGTTCTTCCAGTTCCCGCCCTGGTTCCTGCCCTCATCGCGCTCGCTGGCGTACATCGAGCAATGCCAGGAGCGCATGTTCGGGTTCCAGGTTGCGGTCGAGTTCCGCAAGCCTGAATGGTTGGACGCGCGTCACCTCGAAGGGACTCTGGCCTTCCTGCGCTCGCGCGACATCCCGTTTGTGGCCGTGGACGTCCCTCCCGGGCACAAGACGAGCATGCCCGCGGTGTTCGAGGTGACATCAACCAAGCTCGCCGTGGTCCGCTTTCACGGCCGCAACCACGAAACCTGGGACATCAAGGGCGCGCCTCCGAACCTCCGTTTTCGCCACGACTACAAGGACGCGGAGCTGGCGGAGTGGGTGCCCCGGATCAAAGAGATGGAGCGTTCCGCCAAGCAGGTGCACGCGCTCATGAACAACAACTACTCCAACTATTCGGTCAAGAACGCCCAGCAGCTCGAGAAGCTGCTGGAGGCGTGGCAGAAATAACCGGCTAGCTCCTCGGCACGCCGGTTCCTCCGAGCTGAGGGGAAGCCAGCCGCCGGGCCTCGCCGATCGCGTGGTCCATCAGGCCGCCAAGCACCGGCTCGGCCAGGTGCACGGCCCGGATCGGCGCCACCATCGCATCGCGGCGTGGAAACTGCGCGGTGCGGACGATCAGGTTGGCGACCCAGGACGCAGGGTATTGCGGGCCGACTGGGCGCTCCGTAGCCGCAAAGAACTCGGTGCCCGCCGTCACCCCTGGATAGACGACGCAGACCTTCACGCCGGTGCCCGACAGCTCTCCGCGCAGGGCGTGTGACAGGCCGGCGACAGCGTGCTTGGTGGCCGAGTAGACGGCCGAGTAAGGCGACGCGCGAAAAGCGACGATGGAGGCCACGTTGATGATCACTCCGCGGCGGCGCTCGAGCATCCAGGGAAGTGTCGCTTGCGTCGTCGCGATCACACCCTTCAGGTTGGTGGCGATCAGCTCGTCGACCCTGTCCTCAGGCATCTGGTGCAGCCGGCCCATCCAGCCGGCGCCGGCATTGTTGACCAGCACGTCGAGCCGTTCGTGCGTGCGAAGCGCGGCCGCGACGAATGCGCGGGCGTCTGCACTCTGACTGACGTCGAGGCGGCGGACGTTCACCTCCGGCGACCCGGCCTTGCGGCAGCGCTCGGCGACCGCTTCGAGGCGGTCGACGCGGCGCGCGCCGAGCTCGAGCTTCGCGCCGCGCTTTGCGAAAGCGACCGCGGTGGCGGCCCCGATCCCGCTGGACGCGCCGGTGATCAGCACCACCGCTCCCTTCAGCCTCATGCCCGCAGCATAAGTCGGCCTAGAATCCGGGCATGAAGGCGGCGACTTTCCAGGGCGTGCACGAGGTCAAGGTCCTCGAGGTGCCCAAGCCCTCGATTCACTCGCCCGACGAGGCGCTTTTGAAGGTGACGCTGGGCGCCATCTGCGGATCGGACCTGCACGCTTACCACGGGCGCATCCCGATGGTCGCCGGCGAGCTGCTCGGGCACGAGTTCGTCGGCGTGATCCAGGAGGTTGGACCTGCAGTCAAGCGGTTCAAGCCCGGGGATCGCGTGGTGGTCAGCTTCTACACGGCGTGCGGCCACTGCGCGCTCTGCCGCAAGGGTTGGTTCAACGAGTGCCTCAACATGGCCACCTTCGGGTTCGGCGAGCTTCTAGGTGGCCTCGGTGGCGGGCAGGCGGAGTACGTGGTCGTGCCTCTCGCCGACCATTCGATGGAGCTCATTCCCGAGGGTATGTCCGACGAGCAGGCGATCTTCGTCGGAGACATTCTCTCCACCGGCATGTTCGCCGCAGAGCGGGCCGAGATCCACCCCGGCGATGTGGTGGCCGTGATCGGCGCCGGGCCGGTCGGCTTGATGGCCACGATGTGTGCGCAGCTGTTCGGGCCGGCACGTGTGCTCGTGGTCGACATGGTCGAGTCGCGGCTCGAGATCGCGCAGGAGCTTGGCGGGACGCCCATCAACGCTTCTCTCGCGCACCCGGTGGAATCGATCGCCGGCTACACCGGTGGCATCGGCGCCGACTCGAGCATCGAAGCGGTGGGCCTCACAGCCTCGGTTGACACAGCCATTCAGTGCGTACGCGGTGGCGGCACGATCTCTGTCGTCGGGGTCCCGAGCGAGTTCACGGCCGACTTTCCCTACTACCACATGTGGGAGAAGTCGCTCACGTTTCGCTCGGGCCGCTGCAACGTGCAGAAATACATGAGGCCGTTGCTCGACCTGATCGCCGCGGGGCGGCTGAAGCCGGACATGATCATCAGCCACCGGATGAAGCTCGACCAGGCCGAGGAGGCCTACCGCATGTTCGCCGCCCGGGAAGCGACGAAGATCGTCCTCACTCCGTAGATAAGTACCTCCAGTGGAACGTTAGGCCGGATTCACTCCGGCCTAACCTATGCCCTCTTCCAGACGCCTCCAGGCAATGTGCTACACGGTCCACGAGGGAGGCATGCCTCCCCCGTGCTAAAGATCGTTCTTACTCCTTAGCCATTCCCCCGTCGATAGCCATCAGGTAGCCGCGCGCCCGCTCGGTCAGCGGGTAGCGGTTCTCGAGCTCGTGAAACGCCGGCCCGTGGTCGCTGTGCTCGAGGTGCGCGAGCTCGTGCACGAGCAGGTAGTCGAGCACCCAGTCCGGCAGCCCGGCCGCGCGCTGGGCGATGCGGATCGCGCCCGTGGTGAACGTGCAGCTGCCCCAGGTGTGGGCCATGTCCGCGAACCCGATCGAGGTCCAGCGGAGGCGGCCGCCGAAGTGCCGAGAGTTGAGGGTTCGGGCGCGCTCAGCCAGGCGTTCGTCCGTAGGGCGCGCTCGCTGCATCCGGCGCTCCAGGCGCCGGCGCATCGTCTCCGCCCACTGCTCCCGCTCGGCGTGAGGCATCGAAGAAGGCACGAGGAGCTCCAGGACGCCTGAACGGAGGCGTGCGGCCACCGTTCTACGCCGCTGCCTCGAGGCGACTATCCGAATGGGTGGCCAGAATCCTTTCGAATCTTGAGAATCGTGTTCCAAGACGTTGTGCTCCGTTGTTTGCAGAAACTCGGTTGCCGAGATTGTAGGCAGGCCCGAGCCTGACGGGAGCCCCAGGTTGTTAACGGCGCGGCCGAGCCCCTTCCCCTAGGATTGGCCCCGCATAGACGTGCCCAGAAGCCTCGTCATCGGAAATGGCAACATCCTCGTAGGCTTCGACGCCACCTATTCGGTCCGCGATCTCTACTTCCCGCGCGTAGGGGATGCGAATCAAACGATGGGCAACGCCTGCCGAACGGGCTTCTTCATCGACGGCAAGTTCGCATGGCTCGACGATCCGGCGTGGGAACGGCACCTTGGCTACGCAGAGGATTCGCTCGTCACCGACGTGACCCTGAAGCACCCGGGGTTGGGGATCACGGTCACGTTCGCGGACTATGTCGACCTGGCCCGCAACTGGTTCATTCGCAACGTCGAGGTCCAGTCCTCGGCCGGCTTCAGCACAGGCCGCGTCTTCTTTCACTACGACTGGTACATCGAGGGCACCGACATCGGCAACACGGTGGCTTTCGACCCGCGACATCGCGGGATCATCGCGTACAAGGGCAACCGTTACTTCCTGGTCGGTGGTGACCGCGGACCCGAGTTTGGCATCGACACGTGGGCCAATGGCAAGAAGGGCAACGGCGCGGCCGGCACGTGGGTCGACGCCGAAGACGGGATCCTGGGCAAGAACCCGATCGAGCAGGGCTCGGTGGACTGCACGGTCGGCTTCGACCTCGCTCCCGCCAAACCCATGGAGTCCCGCACCCTCACTCATTGGGTTTGCATGGGTACGCGGCTCAGCGAGGTCACAACTTACGGCCAGGACCTGATCGTCGGTCGCGGGCCGGACACGTATCACGGCCGGACTCTCACCTACTGGCGCGTCTGGTCGGAGAAGGACCATCGCCACATCGATGAGGAGCTCGGCTCCGACGTCACGCAGCTGTACCGGCGCAGCATCCTCACCGCGCGCACCCACGCGGACAACCACGGCGCGATCATCGCGTCCACCGACTTCGACATCACGAAGTTCGCCCGTGACACATACGCCTATGCGTGGCCGCGAGATGGCGCGATCGTAGCCAATGCTCTCGACCGGGCCGGCCACCAGGACATCACGCGCCAGTTCTTCCAGTTCTGCCAGCAGGCGCTGGTGGAGGAAGGATTCTTCCTGCACAAGTACACGCCCTATTGCCTTCCGGGAAGCTCGTGGCTTCCCTGGGTCGACTCCCAGGGAGTGCGCACGCTCCCGATCCAGGAGGATGAGACGGGCCTGGTCTTGTGGGCGCTCTGGCAGCACTACCGGATACACGGCAACCTCGATTTCGTGGTCGGCCTTTACACGACCCTGATCGTGCCCGCCGCCGAGTGGATGGTCACGTACGTCGACGAGAGGAACGGGCTGTTGATGCCGTCCTGGGATCTCTGGGAGGAGCGCTGGGGCGTGCACGCGTTCACGGTCGGGGCGGTATGGGGCGGGCTGGACGCGGCCCGGAACTTCGCCGACCTGTTCGGCGACGTCGCCGCCTACGTCCGATACCGCGACGCCGCCGACCGGCTGCGCAAGGCGACCGACCTCCACCTTTACAGCGATGACCTAGGCCGGTTCGCTCGCCGCATCGCCGTAGAGGAAGACGGAACTCAGACCGTGGACATGATCATCGACAGCGCGATCTACGGTCTCTGGCGCTTCGGCATGTATCCGGCGACGGACCAGCGGATCACGGACACGATGAACGCCATCCGCGATCAACTTTCGAACAAGGCTGCCTCCGGGGGAGTCGCCAGGTACCAGGACGATTACTACTTCAAGGTCGAGCCTGACACGAAGAAGGTTCCGGGCAACCCATGGTTCATGTGCACTTTGTGGCTCGCGCAGTGGTACATCGCCATCGCCAAGGACCCCGCCGACCTCAAGCCCGCGCGGGGCATCATCGACTGGGTCGTGGCGCACCAGCTGCCGGGCGGACTTCTCTCGGAGCAGCTCGATCCCAACACGGGAGCGCCGCTGTCGGTGTCGCCGCTGACGTGGTCTCACGCCGAGCTGATCGTCACCGTGGATGAGTTCTGCCGCATGTCAGAGCGGCTGCGCCGTACCGCGAACCCAACTGTTCCTCCGCGACCGAGCCCCAGCCGGTAACAGCGTCGGCTCTCCGGCGCGCCCTGAGGGCCGGCGTGCCTGTGGGGGCGTTTCTGCAAGGCGCGACGTGGATCTTCCTACTCGCAGGGTTCTGGTGGGTCTCGAGATCGCCCGGCAGAGGTCAGGCCGTGTCGCGACCCCTATAGGGGGATGTTTCCATGCTTGCGGGGCGGGCGTTCCACCGTCTTGCGCAGGCATAGCTGCAGGCCGCGGATGAGCTCTCGCCTGGTCTGGCTCGGTTCGATCACGTCGTCGATGTAGCCTCGCTCGGCGGCGACGTAAGGGTTCGCGAACTTCGCCGTGTACTCCGCGACGAGCTCCTTGCGCCTGAGTGCGGGATCCTTCGCGGCCGCCAGGTCGCGCTTGTAGATGATGTTCACCGCCGCATCCGGCCCCATGACGGCGATCTCGGCGGTCGGCCACGCGAGGTTGAGGTCGGCCCCCATCTGCTTGGGGGACATCACGCAGTAGGCACCGCCGTAGTCCTTTCGCGTGATCACGGTCAGCTTCGGCACGGTCGCCTCCGCGTAGGCGTAGAGGAGCTTGGCGCCGTGCCGGATGATCCCGCCGTGCTCCTGGTCGCGCCCCGGCAGGTAACCCGGGACGTCCACGAACGAGATGATCGGGATGCCGAACGCGTCGCAGAACCGGATGAAGCGCGCCGCCTTGACCGATGCGTTGATGTCGATCGCGCCCGCCAGCACCTTGGGTTGGTTGCCGACGATGCCGACGACATGCCCGCCCAGCCGCCCCAGACCGATGACGATGTTGGGCGCAAAGAACGGCTGCACCTCGAAGAACTCGCGATTGTCGAGGACCCGCGAGACGAGCTCGCGCATGTCGTAGGGCTTGTTCGGGGATTCCGGAACGATGGTCTGGAGCTCAGGATCGGCTCGTTCCAGATCGTCGCTGGTGGGGACGAAGGGCGGACGCTCGCCGTTCGACGAGGGGAGAAAGGAGAGGAGCTTCCGGACGCCCGCCGCGCAAGCTTCCTCGGTCTGTGGCAGGAAATGAGCCACCCCGGAAGTCGCGTTGTGCACGTCGCCGCCGCCCAGTTCGTCGAACGAGACGGCCTCACCTGTCACGACGCGGATCACCTCAGGGCCAGTGATGAACATGTATCCCTGACCCGCGACGATGAAGATGAAGTCGGTGATCGCCGGTGAGTAGACGGCACCGCCCGTGCATGGCCCCGCGATCACGCTGAGCTGCGGTATCACCCCGGACGAGCGGACGTTGCGCAGGAAGATGTCGGCGTAGCCCGCGAGCGCAACTACGCCCTCCTGTATCCGTGCGCCGCCGGAATCGTTGATTCCGATGATCGGCACGCGGTTGCGCAAAGCGAGCTCCTGGACCTTGACGATCTTCTCCGCCGTGACCTCGCCCAGGGAACCGCCAAAGACGGTTGCGTCGTACGCGTACACGGCGACCGGACGCCGATCGATCTCGCCGAAACCCGCGACGACGCCATCCCCTGAGATCCGCCGCTCCTCCATGCCAAACCCGTACGCACGATGCTGTGCGAAGACGTCGAGCTCTACGAACGAGCCGCCGTCGAGGAGCATCTCGATGCGGTCCCGCGCGGTCGCCTTGCCTGCCGCGCGCCGCCGGTTGGCGGCCGCGGTTTCCGCGTGCAAGGCCTGGTAACGGCGCTTGCGGTACTGGTTGATCTTCTGTTCCGAGACTGTGGTCTGAGCTCGATGCGGCGCCTCGATGCCTTCGAGAGTGGGGGTGGTCCGGCGGACCGGCGTCAGCGATTTTGGTCTCCTGGCAGCCATAGCGCATATATCGTAGGCGCGATGCCCGATGGCCTCGACCTGGACCGCTCCGTGACGCTGCGTCAGCTGCGAACGTTCAAGACGGTCGCCGACCTGAGCAGTTTCAGCCTCGCCGCACAGCAGCTTCGTCTCAGCCAGTCTTCGATCTCCTACCAGGTCAAAGAGCTGGAGGAGGCGATCGGAATGCCACTGCTGGATCGTCTCGGGAAGAAAGTTCAGCTCACCGAGGCGGGTTCGGTCCTCTACTCGTACGCAAGGCGAGCCCTGGACGTGCTCGACGAGGCTTCGCTTGCGCTCGAGGAGATGAATGGGATCAAGCGCGGAAAGCTGAGAGTCGGCGCCAGCACGACCGTCGGTATCTACCTGCTGCCGGCGGCACTCGGTGCCTTCAAGAAGCTCCATCCGGGGCTTGTCATCTCGTTGGAGATCGGAACGCGCGCCCGCGTCCAGGAACAGGTGCTGCTCAACGAGCTCGACCTCGCGGTGGTGGGGCCCGCGCTCAAGGATCCCGACCTCGCCATTCTTCCGTTTATCAGCGACGAGCTCGTCGTCGTCGCGCCGGCCAACCACGAGCTCGCCGGCCGGCGGGGTCTCGCCTTCAAGGATCTGCAAGACCAGCCATTTGTGATGCGCGAGCCGGCTTCGGGCAGCCGCTCGGAGCTCGAAAAGGCAGCGCGCAAGGCGGGCGCGAAGTTGAACGTCGCCATGGAGCTCGGCTCCAACGGAGCGATCAAGCACGCCGTCGAATCGGGCCTCGGGCTGGCGGTGATCTCGCGCTATGCCTGCGCGCTCGAGCTTTCCAGTGGACGCCTGGTCGAGCTGGATGTGCGGGGCTTCCCGATCCGCCGCGACTGGCACATCGTTCACTTGAGGCGGCGCCGCCTCCCTACGTCTGTGCTCGCCTTCATCGAGTTCTTGAAGGGCACCAGCTGGCTCACCCGTGTCGGTGCGCCAGGCCACCTCGGACCTCCGACCGATTGACCGCGCGCCAGGGCCGCGCGGCGGCCGATTGACCGCGCGCCAGGGCCGCGCGGCGGCCGATTGACCAGGGGCCTGCGCCGCGCGGCCGCCGATGTGCTTTCGCGGCCGGCCCTTTACTGGGCGATCGCCGCCGCCTTCTGGCTTCGAGTGGCGATCCTCACAGTGCTCACCCCTCGTCGCTACGACGCTGAGGGCATGTGGGAGGGCGCACATGCGTATCTGACCGACCCGTCTCACATGTACGACGCGGCTGCCAATTACATCGCGCGCTTTCACATCATCGCGCCGCCCGGCGGCCTGGACGAGTTCGTGAGCCCGCCTCCGCTGGCGGCGCTGGCAGCGCCTATCGCGCTGCTGCCCAAGAGCGTCGCCGTCCAGGTTTGGACCGGCATCGACTCGGCGGCCCTGTTGATCGCGCTCTTCTTGCTCTACCGGTTGGTGGCCGGCCGGCATCCGCTGGCGCGCCCGATTTTCTGGTTGGTCGCCGCCTACTTCCCGCCGCTCTTCTCCGATGTCGTTGCGGGGCAGCGCGGAGGCATCCTCCTGCTGGGTGCGATCGCCTCGATCGGGCTCGAGGCGAACCGCCCAGCGCTTGCGGGAGTGGCAGGCGGCCTGGTCGCGGCGCTCAAGTACTACCCGGCCGCGATGGTGATCGGTACGCGGCCCGCGCATCGCATTCGATACGCGGTCGCGCTTGGCGCCGTGCTGGTGATCGTCACCGTCGCCAGCTTCATCCCGCTCGGATTTGGCGGCGCTGTCTTCTACTTCCAGCACGTCCTGCTCCCGTCGCTGGGATCGCACAACCCCGATTGCGCTTACGACTCGGTCCGTACACTTTTCACGCGCACGATCGGCGGGGAGCAATACGCGCAACCAACGAGCTCCGGCTACATGCTCGTCAGCTCACCAATCCATCTACCTGAGGTCGCGCTCGCCCTGTCCTACCTGAGCGCCCTCGCGTTCGCCACGGCGGCCGTGTGGGCCGCATGGCGCAGCCGATGGAACCCGGTCTACGGAATGTCGCTCGGGTTCGCCCTCGGCGCCCTCATACCCAACGAGGTCTGGCCGTACCAGTGGCTGCCGCTGCTGCCGCTGGTGCTCTTGCTGGCCGTGCGCGGAATCGAACGGCGGAGATACGGCTCTCTCGCCGTGCTGGCCGTCCTGCTGCTCGGCTTCTACCGAGCCCCGTGCGATCTCATCTTCCCGAACATCTGGACGCTCGCGGCGATTGGCATATTCTTCCTGGGCGTGTGGGAAAATCGCGTTTTCCGGTCCGCCACGGGTATCGAGAGGGAGGTAGGGCATGGCGCTGAACGCTGAGGTCAGCTTCACATGGGTCGGCCACGGGACCTGGAAGGCCCGCAGCGCCAAAGGAAAGATCATCTACATCGATCCATGGGTCATGAACAACCCGGTCGCCCCGGATGCTCTGAAGAAGGTCGAGCGCTGCGACCTGATGCTCATCACGCACGGCCATTTCGACCACGTCCATGACGCGCTAGAGATTGCGAAAGCCACCAAGCCCAAGATCGTGACCAACTTCGAGATTGGCGCCTGGCTCGGGTCGAAGGGAGTCGAGGGCGACAGCATCATCGGCATCAACCAGGGCGGGACCGTGGATGTGGACGGCATCAAGATCACGCTGGTGCACGCCGAGCACAGCTGCGGCATCTCGG
Organism: Candidatus Dormiibacterota bacterium; assembly: GCA_003151935.1. Classification (GTDB taxonomy): domain Bacteria; phylum Chloroflexota; class Dormibacteria; order Dormibacterales; family Dormibacteraceae; genus Palsa-870. Next base: position 54,422 of record PLYZ01000007.1, on the reverse strand, counting down.
ACGGCGACAAGATCCTGTACGGCGGAACTGCATGCGGCTTTGTGATCGAGTTCGAAAACGGCTTCACGATCTATTTCGCCGGCGACACCGACGTGTTCGGCGACATGACGCTGATCTCAGAGCTCAGCGAGTTCGACGTGGCCTTCTTACCGATCGGGGACTTTTACACCATGGGTCCGGATCGCGCCGCCAGGGCGGTGTCCCTGCTCGGTGTGAAAACGGTCGTGCCCATGCATTTCGGCACGTTCCCTGCGCTGACCGGCCGGCCGAAAGCGCTTCAGGTTCTGGTCGGCCCGGGAGTGAAAGTGCTGGATATCAACCCGGGAGACACGGTCTGACGTTAGCTACGCGTAAATGGGCGGCTGCCGCGCGTAAATGAGAGACATCATCGGCGCGCCCGCCGGCTGGCTGGCGCGCGCGATCCGGACGAAAAAGGTTTCCTCACTCGAGGTGGTGCGGGCACACCTCGAGCATATTCACACGGTCAATCCGAGGCTCAACGCGGTGGTCTTCGCCACGGGCGAGAGCGCGCTGAAGCAGGCCCGCGCCGCCGACCGCCGGAACAAAAGCAAATCCGTGCTCGGTCCGCTGCATGGCGTGCCTTTCACGGCCAAGGACATCTTCGACACCGCCGGGCTTCCAACCACCGCCGGGCTTCGCATGCTCAGGAGCAACATCCCCGACCGCGACGCCACCGTCGTCGCTCGCATGCGTGCCGCGGGCGCGATCCTCATCGGCAAGACGCTCTGCCCGCCAGGAGGTGTGGACGGCGACAGCTGGAACTCGCTGCACGGAGGGACGCGCAACCCGTACGACATTGCCCGCTCGCCCGGCGCCAGCAGCAGCGGCGAGGCGGCCATCATCGCCGCGGGCGGTTCCCCCGCCGGCCTCGGCAGCGACTCCGGCGGCAGCATCCGGATGCCTGCGCACTACTGCGGCATTGCCGCCCTGAAGCCGACGACCGGCCTGGTGCCAAGCACCGGCGCCTACGCCCTGCCTGGGGGGCTCAGCGACCCTCGCAGCCAGGTCGGCCCGATGGCTCGCTTCGTATCGGATCTCGCTTTGATGCTGCCTGTGCTGGTCGGGCCGGATGGGGTCGACTCGGGTGTGGTCCCGGTGCCCCTTGCCAAGCGCACGCCCAAGTTGAAGGGCCTCAGGGTCGCGTGGTATTCCGATGACGGCATCGCCAAGCCCACGGCCGCCATCGCCGCCGCGGTCCGGGCCTCGGCCCACGCGCTGGCCGAGGCCGGATGCGTGATCACCGAGGCGCGGCCGCCCGCTCTTCACGAGGCCCACCAGGTCACGCTCGGCTACTGGGGCGACAAGCGGATGAGCCACGAGCGGCTCTACCGCCGGTGGGATGCGTTCAGAACCGAGATGTTGGGCTTCATGACCGGTTTCGATCTCATTGTGAGCCCGGTCGCGCCCGACATCGCTCCCCTCTACCGCTCCAAAGTGGTGACCCCGAACATGTACAGCTACACGAGCCCCTACAGCCTGAGCGGCAACCCATGCGTGGTGGTGCGCGCGGGCACGTCGCACGAAGGCCTGCCGATCGGCGTGCAGGTCGTGGCCCGGAACTGGCACGACGACGTCGCGCTCCGCGCCGCGTACGCCATCGAGAGGGCGTTCGGCGGCTGGCGGCCTGCTAGCGTGGTCGGGTGAAGTTCCGGTACTCCAGGTGGGACGGGACTCAGAAGCTGGACGATCTCGACGCTGGGGACGTCCTGGACGCGCTCTCGGACGACCTGATGAACTACGGCGACCTGAACGCCGCGCTGCAGCGCTTGCTTCGCTGGGGCACGCCCAACATGCAGGGTCTCGAGCAGCTGCTCAAGCAGCTGCGCGAGGCGCGCGAGCGTGAGCTAGGCCGCTACAACCTCGACTCCACGGTCGAGCAGCTGCGCGAGCAGGTGCAGGACGTGATCGATACGGAGAAGGGCGGGATCGACCGCCGGCTGAACGAGGCTGAGAGCTCCGAGGCCAAAAAGCTGATGGATCGGATCGCAAAGCAGCGCAACGACCAGCTCGACCGGTTGCCCGACGACCTCGGAGGCCGGGTCAAGGGACTTCGCGATTACGAGTTCGTCGACGATCAGGCACGCCAGAAATTCGAGGACCTGATGGAAAAGCTGCAGAAGCAGATGGTCGACCAGATGTTCCAGGGCATGAAGAGTTCGATCCAGCAGATGCAGGGCCAGGACCTCTCACGCGTGCGCGACATGGTCCGCGAGCTGAACAAGATGCTCGAGCAGCGCATGGAGGGCCGCACGCCCGATTTCAACGGCTTCATGGAGCGGTTCGGCGACATGTTTCCGCCAGGCATCAACAGCCTCGACGAATTGCTCGAGCACCTGCAGCGGCAGATGGCCCAGATGCAGTCCCTACTTCAGAGCATGAGCCCGGAGGCGCGCGAGGAGCTGCGCCAGATGATGGACGCTCTGCTGCAGGACGACTCCCTTCGGCTGGAGCTCGCGCGGCTGTCGGGCTTCATGCAGGCGATGATGCCGCCGTCTGAGCTGAGCGAGCGCTACCCGTTCTTCGGAGAGGACCCGCTGAGCATGGGCGAGGCGATGGGCCTGATGGAGCGCCTCCAGCAGATGGACAGGCTCGAATCGCAGCTCGAGCGGGGAAGCTTCCGTCCGGACGACGTCGACCGTTCGCTGGCGCAGCAACTTCTCGGCGACGAGGCGCGCCAGTCGCTCGATCAGCTCCGGAAGCTCACCGAGGTGCTGGAGAAGGCCGGCTACGTGGAGCGCAAGGGCCGGCGCATGGAGCTCACGCCGCGCGGCATGAGGCGAATCGGCCAGTCGGCGCTGCGCGACGTCTTCGATCAGCTCAAGAAGAGCCGCATGGGACAGCACCAGCTGTGGCGCGGCGGCATCGGCAACGACGCCTCCGACGAGCTCAAGGGCTACGAATACGGGGATCCCTTCCTGCTCGACCTGAAAGAGACCCTCTTCAACTCGATTGTCCGCGAGGGTCCGAAGGTGCCGGTCAAGATGGCCCCGGCCGATTTCATCGTCCATCGCACGGAGCACGTGACTCAGGCGTCGACCGTTCTGATGATCGACATGAGCCGCTCGATGTTCCTGCGCGGATGTTTCCTCGCCGCGAAGAAGGTGGCGATCGCGCTCGACTCCCTGATCCGCAGCCAGTATCCGCGCGACTCCCTGTACGTCGTCGGGTTTTCCAACTATGCGGTTGAGCTCAAGCCGCACACGCTCCCTCAGCTCGCGCTCAACGACTACGTCTACGGGACCAACATGCAGCACGGCTTCCAGCTCGCGCGTTCTTTGCTCGCGAAGCACCGGGGAAACCGCCAGATCATCATGATCACCGACGGCGAGCCGACCGCCCACCTGGCTGACAACGGCAAGGCTTACTTCGCGTATCCGCCGACCTTTCAGACCATCCAGCAGACGCTGCGCGAGGTCAAGCGGTGCACGCGGGATCGGATCGTCATCAACACCTTCATGCTCGAGCGCGGCCCGTACCTGACCGAGTTCATCAACCAGATGACCCGCATCAACAAGGGCCGGGCGTTCTTCGTGTCGCCCGACCGGCTGGGCGAGTACGTCCTGGTCGACTACGTGAGCGGCAAGCAGCGGCGGCGGGCGAGCTCGCGTCGCTCCCGAATCGCGTAACGACGCGCTTTCCCTATGATCGAGGACGATGCCCGCCTGGAATAAGCCCGCGCCCGAGCGCCGCAACCTGAGCCCGGCGGCCCTCTACGAGTACGCGATCCGGCGAGGTGAGGCGGTGATCGTGTCCTCCGGAGCCCTGACCGCCGAGACCGGCAAGCACACCGGCCGATCGCCGAANNCCGACGAGCCAGGGCGCGATCTGGTGGCAGGCCAACCAGCCCATCTCACCCGCCAAGTTCGACGGCCTGCTCCAGCGGATGGACGAGTTCTGCGCCACGCACGAGGTGTTCACTCAGGACGTCTTCGCGTGTGCCGACCCCCGCCGCCGGCTGCGCGTGCGGGTGGTCACGGAGCTGGCCTGGCACAGCCTGTTCGCCCACAACCTGTTCATCCGGCCCAACGCAGACGAGCTGATGAACTTCGAGCCTGACTTCACGGTCATCTCCCTGCCTTCTGTGAAGGCGGAGCCGAAAGTCGACGGCACGCGCTCCGAGACCTTCATCCTGGTCAACCTTGCCCGGCGGATCGTGATCATAGGAGGCACCGAATACGCGGGCGAGATCAAAAAATCGATCTTCACCGCGCTGAACTACCTCCTGCCGGCGGAAGGCGTCTTTCCCATGCACTGCTCCGCGAACGTAGGCAGCGGAGGTTCCGACGTTGCCCTGTTCTTCGGGCTCAGCGGCACCGGCAAGACCACGCTGTCCGCTGATCCCTCGCGCCGGTTGATCGGCGACGACGAGCATGGCTGGAGCGACACGGGCATCTTCAATTTCGAGGGTGGCTGCTACGCGAAGACGATCCATATCCGCAAGGAGTCGGAGCCTGAAATCTATGCCGCGACAGAGAGCTTCGGCACGATCCTGGAAAACGTGATCTACGACCCGCGGACCCGAGTCCCCGACTACGACTCGGAGGAAAAAACGGAGAACACGCGCGCCGCCTACCCGGTCGACCTGATCCCGAACGCGGTTCTTTCGGGGACCGGAAGGCATCCGAACAACGTGATCTTCCTGTCCGCGGACGCCTACGGCGTGCTTCCGCCTGTCGCTCGTCTCGACCAGGACCAGATCCGTCACTACTTCCTCTCCGGTTACACGGCCAAGGTCGCCGGGACCGAGCGGGGGGTAACCGAGCCCGAGCCGATCTTCAGCACATGCTTCGCGGCGCCGTTCCTGGTGCTGCCGCCGGAGCGCTACGCCGACATGCTGATCGAGCGGGTCAACCGCCACAGCTCAGACGTGTGGATGCTCAACACCGGCTGGGTGGGTGGACCGTACGGCGTGGGGCAGCGGATGTCGATCGCACATACCCGAGCCATCGTGCGAGCCGTGGTCCAGGGCAAGCTGCACGGCGTGACAACTCACGCCGACCCCATTTTCGGCCTTCAGATCCCCGACCTCGTGCCCGACGTGCCGTCAGAGGTCCTGGATCCGCGCGCAACGTGGTCTGACACGGAGGCGTACGACCGCCAGGCCAGGAAGCTGCGTGCGATGTTCGAAGAGAACATCCACATGATCGGCAAGAGCGCTTCCACAGCAGGCTGATTCGCCGGGTGAAGGTGGCGATTGTCGGCAGCCGTCGGTTCTCCGAACCGTCTCGGGTCAGCGACTACGTCAACTCTCTGCCGCCACGGGCATCGATCATCACAGGCAGCGCCAGCGGGGTCGATGCCGTGGCCACCAGGGCGGCGCGCGCGAAGGGGATCGCCGTCCAGGTGATCCCGGCGAGCTTCGACGAGCTGGCCGACGCCGGCCGGTCGGCCGCGCGCAACCAGCGGCTCGTCGACGCCTGCGACGTGCTCGTCGCGTTCTGGGATGGGAGCTCCAAAGGCACGCGCGCGACGGTGGAGCGAGCGCTGGACTCGGGCAAAGAGGTTCATGTCTTCGTGGGCCGGCCGTCAGCCTCTACGTAACATTGGGGGCGTGCCGGTAGCGATCGCCGTTCGAGCTCGCCTTTTTGCACGGCTGCGCGAGCAGGCCGGCGTGGAAACCGAGACGCTCGAGCTTCCCGCTGGCTCAACCCTGGCCGACGTTTATGAGGCGCTGCGGAGAACGCATCCGGCGCTGGAGACCGACCGCGGTGCGGTGCGCGCGGCGCTCAACCAGGAGTTCAGCGACTGGAGCGCGAAGGTCGCCGATGGCGACGAGGTGGCCTTCATCCCGCCGGTGAGCGGTGGGTCTCACGGCGCCGGCATTCTATTCGAGGTCACGGCGGATCCACTCGATGCTCGGAGGTTGGAGGCCGCGGTCACGCACAAGAGCGCCGGCGCCATCTGCACGTTCACGGGCGTCGTACGCGACAGCTCGCGTGGTCACTCCGTCACGCATCTCGACTACGAGGCGTATGCGGAGATGGCCACCGCCCAGATGCGCACGATCGGCGATGAGATCGCCGATCGATGGCCCGAGGCGCGGGTCGCGATGGCGCACCGCACGGGCAGGCTCGAGATCGGAGAGGCGTCCGTGGTGGTATCGGTCTCCTGCCCGCACCGCGCCGAGGCGATCGCCGCCTGCAAATGGGGGATCGACCGCCTGAAGGAGTCGGTGCCCATCTGGAAGAAGGAGCACGCGGCGGACGGGACCTACTGGATCGAAGGCGACGAAGCGAAGCCGAGCGCCTGATCAACGTCTTCCCCGCCCCTCTCCCTAGCCCTGCGCAAAGCGGCGATGAGGATGAGACTTACTGATTGCTCCCTGAAGGGGGAGAGGGGAGAGTTAGATCGCTCGGCCTCCCACTACCAGGGCTAATCCCAGAATCACGTTCACGACTGCGAAGCCGAAGTTGACGATCCCGTAGACGAGGGCGCGAGTCCGCACGCCCGTCGGTCCATTGGTCGCGAAACCCAATGAGACTACGGCGATGACCACGCTCAGGCCGGCCAGCACGAACAGCGCATATCCGATCCGCTGCATCCATTGGCGCGTGCTGGGGTTCAGTCGCGCACCCGGGCCACTGACAGGCCGTCGCGGATCGGGATCACAACGCTCTCCAGCCGGGGATGTTTCGCGACCCAATCGTTGTAGAACGCGACGTTCTTTGCCTGCTGGTTCTTTGGTTTGAGCACCTCGCCCTGGCGCAGCGCGTTGTCCGCCATGAGCAGGCCGCCCGGATCGAGCCGCTCGAGGCAGAGCTCGGCCGCGCGCTGAGTTATCTCCTCTGACCGGAAGGCATTCAACAGGTCGATGAAGCACGCGTCGAATCGCGCGTCCAGCTTTTCGAGCCCGGTGACCGCGTTCTCCTCCAGGACCAGCGCGCGCTCGCCAAATCCCGCCTCGGCGAAATTCTTGCGTGCCCGCTCAGCCCGCTCGCGTGTCACCTCGAACGTGGTCAGCGACCCGCCATTCGTACCGCGCAGGAGCCAGATCCCGCTGTAGCCGGTGGCGGTTCCCAGCTCGAGGATGCGCTTCGCACCGGCGATCTTGACCAGCAGGTAGAGCAGCGCTCCCTCATGGGTGTCGACGATGGGGATGTCCTCACGATGCGCCTCGTCCTCGAGGCGCGCGAGCACGGGGTCGCGGGGCGGCACGAGCCGGTTCAGGTAGTCCTGGACCTCGTCGGTGAGGCCGACCGTTCTCATTGCCGGATCACTCGTTCAGGCGAAAGCACGTCAAGCACTCGATCTACCTCCTCCTCGGTGTTGTAGAAATGCGGCGAAAGGCGCACGAAATCTTGATGGGTTCGAGCGATCACATGCGCGGCGCTGAGGTCCCGCAAGACCGATGTCGCACTCACCCCGGGCTTGCGGAACGAAACGATGCCAGAAGACTCCGTCCTCGAGCGCGGCCATGGTTCCAACAGCTCGCAACCGACATCTGCCAGGCCTGTCGCCAACCTTGACGCGAGGTCCAGCACCCGCTCTTCGATGACCTCCGTGCCAACCTCCAGCAGCAGCTCGAGCGCGGCGCCGAAGGCGGCCGTGTCGAGCACGGAGACCACCGATTCCTCGAAGCGGCGAGCGCTCGGCGCCGGCGTCAGGTCGTATTCGAAGTAACGATCCGGTGCGGCCACCGAGCCGCTGCCGACGACCACTGGCCGGACGCGTTCGAGCAGCGCGGGTGCGCAGAAGCAGAAGCCGATCCCGGGCGGACCCATCAACCACTTGCCCGCGCCGGCCGCGCAGAAGTCGATCGGCCTACGACCGACGTCGACCTGCAAGGCGCCGGCGCTCTGCATCACGTCGACGGCGAAGACGATCCCGCGCCGGCGGCATTCGGCGCCGATCGCGTCGAGAGCATCCAGACGGAACCCGTTCCAGAACTGCACGTGGGACAGAGCCACAACCCGTGTTCGAGCATCGACCGATGAGAAAACAACGTCGGGTGTGATGCGTCCATCGACGGGCCTGGCCTGTCGAAATTCAACTCCACGGCGCTCGAGAGCCATCCACGGATACACGTTCGCCGGATACTCGCCGGTCGCACCGACGATGTTGTCTCCAGCGTTCCAATCCAGGCCTTGGGCCAGCAGCGACATCCCGTGGGCGGTGCTGCGCGTGAGCGCGATGGAGTCTGCGGAAGCGTTGATCAGGCGCGCGATCAGCTCACGCACGCGGTCGGCTTCGTCCTGTGCCCAATGGTCTCGGTAGGGCCGGTTCACCGAAGCGTCGATGACCTTCTCGATCGCCGCTCCCGCCCGCCGCGACATCGGCGAGACGCCTGCGTGGTTCATGTGAATGTAGTGCTCGACCAGCGGGAAGAGGTGTCGCGCCTCAATCGGATCCATGCTCCTCCTTCAACCAGGAGCTGAGGAGCGGCTGGAGCGTGACGATGTAATCTGACAGGCAGCCGACCGCACTGTCGAGCACGTCCTCGTCGAGCTGCGGCGCTCGCAATGTCTCGTACAGGCGAGACCAGCCTCGGTCCCACGGCTCCAGCTCCGCGCGCGGCAGCAGCGACTTGACCTCGACCATGCGGGCTCGAAAAAAGTCAAAGGCCTCCTGGTTGTCGTCACGCGATCCCTCCAGGTGGAGACCGATCTCCAGCCGGCCGTCCCCGGTGTGGTGCCAGGCCTCGTAGTGAAACTCCGGACGGCCGAAATGCAGCTTCATGAGGCGGCCTCGCCCGCGCGCGCTGCTGAACGTTCGCAGGGGCGCCGGCAGCCTCGCCTTCACCCCCTTGCGCAGCCCGCCGAAGAAGTCCACCGGAGCCAGTACTGTCCCTCCAGCCAACCGACCGAATATATCTCGTACAGTTCTGGAGCAATGGGGTACGTCCCGACCGTAACCGAGAACGAAGGCGGCAACCGCGAGCGGACCTTCGACATCTACTCGCGGCTGCTCAAGGATCGGATCATCCTTATCGGCCGGCCGATCGACGACGTGGTGGCGAACCTCGTCGTCGCCCAGCTCATGTACCTGGCGGCCGACGACCCGGAAAAGGAGATCCAGATCTACATCAACTCCCCCGGCGGCACGATCAGCTCCGGCTTCGCGATCTACGACACGATGCAGTACGTCCGGGCTCCCATCTCGACGGTGTGCATCGGCCGCGCAGCGAGCTTCGGCACCGTCGTCCTGATGGCCGGCGCGAAGGGCCGCAGGTTCTCGCTGCCGAGCTCCAACATCCACATGCACCAGCCGCTCATCGGCGGGCGAGGTCTGCAGGGCCAGGCCAGCGACCTGGACATTCACGCACGAGAGATCATCCGGATCAGGGGCGTGCTGAACGAGCTCATCGCCAAGCACACCGGCCAGTCCCTCGAGCGGGTGGAACGCGACACCGACCGGGACTTTTTCTTGACGCCCCAGGAGGCGGTCGACTACGGGCTGATCGACGGGATCATCCAGCAGACAGCGGTGCCGGTGCTCGCCGCCACCAGGTAAGAATCCCGCCTGCCCGGAGGCAAACCCAGCCGATCACGATCAATCCCACCACGGCGGGAAATGGCGCTAGAGCGAGAGCCGCGATCGCGGCACCGACCGACAGCAGCAGCCAGTCGTACCACTGAGCTTTGCCCCAGATAGCAAGCGCTACCGCGACGAGCACAAGGTCGGTCGCCAGCGCATGTGGAGCGGCCAGGACTCCGCCCGCAACGATGACCGTGGCAGCCGACCGGAGATCGTCGCGACGCCGCCAGGCCAGCCCAACGACGGCGACCACGGCTGCGAGCGTGAGTACCACCTCGGCCAACGCCTGCCCTCCCGCGGGAAGCAGCGTTCCGAAGTGTGCAATGTCGACCTCGCGGCTGCCCGGCTGCACCGTACTTCCCGCCGATTTCAGCCAGTCCACCACCCAGTGCGGGTTGAGAGCCATGGTCGAAAGCAGCAACACCAGGCCGGCGGCCGCCCAACCCACGATCACACGCCACATCCGGGTGACCAGCAGGGCCAGCCCAATCGTGAGAACAAGCTGCGGCTTCACCAGCGTCAACCCAAGCGCAAGGCCGGCGAGATAGGGCTTTGATCGCAGGGCGATCGCCGCGCCGACTCCGAGAGCGACGAGTCCGTCCAGCTGGCCGTTGAGCAGCAGGAGCGCGGTCGGCACCCCCGCGAAAGCGGGCACCCATTCGGTCGGCGGTCGCGGCCGCACCGCCAGGAACAGGCCGAAAGCGAGGCAGGCCAGCTCGAAGAGGATCCAGAGCCGGCCGCCGAGATTCGTCCCGAGGAGGTCGAACGGAACCGCGATGAGCGCGACCCACGCCGGAGCCAGGAACGGAAGGATGCCTTTGATCCCCAGCGTGACAAGGGTGCGGCCGCCGGTGACCTGGAGCTCCGTGCGGCGCTGGACATCGAGGTCGTACAGGTGGCTCGGGTTCTCGACGATCAAGCGCGCGCCGGTCGCGAAGGCGGGCCAGTCCGAGTTGATGACGTCCGTCTGGCCTTCGACCAGCGGGTAGATGACGAAGCCGACCGCGACTGCCAGCATCGCGACGGATCCGCGCCAGCGCCAGCGAGTCATCTACAGCTCGATGCTCATTCCGTCGCGCGCGGCCTTGACCTCGGTTCCGATCCGCTGGGTCAGGTCCGCGGCGAGCTCCCACGGATGCGCGCGCCACACCGTCATGCCGTAGTGCGTGAGGATGGCCAGCCGCGGCTTGGCCTCGCGGATGATCCGTTCCGCATCGTCGAGGCAGAGGTGGGGAAGCCCCGTCCGGCAGTCCATCAACACAAGGTGGATCACCATCACGTCCGCCTTGTGCTGCTCCGCGATGCCTTCGTAGTAGGCGGAGTCGGTCACCCATCCGAGACGGCTGCCAAACCTGAAGCCGTACGTCTCGACCTGGTGCACGTGACGAGGGGTGGTCGTGAAGGTGACGTCGCCCACCGTGTAGGACTTCTGGGGCTCGAGCCGCACGACCTCTTGCGGAAAGCGGCGGAGATAGTTGAGCACCAGCGGGTCGACGTCGAGGGCGTCTGAAGGACAGAACAATCGGCCGCGGTGCTGGAAGCCTCCTTCGGTCATCGCCTCGATCATCACGTTGACGTCGTTGCTGTGGTCGAGGTGCCGGTGGCTGATGACGATCGCGTCGAGCTTGGTGAGGTCGACCTTGCGCTTCGCGTACTGGACGATCGCACCGGGACCAGGATCGAGGCTGATGCGCGTATTTCCCTCCTCGATGTAGAGCCCGCCGGAAGCCGCGAGCTGCTTGGCCACCATGAACCGCGCGCCAGCAGTCCCCATAAAAGTCAACTTCATAGCGCGGGAGAGCCCTTCACCTCCCCACCATGTGGGGAGGTCGACCCGGCCCGCTGCGCGGGCCGGGTCGGGAGGGAGGACTCATTTCGGCAACCTCGCTCAAAGAAGGAACTGTTTTTTCACCGAAATACCGCTCGTACAGCTCACCAACACGATCCAGTGTGTCGACCTCGTCGACCGGCTTGTCGTCGCGGATGCGAACGATGCGCGGAAACCGGAGTGCGTAGCCGCTCCTGTGGCGCGTCGAATGCTGGATCGAGTCGAACGCGACCTCGAGGACCACCTCCGGTTTCACGAGGCGCACGTGGCCGTGATCCTCGACCGTGATCTCCAGGAAGCGCTGGGTCATGGCGGCAATCTCCGCGTCGGTCAGCCCCGTGTATGCCTTCCCGACGTTGGCCAACCGACCGGTGCTCGTGTCCTTGACCGCAAACGTGTAGTCGGACAGCACGCCCTTGCGCTTGCCGTGACCCCACTCGACCGCAGTCACGACCACGTCGAGGGTCGCGAGCGGCCGCTTCAGCTTCAGCCACGCGAGCCCTCGCCGGCCCGGGGTGTACGGGCTCAGCGGATCTTTAACCATGAGGCCCTCGTTGCCCCGCTCGCGGGTCTCCGCGAAGATCCGGTCGAGGTGGTCCGGATCGGTGGCCACCTCGAGCCGCGCCAGCAGAAACGGATGCTCGAGACCAAGACCCTCCATCAGCCGGCGCCGTGTCTCGAGCGCCTCGTCCAGAAGCGGCCGGCCATCGAGCCACAGCAGGTCGAACACGACCAGCACGACCGGCACCTCAAGGCGGAGGTCGGCCGACACCTTCTTGCGGCCCAGCCGGCGCTGCAGCTCGAAAAACCTGAGCACATGCCCGTCCCGATGTGCAAGGACCTCACCGTCGAAGAGGACGTCGTGGCCTATCGACGGGGCATTCTCGGCGAGCTCCGGAAAGGCGCTCGTCGTCTCCTTTAGATCGCGCGAGAACAGCTCGACCCGGTCGCCCTGCCGGTGAAGCTGGCAGCGCACGCCGTCGTACTTCTCCTCCGTCCACACGCTGCCCGCGCCCATTCGCCCGAAAGCCTCGGCGGCGGTCTCCACCGGGCTGGCGAGCATGAAACGCACCGGCTGGAAGAGGGTGACAGTCGTGGTGTCGAACTGCTTGTGCCTGCAGCGAACCGCCGTCTCGCCGATGTCTCCGGTGATGAGGTGGACGCGCTTCACCTGCGTGATCGGCACGCCGAAAGCTTCCGCGATCGCCGCCTCGACCAGGCCCTCGCTCAGTCCGATGCGCAGCTCGCCGGCGATGACCTTGATGAAAAAGCGCGCCGCCTCCGGGTCAAGCCGGCGTAAGAGCCGGACCAGGGGGGCCTCTTTTGCCTTCCCCCGTGCTGTTCGAATCGCCTCCAGCGTCGCTTCGACTTCCTGCAAGGACACGGTTTCTGGCTGCGTGCGCCCTTCGAGTGCCTCACCCGCCCAATCGCCCAGATCGGAGTGCTTGCGAAAGATGAGGCCGAGCTCGTCCTCGTCGCGGCCGGAGAGCGAGGACACGGCCTTGCTCACGGTGGACCATCCGAGGCCAAGCGTCCTTCTTTGCGACGGGCTGAACGCCCGGCCGCTCATGAAAACGGCCGCACGGCGCAGGTCATCATCGTCGAGGCCGCGCAGGTAATCCGCGAGGAGACGTGTCTTCTCGAGGGTGGCGGGCGTGGAGCCGACCGCGGTTGCCGCATGCGCGAAATCCAGCACGGTGGCCTATCGTAGATCGCGATGCGACGCTGCCCGTACCTCGAGGAATATATGAAAGAGCGACGCTCAGTGCTGCGCATTTACAGGTTTGACTGCCACGTCGACCGCCAGTCGAAGCGGAAATACGCGCTACGCGACAGCCCACCCATCTGCGTGCGCAACTACGAGGATTGTCCCCTCTACCAGGCCGAGAAGAGGCGCGAGGATCAAACGATCACGCGGTATACAGATTGACCTGCGCAGTGTGCTCCGCCCCGGCGCTGCCCCTCGAGGGGGCATGTGTCTTCTGTCACACTCCGATCGTCGGCGGTGAGGATACAGGCGAGCTGCTCGACTACCTGGTCGAGCGGATTCCTTCGGCGAAGGTCAAACGCGGACACCTGAATCGCGGCCCCATCACCGAGCTGGTGCTCGACATAGCGGGCCGCAGCTTCCGCGCACGGGTGAAGAACGAGCAGCTCGAGCTGCTGCCGCCGGTGCGGCTGTCGGCGTGGGTTGACCTGTTGCTCACGAAGCTGAGCGACGCCGCCGCCGTCGACGCCGACCTACGCGGCGCCGTTCTCCGCTCCGGCTGGGCCCTGCGCTAGAGGGCCAGCGCCAGCTGCTCCGTAGCTTCGAGCGCTGAGGCGCGGATGCCTTTTTTTCGCAGGTGGCGCGCGAAATCCGCCGTGTATCCGTGCACCGTGTACACTTGGTCGGCTCCCGATCGCTCGACGACCTCCATGAGCTCGTCGAAGTCGCAGTGGTCGGAGAGATCGAATGTCGCGTCGGCGCCGAACAGGCGGGCGAACTCCGCATCCTTGGCCCAGCCGGAGACCAGCGCGGTCCGGTAGCGGCCCAGGCGCCGGACCTCGTCCTTCCCGGAGGGAGGTGCGATCACGACCCGCCCGCCCGGCGAGTCGGCGTCGAGCTCAACCCAATCGGGCAGCGGCCGTCCCGCGTTGGCATACTCGCGCGCGCATGGTGCGCAGCGCTTCTCGAGCGCGAAGCTGAACCCGTAAGGGGCAAGCGCCAGCATCATCTCCTCGGTCTTCCCAAGTGCGTGGCAAAGCAGCACCGGGGTCACACGGCTGTCAAGCGCGCGGCGGCACCACGTCGCGATCGCCTCCACGGTCGAGTCAGGGTCGCCGAAACGAAAGTGCGGGCGGCCGTATGTCGTCTCGAGGATCAGCACGTCGGCCCTCGGAACAAAAGTCGGCGGGGCGCCGCCAGGTTGACGAAGCTTGATGTCTCCCGTGTAGAGAAGCGTCGTGCCGTGGTGCTCGAACAGGAGCTGGGCCGATCCAAGCATGTGCCCGGCCGGGTGAAGTGTCACGGAGGCCTGGCCTCGGCGCATCGTTTCGTGGTAGCCGAGCATCCGCCAGCCGCGTGGCCGGCGGGATTCCGGGATCAGGGCGAGCGTCTGGGGCGTGAGCAGCGCCTCCTTGTGACGCCGCGCGTGGTCGGTGTGCGCATGCGAGATGAAGGCGAACGTCCGGACCACCAGCGGGTCGAGCCACAGCCGGTGTTCCGGCAGCGAGACTCCGTGGTCCCAAACGACCTCACGGGTCATCGGAAGGAATCGAGCCTGACCCGATCGGCGGCCGAGAAGAGGTCCGGCGGTACCTCCAGGCCGAGCATCGCGTAAGCCTCGAACGGCACGCCGATGTCCGCCACCCAGACCTCGCCGGCCTGGCGCACCCCGTCGCCCGCAAGAAGGCCCGGCTTGGGAAGCCCCAGCGTGACCGTTGTATGCGCCTGCACACAGGGAGCGTAGGCGACGCCGGAGTCTGAGTCGAGCCCGGACGGCACGTCCACCGAGATCACCCGCAGCTCGGACGAGTTGACGGCGGCGATCCACTCCGCAAAAGGGCCCTGGGGGCTCCTTGACAATCCCGTGCCGAAAATCGCGTCGAGAACGGCCTCAGCGCCGTCGAGCCGCAGGTCTCCCGAGACCTGGACTCCGATCCGCCGCAGGGCGACCAGCTCGCGTGCCGCGGCTCCCTGGAGCCGCGCGAGATCCACGCAGCACACCCGCCGCAGCTTTCCCCAGCGATGAAGGTGCCGAGCCGCGGCCAGACCGTCGCCGGCGTTGTTGCCGACGCCGCACACGACCGTCGTGGCATCGGGGCAGAAGCGAGCCACCTGCCAGCCGGCGGCCTCCATCAGCCAGTCCACCGAGATGCCGAGGCGCTCTTGTGCGAGCGCGTCGACCTCTTTGACCTGGTGGCTAGTGAGCGTCGGTAGGGCGTGCGACGACAAATGAGCAAAAGGGGTCGTGACGGTGGATGGAGTCGGCCTGCGACACCGCCGTGCCGAGGAGCCTCGAGATGAGGTGAGGCGTGATCGTGCAAACCTGGGGGAACTTCAGCGCGGTGTTGCGGAAAGGACAGTTGTGGATGGTGACCTTCGCTCCCTCGCTAGTCTCCGACTGCTCGGCCAGCGTGCCGGCCCGGCCGATCCACGCCACCACCCGCCGGAGCTTCTCGTCGAAGTCGAGACCGTCGAGGGCGGGCTCGATGGCGGTCGCGTGCCGGGCGGCCACCCGCGAGAAGACCTCGTCCAGCGCCTCCGGGCCGCCCATCTCCTGCACCTCTTGCAGCACCATCGTGGCGAGCTGCCCGTAGCGCTTGGGGAACACGGAGTCGGCCCGTTCGGTGAGGGAGAAAAGCAGGGCCGGCCGCCCGCGGCCGCTGCGCTCGGGGTGGCTCACCACGAACCCGTCCCGCTCGAGGTTGGTGAGGTGCTGCCGGACCGCGTTGGGGGTGACGCCGAGGTCGGTGGCGACGCTTTCCGCGCTTGAGCGGCCCCTGCGCCGAAGCAGCTCGAGGACTTCCATGCGGGTCGAACGGCCGGCGATCATGAGGGGCACATCCGGTCGCTTTCGGGCCATGCTAACAGAGCCCGGAGGCATTTATTACAGATCATCCTTGACAAATTGGCAGAGGCCCGTAAACTTTGGGGCAGGAGAAAGACATGACGATGATCAAGCAGGCGAGCCGCGCCATCGAGCACATGACCGCCCGGGAGATGCGCATCCAGCGCGCCAAGTACGCGCGCCGGAACAAGATGCATCACATCGACAGGCTCCTGAACGAGCTCGAGATGTTGAACCTGGCCGACCAGCGCCAGATGCCGCCGGTGCTCTCAGTCGCCATCAACAAGGTGATCGAGGAGTCGCCCGAGGTGACCGTCCTGGCACAGGCCAAGCCCGCTTCCGTGATGGAGGCGATGGACGCTCTGTACGAGATCCAGGACAGCTTGATGTACAACCAGATCGAGGACGAGTAGAAGTCCTTCCGTATCACAAATACAGGCCGGGTCCAAGCGGGCCCGGTCTTTCTTTTTGGCTAGTGGTCGCTTTCCGCCTGGCGCACGCGCTGGCTCAGGACCTGGAGCAGCCGGTACGTAACCTCCGGATGCTCTTTGAGAAATGGCTTGAAGTTCCATTCTGGGATGGTCGCGAGGGACACGTCCGTGTCCGCCTTGATGTTCGCGCTGCGGCCTTCGTGGTCCAGCAGCGCCATCTCGCCGAACGAGTCTCCAGGTCCAAGCTTTCGCGACTTGCCCTGGACCGTCGACACGGTCACCGTGCCGTCGAGGATGATCATGAACCCGACCCCGTTTTCGCCTTTGACCACGATTTCGTGGCCGGACGGATGCTTGACGATCTTCATCTGCTTCTCGAGGGAGCGGAGCTCTGATTCGGGCAGACCCTGGAACAGCTTCGCCTGCTTGATGTCGACCATGATCAGATACTAACGCCCGGCCTTTTTGCCGTCCAGGAATTCCTGGTACATGCGGTAGGCGTCCTGCTTGCGGCTGTCCACGATCTTGGTGTAACCCTGGAGCGTGTTCAGGTTGGCGTGCCCCAGGACCTCCTGGACCAGCCGAACGTCGCCGCCGGTCACCTCAAGCAGGGTCGTGGCGGCGGTGTGGCGTGCGACGTGTGGTGATTTGAAAGACCACGCGCCGAGCTGCACCCGCAGCTTGCGGACGATGAACCGTGCGCCCGCTGATGTCAGGCGCCGAGCCCGGTCGTCCGCCGCGGAGCGGTCGAAGTTGACGAATAACGCCATGCACGCATCTTCGCGCACTGCCAGGTACTCCTCGAGCGCCTCTCGCGCGTCCTTGGTGAGGTACACCGAGCGCTGCTTTGAGCCCTTGCCGGTCACGACCAGCCGGATTCCCGTCCGTGGGACGTCCGTGCGATCGAGTGCGAGCGCCTCTGAGATACGGCAGCCGGTGCTGATCAGGAACTGGACCAGCGCGCGGTCGCGCTTTTCGTGAGCGGTCTGGCGCGGTAAAGCGCCGAGCAGGCGCGTGAGCTCGTCCGGGTCGATCGGCTTGGGCAGCCGCTGCTCGAGCTTGGGCAGCGTGATCCCATTCGAAAGGTCGCGTTCGATCAAGCCTTCCTTCGCGATCCACCGCAGCCAGGAGCGGACTGCGACGAGAGCTCGCGCGCGTGATGCCGGACTCTTCAACCGTCCGGCGAGATGGCGTTGATACGCACGCAGGTCGTCGTGGCGCAGGTCCTCGACAGAGAGCGAATGGTTGTTGGCGGCCAGAAAACCGATCAGCCTGTTGAGCTCGGACTCATAGGCCCGGACCGTGTTCGGGCTGCGGTTCGCTTCGAGCTGAAGCCAGCCGAGGTATTCAGTGGCGGCGGCCTGCAGATCGAGTGCCATATCGAGGCCGTCTGCATGTTGCCATACTCGTAGGAGGTGGGGGCTCTCCGCGGATCCGGCTCCAGCGAAGATCTGGAGCCTCGAGGCGACGAATTCGGATTCGATCCTGAGTTCACCGACAGACTTCAGGGCGTCGCGCTCTGGTTCTACCGCAAGTACTGGCGGGTCGAGGTCGACGGGATACAGAACGTGCCCGCGCGGGGTCGCGCGCTGCTGGTGGCCAACCACGCGGGCATCGTGCCCTACGACGGGGCGATGATCCGCACCGCCATCATCGCCGAGCACCCGCAGCCGCGGCACGCCCGAATGCTGGTCGTCGATTGGGCTTTCGCGATGCCGTTCACAAGCATGCTGCTCGTCAAGACCGGCAACGTGCTCGCGCATCCGGACAACGCAACCGCTCTGCTCGAACGCGATGAGCTCGTCGGAGTTTTTCCGGAAGGAGTCAAGGGCGCGGCGAAGCGCTACCGAGATCGCTACCGCGTCCGGCGGTTCGGGCGTGGAGGGTTCGTCCAGGTTGCACTGCGGACGGGATCTCCGATCATCCCGGTCGCGGTGGTCGGGTCGGAGGAGATACACCCGGTGATGTTCGATCTTCAGCCGTTGGCAAGGTTCCTCGGCCTTCCCACGATTCCGATCACACCCACGTTTCCGTGGCTCGGTCTTGCCGGCATGATTCCGTTGCCCTCGAAGTGGTTCATCGCATTCGGTAAGCCCATCGATGTGTCGCGTTTTGGCCCTGAGGGCGCGGACGACCCACGGCTGGTCCTCGAGCTGACCGAGGAGGTTCGCAATTGGATCCAGGGGACGCTGCGCCAGCTGCTGCCGCGACGATGGACGATTTTCTTCTAGGCGGCTCGGTTCCGCGGGATCGCTGTCACACTGTGCCGATGCTTCAAAGATCCATCGCCGGCCTCGCCGTGATGATCGTGGTCGTCGCGTGCGGCGCCACCCCGTCCGGCTCGACGTCCGGCCCGACCGCATCCAGCGTTTCGGTGCAGCCAGGCGATCTTCCGAGCGGCATGCAGAAATGCGATCTGTCGGGCGACATCGAAAGCTTTTTGAACAAGTCGAAGACGAAAGATCCGAACACGTACACCTCAACCAACAGTGAGTGGAACGCTGCCAAGCAGCAGGGCGCGACCGCCGCCTACGCCGCCTTCTACTCGGACAGCACCGCGCACTGCACGAGCATCGAGTCGAACTCATCCGACATCAGCGCGGCGACGTACAAGCTCGTGGTCAACTTCGCCATCCAGTTCAAGGACGAGGCAAGCGCGAGCAAGGGCTACACGAGCGAATCGATCTTCGGTTTCAGCGCGTCATCGCTGAAGAGTGGCGGAGCCCCGGTGGTCGAAGGCACACAGACTGGCCTGACCGCTAACTCGATCGTTTTGAGCATCTCCGTCGCGAACCAGGCGTTCTACGTGGCCGTGTGGCAGAACAAGGCGTTCATGGTCATCCTTGCGATCCTCAACCTCGACGCGGCGACTGGCAAAAAGGTCGCCGTCGCGGAGAACAGCCGGATCAAATAGGCGGCGCGGCGGGTCCCTCCCGCTAGAATTGCCCGGCCGATCGCAAACGCTCGCCACGTCCCACACCGCACTCGGCGCCGGCGGGGCACTGTGCCCCGGCTTCGCACAGCGCTCGTTCTCGCGCTTCTGGTTGCGCTTGCCTTCGGAGTGATCAGGCTGGTCGATTCGACGGGCGTCGTGGTTGCCACCGCGGACAAGCTCAACCCGTCGCCCGCTCCGTCCTCCTTGGCGAATCGCGTCCTCCTTCCCGACCTCGAGTCCGGCGCATGCATGAGCCTGGCGCCGACCCGTGCGGGCTCGGGACAGACGGTGTTCATAGACGCGGGTCACGGAGGGCTGGACCCTGGCGTGGTGGCCGGCGGCGGCAAGGCATTGGAGAAGGACGCCACGCTTGGGGTGGCGACGCGGCTGAGCGACCTGCTTCGAGCCGCCGGCTATCGAGTGGTGATGGCCCGGACGCAAGACACGACGGTGATCAAGCTGTCGGCCTCAGATTCGGTCTACGGCTCGCTCACCGCCAGCGCCGAGCATCGAGACCTGGCAGCCCGCGCCGCGTGTGCGAACGCCGCCGGCGCGACGGCCCTGTTGTCGATCCATTTCGACGCCTTTGCCGACCCAACCGTCGGCGGCACCGAGACTTTCTACGACTCCGTGCGGACCTTCGCGCCGGCCAGTCGCAAACTCGCCACCGATCTGCAATCGGCCCTCGTCGTGGCGCTTGGCACGGCCGATCGGGGCGTGTGGACCGACGACCAGCTGGCCGCGCCAACGCTCACGAGCTCGGGCAGCACCTACAACCACCTCATCGAGCTCGGACCAATGTCGGCGGGCTGGGTCGACGAGCCAAGCCAGATGGCGGGCGCACTGGTCGAACCGCTCTTCCTGACCAATCCGACCGAAGCCCGCCTCGCCGGCGACCCGTCTGGACAGCAGCTGATCGCCGCGGCACTCGAGGCCGGGCTGGTGAAGTTTCTGACCGCCGGCTGACAGGCGAATCGGCATCAGGCCGTTTCGCGCTTGCCGGCGGAGCACCCTCCCTGAATGTGCGCCACTTGTGCCGCAGGTGGTACCGAAGCCCGGCCAGGTGGCCGCGCACTATCGCGATGCGCCGGAAAGACCAGCCCGCACAGTGAGGATTTCCGCGACGATAGCTAATGTGACCGCTACACGAACGGTGCGCAACCCCACATCCTGGACCAGGCCGTTGCAGATCGCCGTGATCGCCCTCGCCGTGGCCCAGATCCTGTATTCCGTGAGCTATCCGTACTGGTCGGCCTCGGCGTGGAACTGGTGGGACAACATGCTCGACCCAGGAGGTCCGCAGGCTGGTTGGTCGGGGTGGCAGCTCCCGCCGCCAGGCTCGCTCCATGACGTCCTGCTGGAGTTGCTCGACAGATACGGCGGCACGCTCCTCACCGCCGCGGTCGCGATGGCGGTGATCGTCGCCGCGATCAAGCTGTGGTCCTGGGCGTTCCCCGTGATCGGCGTCCTGCTCGCCCTGTACAGCGCCGTGCACATGTACAACTTGCTCGTCCCGCAGTTCGTGCTGCTCCCGCCCCCGCCCTGGGGGCCGTATTTCGATTTGCCCTTCACATGGTTCGAAGGGGTGTTAGGGCTCGTGCCACTCGTCCTCTGGTTGTGTGGGATCGTCGCGTTGGCGACCCGCGGGCCGTGGGGCATGCGGAAGGTCGCATGAGCGACCTCGACCCGGGCGCGAAAGGAAAGCATCCGACGATTTGAATACCTAGTACGGCGCAGGCGCTCAGTGGCCTGATACCGCCATGGGGTTCTTCCCCGGGGTAGAAAGGCCCAACCGTCCGCCGAAGGCGTTGGAGCGCCGCGGCTGAATACGGAATCTACGAGTTGGGGCGCACTGGTGCGCCTGGCAAGAATCGAACTTGCTGCCTCTTTGCTCCGCAGGCAAGCGCGTTGCCCAATTCGGCCGATCTGATCTCAGCTGTCGCGCTTGAGCTGCCGATGGCGCAACGCGGCTGCGCTTATCCCTTGCGAGCTAAGTTGGCCCTGACGAATGCAGGCTCGGCAATCGGCTTTGTTGGGGTCAGAGCGTAATGCGCCGCCCTGACCCCGGTTCCTATTAGCTGGTTAAGTCTCGGTGAACACGCTGGCGAAGGTGCCCGTTCCGTCATCGGTCGTGACGCCGTTCTCGAAGAAACAGCCTCCGCCGAAGGACAGCCCGACCGAGTGTACCTTGGTCACCGCAGTGCTGAACGCGTCCGGAACGGATGCCCCATTTGTGCCGTTCCAGTCCGACCATTGGCTCGGGTCGCCGAGGCTCACGTTCATCGTGCCGGTCCCGTTGGCGAGTTGATAGCTAACGGGGTTCGACCACCAGAATGTCGTGTAGAAGCCCCGCTGACCGCCCTCGCCTGTTCCTCCGGAATTGAAGTACAGCCGCACGGATGGAGCTGTCGCGCAACCGTCGCCGTTCTGGTCGACGAATGTGCCGGTGACTCCGGACACCGTGACCGTGTCGTTCAACGTCATTCCAGTGAGATCGCCGGTCAGGCTCTTGTCACTGGTGGTGAGCAGGGCGGTGTAGACGCCGGAAGCGAAATTGAATGAGGCGCTACCGCCTGATGAGTCCGGTAGGGCCACGCCCTTCAACGCATTGCCGGACGAGTCGTAGATGTACTCCGTCCAGGCACTGGGGCTGGCAAAGGCCACGCTGCCAAATCCGATGGTGGCCATCGCCGCCACCATGAGTGCGACCACAAAACGCTGCATAGGTGTCTCCTCGCGTCCATTTCAGTGACGCCCCTGCCGATCCTGAACTCTGGTTCGGTCCTAGCCCTCGGCATCCAGCACGACCAAGACGCCACACGAGTCATGAATATACGGGTTGTCTGAGGCGTTAACTAGGGCCTTTAGGCCCTATTGCTTAAGCGCCGCTCATTAGCGGCGGTGAAGATTCGATGGCGCCAAGCACTCGGGCGCGACACCAAAGTCGGTGGCCTTGATGCCCCACCGCCAGCGGAGCATCGCCTGTGTTGTTGTGGCGCGGCTCAGTGGAGCGGGCGCACTGGTGCGCCTGGCAAGAATCGAACTTGCTGCCTCTTGCTCCGCAGGCAAGCGCTCTATCCGGTGAGCTACAGGCGCGAGGGGTTCAGTTTAGGCGAGCATCGATTGTGGTCGTTGCGGCCTTGAAGGTGGCGGCGTCGAGATTGCCGACCACCACGAGGGCGACGAAAACCGACTTGTGCCAGCACGCCAGCTGCACGGGCGGGCGGTTGAACGTCCAGGAGCTGAGGCCGAGCCCGGTGCCGGTCCCGCTCGTGACGCCGGTTGGAAGTTCCCCCGGCGTCGGAGGCGTGAAACCGAAAACGCCGGCATTCCACGCGCGATCGGCCTGCCCGGGATCCGCGAACACCGCGACAAAGGCCACGATCGTTTTGGCGCTCGAGGTTGTCGCGAGCTCGGCGCTGCACGCGGCGGGCGTCGACGTGAAGAGCGAAATTGCTCCCTGGGTTGCGCCCCCAGCCTGAAGCTGCGCCCACTGCGCGCCCACTCGGGCGCCCACGGTCGCGTCAGCATGCGCGAGCGTGTTGACGTAAACATCGATCGGTCCTGAGCCGAGGCACGGGGTCAAACCCGCCGGAACATCGGACGCCTGCAGGATCGCGTCCGTGGGCGCCGCGTGCGGACTCGGGCTGGGAGAGGGGCTGACCACAGGGGGCGGCGTTGTGCTCTGGCACGCCGCCATCAAGATGCTCAGACCGAGGATCGCGATGAGCCGGTCCACGAAGCGCGCAGTTTAGACTGCAAAGGCCATAGCGCGCCTGTAGCTCACCGGAAAGAGCGTTCGGCTCCGGACCGACCCAGGCCGGGCCCGGGCGGGTCCGACGGGGTCCGAACGTCTGAATCCGCGGGGAGATCGGATCCGGACGGGTCCTGCCGGGTCCACTAAGGGCCGCGAGATTGGGTGACAGGGTGGGGTGACAGACGGGCCGACTGGACTAAGCCGACAGCCACGTAAACGTGATCGTCCACGTGGCCGAACTCGTCTCGACATCCACGATGAAAGAACCACCACCGGATGTGAACAGCGCCTCGCCTTTGGGGGTGGCCGGGATGACCACGTTGACCAAGAGGTTCTTGCTCTGACCCTGGACATACACGACGAAGTTGTCGCTGTAGGGCCCGGTATCGGTTGCCTGCCAACTAACGCGGTAGCTACCGGGAGGAATGTCCATCGGATCGGTGACTTTCGAGTTCGTACCTGACAAAGCGATTGGCTGCACAGGTGATGGAATCGGCGAGGGCGCCGCTGCGAGGCTAGGCGGCGCGCCTGAGGCGAGAGGTGCGGCGCCGCCACTACCACACCCCGCGAGCACGATTGCAATGACAACAGGCGCAGAGCGCCTCACGGTGGTGCGGAGTCTACATCTGGTCTGCGAGGGTGGCCGTTCGCCGCGGTGCGTCGATCATCGCCGCGAGTCTCGATGGCGCCACCGCCCGCATCTTCGAGGTCACGTGCGTACGTCTCGATCACGATTTCGACGCGGTCGCCGAGCCGCTCCGCGACGTACTGCACCGACTCCGGGCGGTCTTTGCTCATGGCTGCTCCTTGGTGACTGTGGCACTCCAAGGGAGCTGCGTGCCGTCGCCGCTCTGAGGTTCGCTGTGCCTCCGCCCGGTCGGGGAGGTTGCTACTTGTGCCGACGCCTAAAGCGCTCTGCCCCACGAGTATAAGCTGACGCGGCGCGGGTGGCCCGCCGACGTGTCGAAAGTGAGGTAAGCATGAGTGACAGCGAAGCGGAGGAACAGAAGCGGAAACAGGCAGAGGAAGAGGAACGCCAGCTCGAACTAGAGGAGTCGCGTCGCCGCAAACAGCAGGACGACAAAGATCAAACAACAACCGTCAAGAAGGGGGCCGGGGACTAGCGCGACATGCCCGACCTGCCGCCCACTGCTGAAAAGGGGCCGAAGGTGGCGCTGTCAGATGTCAAGGGCTCGTCGTACGGACCAACGATCAAGGCTCAGCTTGATGAGGAACGAGCCACCAAGGCATCGTTAGAAGCTAGAGGTTTGGCGATCATCACCAGTTCGAGCGTGCTGGCCACGTTGCTCTTCGGATTGGTTGCCTTCACCCGCGGGAACGTCAATCAGGCGCACCTCGACGTTGGTGTCTGGGCTGGGCGCGCTCTCCTGTTAGGAGTCGCACTGTTCGCTCTGGCGGCTCTTCTTGGGCTGTGGGCGAACCTGCCCCTCAAGTACAAGGAAGCTGACGTCGAGGTCTTGAGGGAGCGCGTTCAGCCGAAGGAGTGGACTATTCCGGATCCAATCGAAGCGGCGCGATACGACGCCGTGCTAAACGTGCAGGTGCTCGATCGGGCTCGAAAAGCGAACGCTTTGAAAGCCCAGGTGCTCACTTTCAGCATCGCTGCTGAGGCTCTCGGTGCGGTAGCCGTAGCGGTGGCGGTAGGTTCGGAACTGTGGTCGTTGACCGGTTGGTCCGTCTAGGGCGACAACCACGTGAAAGGTAAGGTGCGATGGCGAAGCTAGACGGTGCGAGGTCAAAGGTGCTGCGTGCAAAGGAGCACCTTCGATCGCTGCTAGTGAAGCACCAAGAGTTTCACGGCCTCAATCCCTTTGGGGTGGTTGTCGAGCTGAATCCCACCGGGGAGAAAATCTGGCGTGCCCGAGTTTCGCAAGCCATTCCCTCGGAGTGGAGCGCCCTTGTCGGCGACGTGGTTCATAACCTCCACGCAGCGCTCGATTACGTGGCTTGGGAATTGTGGATCACCAACGGTGGGAAACCGACCGACCCCGAGGCTATCCAGATCGTCTTTCCTGTAGTCGATCCCTCGAAGACGCCAGCGGCCGTTCAGCAGAAAGCCACCCTAGAGCAAAACCAGAGGCGCTTCGGACGGACCGCAGCAGCGTTGATCGACCAGCTGCAGCTTCATCCGGGGCGACAAGGATCAGCGGACCCAGAACTGCGGCCGCTGTTTCTGGTTCACAAGCTCGATATTTGGGACAAGCATCGGCGCTTGAACGTCGTCGGCGGCACGGTGCAGCTTCAGCATCTAGCGATTGGGCAAGGCGCACCTGTTGTTGATATTGAGCACCTTGTGATCGGGGGCGGCGACGTTCGGAACGTCCCGATCAAAGACGGCACGGAGCTACTCCGGCTTAAGCTCGGCGCTCAGACGCCCGATGTGCCAGTCGAGCAGCAGTTCCGGACTTTCGTCGCGTTCGACCAGGATGGGCCGGGTAAGGGACTGCCTCTAATAGGGACCCTAGACGAGTTGATTTCGTTCACAGACGAGGCGATCACGTTGTTCGCTCCTCTACTCAAGTAGCGGCGACGGACTGACCGGGGCCGCGCGCAGCTTGGGTGACAGAGCTGGGTGACAGACGCCGCACGGAGACTTCCGGATGTGGTCTGCTACGGGGCACGCGCCTGTAGCTCACCGGATAGAGCGTTCGGCTCCGGACCGAAAGGCAGCAGGTTCAATTCCTGCCAGGCGCACCTTCCCCCACACAATGGGTGAGCTCGCACCCGGCCAGGCCAGCCCGTAGTACGCTGAGCTGAGACAAGAATGCCTCCCTGGTTAATGGCTGAGCGGCCTCAGAAACCGGCGATCGCGCAAAGGTTTGACCGAAGACAGCCAGCACGCTTTGCACGCCTGCTGTCAGCCCTCGGGTCGAGGTCCGAATCCGATCTGTGTTGGTCCTGCGGATTGCGCGGCCAGCACAAGCTGTGGTGTCCAAACCGATAAAACGCGTCGGTCACAGCCCCCGGCCAATGGTTTGCGCTTCTGTGGCGGGGATTCCCCACGGACACCGTGGTTGGCTCAGCGTGGTGAGGCTGGGTCGGGACTCGAACCGGCGTCCATATACCGGCGCATGGCTACTCCGGCCCACACGAGTTCCACGACGCCGAAGGGCCATGCACCCACCAAAAAGCCATATGCGCTCGACAGTAGGCAACCACATGCAAACGCGAGGACGAATCCACGGTGTCGGCGCTCAAGAGCGTACATCACCATCATCAAGGTCACTGCGATTGCTCCGAAGGCGGTTAGTGCCATAACTCAATTGTGGAGTTCCACGGTCCGAGTTGATGACTTGCCTGGGCCAGGACGGCGAGCCCTTCGGCAGTTAGTGCTCGATGGCAACGGTCATAGACCACCCATCAGCACGTGCATGTCCAAGTAGGGCACCAAACTGCGTGGTGCTGACGGACGAGCTCGGTCGCTTAGTTCGGCAGCTTCCTGATCGCGTCGCCGGGGCGAACCGTGCCGGCTACTGCGACCCGGCAGTTGGCTCCGCGCAGCCGGAGCTCGCGGCCGATTGGCGAGTTGACGAATCTAAGGGCATCGTTGCCGAAGCGTGCAGAGAACTTCGCACATCCCGTGTGGGGTGCTTCGCTGAACTCGATCACCGCCGAACCGATCTGAACCCGGCTGCCGGGCGGCAGGTTGCTGAGACTGAGATCGAAATCCACAAAAAGCTGATCACCGGCCAAAGCCCAGCGGTCACGCTCGCCGGCGATCGCGGCCGCCGCCCTTGCGTTCATCAAGGTCAGCTGCGCTTCGAGGTTGGCGCTGCCGTCGGGGGTGCTGCTGCTGCCGCGCGCACGCCAAGTGTCTCCCACCAGGCCGTCGTGCGCATCGAGCGTCGCTTCTGTGAGGATCTCCCGCTCGTCCACCGCCGGCCGCCTGGCGATCAGCTCGACCGTTCCGCCGTCAGCGGGCGCCTCACGAATGTGGTCGAGGCATTCCTCTAGCCGGGTCAGTTCGTCCGTCTGCCGCATTCGCATATTTTGCCTGTTTGACAACGCGTGGTTTACGGGCGGCCGCGATAAACCACGTTGTCCCCAAACCCAGTGAAGCCAAGCCGCTCGTACACCCGCGCCGCCTCGTCGTTCGCCGCGTCCAGGAACACGAAGTCCCCGTAGGCCGCAAAGTGGCGGGCAACCAGCTCGGAGGTCACCGTCGCCGCGACTCCCCGGCGTCGCTTGTCCTTTCGAGTCACGACCCCGACGATCTCGGCCGCCCCCTTCAACGAATGCGATACACCCGTGCCCGCGCGCTCACCATCCAGCCACGCCAGCAGGTAGACGCTGGCCTCCGACGCAAGCTGCTTCTTCAGCTGCTCGGCGGGCGGAACCTTCTCTTCGTTGTCCCCACCATTGGTCCAGCGGAGCGTCTGAAATCCGTGGAGGTCAGCGGCATCGGACACCGTCGTCAGGCGGTGCACGATCACGTGGGGCGCGGCAGAGGGCTTGAACCCATCGGGCCGGCAGGCCATCAACGGGTTGCGCTCAGCGAGCGTCAATCCTGCCGCCTCCAGCCAGGCTCCCACCTGTGGGAACAGCGCTTCGTTGTACTCGATCTCGAGCTGGGCTTTCCGCTTCACGAAGACCGAGCGAAGGCCGGCCACGGCCTGCTTCGTCTCGCCTTCGTCAACCGATCCCTCGACGAGCGTCACCCACGCGCCCGGTTGACGGAGGTCGGGAACCACCGCGCGAAAGGGCCCGAAGGACAGCAGGTCGGTTCCGGCGGGGTGAGCGTCGAGCGCTGCCAGCTGCCAGGCCTGAAACCGCCTCGCGTTCTCATCGGCTCGATCGCGCTTCAACAAGCCGCCAGTTTGCGACGTTTGCCCGTCCCCCGTAGGCTGAGGCGACGTGCAAGACCAGGTAAGCGACAACGCGTTTGCCATCGAGCTCTTCAGCGGGCTGCCAAAGCGCTATGACGAGCTGGCCGAGGTCCTCTCTTTCCGGCAGAACGCGCAGTGGCGCCGCGAGCTGGTGAGTCGCCTTTCCACCCATCGCCCGAACACGATTCTTGACGTAGCGACGGGGACCGCCGGCGTAGCCATCGCGCTGGCGGCAGCAACCGAGGCGCGTATCACCGGCGTGGACATCAGCGATGCCATGCTGGCGCGCGGACGGCAGCGGGTGCAGCGGGCGGGCCTGGCCGGACGCATCACCCTCGAGCTGGCTCGGGCTGAAGCCCTTCCGTATCAGCCCGGGTACTTCGACGCCGTCAGCTTCACCTACCTGCTGCGCTACGTCGCGGATCCAGAGGCGACGCTGGCCGGGCTGGCCCGGGTGATCCGGCCGGGCGGCCATATGGCAAGCCTGGACTTCTATGTCCCACCCAAAGTGGGCTGGCGTGGAGCGTGGCGTGGATACACGCGCACGCTGCTGCCGGCCGCCGGGTTGTTGTTTGGCGGCAGGCCATGGTGGGACGTCGGCCGATTTCTCGGCCCGAACATAGAGGGTTTTTACGCACGCTGGCCGTTGCCGCGGCTAGTCGCTGCGTGGAAGGCCGCCGGGATGGTCAATGTCGGGTGGCGCGTGATGAGCATGGGTGGGGGGCTCGTGATGTGGGGCACGAAAGAAGATGCCTGAGGCGGAGGTACTTGGACCGGCCTACTACGCGGCCCGCACGACCGGTTGGCGCAGGGACGTCTGGGCGCTGCTTCATCCGCCCTACACCGCGTGGCACCTCTCCTACGTGCTGATCGGCGCGAGCCTCGCCCCGACGTTGAACATCGTCCGGCTCGTCGCCACCCTCCTTGCCTTCTTTCTCGCCGTGGGCATCGCCGCGCATGCCCTCGACGAGCTGAGGGGCCGCCCGCTTCAGACCGAGATTCCGGCGAACGTTCTATGGGTGGCGGCAGTGATCGGCCTCCTGGGGGCGGTCACGCTTGGAGCTGCGGGCGTCTACGTAGTGGGTCCGTGGCTCCTTCCGTTCATCGCGATGGGCGTGTTCTTCGTGTTTGCCTACAACCTGGAGCTATTGCGCGGAAAGCTCCACGGTGACTTCTGGTTCGCCCTCTCGTGGGGCGCCTTTCCCGTCTTGACGGCGTACTTCGCGCAGACCGGCCGGCTCTCGTTTGCCGCGCTTGCGGTCGCAGTCGCGGGCTACGCCCTGTCATACGCGCAGCGGATGCTGAGCACCCCGGCCCGGCTGCTGCGCCGGCGGAGCAGGTCGGTGACCGGCGAATTGATCCTCGCCGACGGCTCTCAGCTCGAGCTGGACAGGCCCACGCTGCTGCGCCCTCTGGAGCGAGCCCTCGCGGCCTCGTCGTGGGGCATCGTCTTGCTGTCGCTCGGACTCGCTGCGTCTCGCCTGCTCTGAGGTCGTAGCATTCCGCGCGAGATGAAGTCCGCCGACACCTTGCTCGCCAAGCCGCTCATGCGCGGGTGGTCACATGCCGCGGCCGCGCTCGTTGCGATCGCCGGCCTCATCGCGCTCATCGTCATCACGCGCCACGACACCGCAAAGCTCATCTCGATGACGATCTATGGAGCGGGGCTCGTACTCCTGTTTGGCGTGAGCGCGACGTATCACATCTTCAAGTGGCCGCCGCGCGTGAAGGATTGGCTGCGCCGCGCCGACCACGCCACCATCTTCGTTTTCATCGCCGCGACCTATACCCCGCTCGTCTTCAACGTGCTGGACGGGTGGTGGCGCATCGGCGTTTTGGCGGCGGTGTGGATCTCGGCCGCAGCCGGCGTCGCCGGCGCCGCACCTTTCCTAAGCATCCCTCGCCAGGTGCTCGCCTCGCTGTACCTGGCCATGGGTTGGGTGGCGGTGATCGCCCTGGTGCCCCTGACGGCGGCGCTCGGGTGGGTGGCGGCGGTGCTGATGGCGCTAGGCGGCCTGCAGTACTCGCTGGGCGCGGCGGCGTACGCCTTCAAGTGGCCGCGCCTGTGGCCGCGGGTATTCGGCTACCACGAGCTGTTTCACCTGGCGGTGATCAGCGCAAGCGTGACGTTCTACGTGATCGTCGTCACTTACGCCGTGCCGTTCCATAGGGTGGGCTGATCCTTATCGGGCCGCCCCACCCGGCACCGCCCGCTTACGGGCGGAGCCGGCCTCACCACATGGTGGGGAGGTGAATCTCCTCTAGACGGGCGGGACTCCGTGTTTGCGGTTTGGTCGGGAGGCTGAGACCCGGGTCGAGTACGCCCTGAATCGCGCGATCAGCGAATCGCGCAGCTGCTCGGGCTCGACGACGTCGTCCACGATCAGGTTGGAGGCCAGCTTGTAGAGGTCGACGTCCTGGCGGTATTCGTCTTCGAGCTGCTTGCGGCGCGCCGCCCGCTCACTTTCGGGCAGCTCCGCGAGCTTGTTGAAGAAGACGGCGTTGACCGCGGGCTCCGGGCCCATGACGGCGATCTGGGCCGATGGCAGAGCGATCACGCAGTCGGAGTCGAAAGCCGGGCCGGCCATCGCATAAAGCCCCGCCCCGTAGGCCTTGCGGACGATCACGCAGATCTTCGGCACCGTCGCCTCGGAGACGGCGCTGATCATCTTGGCGCCATGCCGGATAATGCCGCGCCGCTCGACGTCCGTGCCGATCATGAAGCCGGGGACGTCGGCCAGGAACAGCAGCGGGATCTCAAACGCGTCGCACAGCCAGATGAAGCGGGCGGCCTTGTCGGCGGAGTCGTTGAACAGCACGCCACCCTTCTGCATCGGCTGGTTCGCCAGGATGCCGACGGCGCGCCCGTCCAGGCGGGCGAAGCCGGTGAGCAGCTCCTTCGCGAAGAGCTTCTTGATCTCGAGCCAGCTGCCCTCGTCGATGATGGCCTCGACCAGCTTGCGCATGTCGTAACCCCGATTGGCCTCTTCTGGGATCAGCTCGCCGATGGGTTTCGATGCCGCCCGGGCAGGTCTGGCCTCGGACGACGCTGGCTTTTCTCCGGAGCGCTGAGGCATGTACCTGAAATAGGCGCGCGCGAACTCGATCGCCTCCTGTTCATCGGCGACCAGGGCATCCCCGCATCCACTCTCGGTGCAGTGCATCCGTGCTCCGCCCAGCTCTTCGAGGCTGACCTTTTCGCCGACCACGACCTCGACCATGCGCGGCGACCCGAGGTACATCGACGCGTTTCCCTCGACCATGATCACGACGTCGCAGAAAGCGGGAATGTACGCGCCGCCGGCCGCCGATGGGCCGAACAGCACGCAGATCTGCGGCACCTGGCCGGACAGCTGGACCTCGTTGAAGAAGATGCGCCCGGCGTGGCGGCGGCCGGGAAACATGTCGATCTGGTCGGTGATGCGCGCGCCGGCGGAGTCGACAAGGTAGAAGAGAGGCACACGGATCCGCGCCGCCGTTTCCTGGATGCGAACGATCTTTTCCACCGTGCGGGCGCCCCAGCTGCCGGCTTTGACGGTCGGGTCGTTCGCCATCACTGCCACCTGCCTGCCGTCGATGGCGCCAAGCCCGGTCACCACCCCGTCCGCCGGAAGGTCCTCGGCCATGACATTGGCGAAGAGGCCGTCTTCGATGAACGAGCCGGCATCCAGCAGCAGGTCCAGCCGCTCGCGCGCCGTCAGCTTGTGCTGCTCGCGGAGCTTCGGAAGGTAGCGGGTGCCACCCTTCAACGCCCGTTCGCGGAGCTCGCGATGGCGCGGATTGCTCACGGGATCACCGACCCTTGAAGTCCGGTTCGCGCTTCTCGAAAAAGGCCTTGATTCCTTCTTTCGAATCATCGGTCAGCGTGATCAAGGTGAACTGGCTGTGCAGGTACGCGAGCGCGGCGGCGAACTCCATGTCCTGCTGACGGTAGAACGAATCGCGGCCGAGGCGCATGGCGAGGGGCGACTTCTTCGCGAGCTTGTCCGTGATCTCTCTGACGGTGGCGTCGAGCTGGTCGTGAGGAACCACGCGGTTGATCACCCCGAACGCCTGGAGCTGGGTGGCCGTCCAGCGGTCGCCCAGCATCTCCATCTCCAGCAGCACTTTGCGCGGCAGGTTTCGCGACAGGATCGCCTGGATCATCATCGGCCAGATCCCGACATTGATCTCCGGCGTGCCGAAGGTCGCGGTATCGGTCGAGACGAGCAGGTCGCACGAGCAGGCAAGCCCCAGGCCGCCGGCCAGTGCGTGACCGTTGATCCGTCCGACGATTGGCTTGCCGAGACCGGCCATCAGCGTGAACAGCTCGACGAAGAGCTCGCGGCTGCGATGGCGCTCCAGGTCGGTCATTTCTCCGTCGAAGCTCGCTAGATCCGCTCCGGCGCAAAAGGCCCGGTCGCCCGCCCCGGTCAGGACGACGACGCGGACCTCAGGCGCTTGCTTGCACCAGGTAAACGCAGCGGCGAGGTCGCGCAGCATCGCTCCGGAAAGCGGGTTGCGCTGCTCCGGGCGGTTGAGCATGACGGTGGCGACGTGCTCGTCGACCGCGAGCGCGACCTGCTCGAGCGCCGGCATCTCAGTCACGCAGGTAATCGTAGGTTCGCGGCTAGCCTAGGATGCCCGTCGCGATAGCGATGCCGACCAGGATCAGAACCGCGCCGCCGATCTCCTCGCTCCACTCTTCGACGCGCCGCCCAAGCCGGTGGCCGAGCTCGAGCCCGACGAGCGACATGGCGACGCTGACGATGCCAATCGTCGCGGCGGCCAGCAGGATCTGAACCTGGAGGCCGCCGAGCGCAAACCCGACGGCCAGGTTGTCGATGCTCAAGGCGAGCGCAGTGATGACGAGGCGATGCGTTTGCAGGCTCCGCGGAGCTTGGTCCTCGCCCTTGACCTGGCGGCCCTGAAAGATCGTGTACAGGCCGGTGAGGATCAGGATGCCGCCGGCCACGTAGCCCGCCAGCTGGTGTCCGATGTAGCCGGCGACCGCTTCCCCGAGGATCAGGCCGATCAAGGGCATGAGTGCCTCGAAGAACCCGAAGGCGATCCCGACACGAATCCTGGTTCGGGCGTCGATTCCGCTCAGTCCGATCCCGATCGCTCCCGCAAAGTTGCTGAGCCCGACGGAAACGCTGACGAGCAGAAGGCTGATCAGGACGGACACGGCGTAACTATATGGAGGTACCCGGCTTCGGTATTTAGTCCGTAATACTTAACAAAAATACTTTGCCAGCCCGATAAATCGGATCCAGAATGGCACCGAATCTGCAATCGCCTCTGTCACCCAAAGTTAGGCCAACAGTCGCTTAAACCATATAATCCGGCGCACCAAGAAAGATATGAAGCTCAGGCAGCGCGACCCCATCGCGGCCACCAACGTGGCCTCACGAGCCGACGCCATCGATCTCGACAAGCCGATCTTCACGCTCAGCGTGGCCTCGGAGATCCTGGAGGTTCATCCGCGCACCTTGATGATGTACGAGCACCTGAGCATGATCCAACCCAAGCGCACGGTGACCAATCGACGGCGCTACTCGCGCCGCGACGTGATGAAGCTGCAAGCCATCCAGACGCTCACTCGCGAGCATCACGTCAATCTCGCCGGCGTCCGCTACATCCTGGCGCTGCTCAAGCGCCTTCACAACGCGGGTGTCGAAGCACCGGATGGCTTGAAGAACCTGGACGTGTCGCAGCTCGACGTCTGAATAACCCCCGGTTCCGGGTTTAGGGAAGAGGTAAATGTCAAAGAAGAGACGACGCTTAGAGATCAAGGTCGAACCCCTGCCAGCGCCTTTCCAGATGGAGACAGCATCCTGCCCCGTGTGCGGGCGTGACGCGGCGGCGATCGGGAGGCGCCACCTCCAGATCGTCTTCCGCTGCGAAGGATGCAAGGTCGTGTTCAAGCGCAACAGGAGCTGGCCCTACATCTACTGACAGGACGCCAAGCCACAGGCGCACCTGGGCGTTCTCTAATGTGGAGACATGAGGCGTTCGGGTATTGGCAGAGCCGCGGTCTACGGCGCGCTGCTCGGTCTGGCCACCGCGGCGGTGGCCGAGGCCGTGCGACCCCGAGGCGGCACCACGGTGCTCGTCGACTGGGACCAGGTGCGGCGCGCCGCGCGTGCACGCCTCGAGACGCCATCGCTCGACCGGTCTGAGCTCGCCGCCGCCGCCAGGGGATATCGCTTGATGGCCGGGGAGCTGGAGAAACCGCTGCTCGGCTTCGTCGGCCGGCTTCCCAAAGGGGCATCACTGCCACAGTTCGAGGCACTGGATCGGGTCGGCTGGCTCGACCTGAACCTCGGCATACTGCGCCGGGCCATCGACCCCGTGCTCGAAACAGGACGCGTGCCCAACTCGCTCCTCGTCGAGGTCGGGCGCAATGGGGTCGACCATTACGTGGCCTTCATGCTCGCGTTCATCGGGCGCCGGGTCCTGGGTCAGTACGACCCGCAGCTCCTGGGGGCGGAGCCGGTCGGGGGCGAAGGCCTGTACCTCGTCGAGACCAACGTGGAGGAATGGGGACGCCGCGCCGACCTGCCCGGTGAGGACCTGCGGCGCTGGCTGATCCTCCACGAGCTGACTCACGCATGGCAGTTCGGAGCGCATTCGTGGCTGCGCCCTTACATGGAACGCTCGATGCGCGTGCTCATTGACTCGGCGACGAAAAGCGGTGCCACGGTGGGTCGTATCGCTGCCTTCGCAGGCGTTCTGCCGTCCCAGTGGAAGGTCATGCGCCAGGTCCAGGGCACGATGTCCGTGATTGAGGGGTACAGCAACCTGGTCATGAACGAGCTCGGGGGCAAGCTGCTGCCAGGCTACGAGCAGCTCGAGTCGGCGTATCGCAAGCGGAGCTCGGGCAAAAGCCCCCTCGAGGTGTTGATCTGGAAGCTCACCGGCCTGGACCTCAAGCTGCAGCAATACCAGCGCGGTGAGGCATTCTGCCGGGCGATCTTCGACCACTACGGTATGAAAGTCCTCAACGAGGTGTGGAACAGCGAGGCCCATATGCCTCGCCTTGAGGAGCTGGCTCATCCGGAAGCGTGGTACCGGCGGGTGGTGCGGGCTTAAGCCCTCTTCTTCCTCGCCCCTTCGAAAGCGGCAATGAAGATGGGACTTACGGATTGCTCCCCTGTACGGGGAGAGGAGATCAGTCCTTCAGCTCTTCCTGAGCTGTTTCTTCGGTGATCGGCATCACCGCGACGGGCAGGTCGCCGATGTCGAAATAGCGCACGGTCTTGTTCATCCGCTTGGCGATGCCGACCTGGACCTTCACGCCGAGCGAGATGCGGCCGAACACCCACACCTCGTCGCAGCGCGCCAGCAGGTTGTTCATCGCCTCGCGGACCACTTCTTTCGACACCGTGTGCATGAGGTAGTAGTCGAACAGCATGAAAGGGCTGACGGGAACAAGGCCCGAATCGAGAACGAACTTCTGGATATGAGCGCGCCAGTAGAAGACCTTGTTGGACATGGCGACATACACCAGTCGCTTGGGATGCCTCAGCGTCTCTTCGGCCTGGTCCCGGGCGCTCGGCTTGGTGGTCGGTTGAAAGATCCGCTCGAGGATGTCCTCGGCCGCCTTCCCCGAGACTGCCATAAGAGCGCCTATCGTATCAGCCGTGCCCGAAGGCTCCAGGTTCGACCTGACCGGCCGAGTCGCGCTGGTCACCGGCGCGAGCCGTGGGATCGGCAGCGCCATCGCCTCCGCGCTGGCGGAGCAGGGCGCCAAGGTCGTTCTCTCCAGCCGCAAGCAATCCGACCTCGACGAAGAGGCGGCCCGGATCAACGCTCTGTATCCGGAGAGCGCGACCGCGATCGCCGCCCACGCCGGCCGGCCGGAGGACCTGGAACGGCTGGTCAAGTCCGTGATGGAGCGTCATTCCCACATCGACATCCTGGTCAACAACGCAGCCACCAACCCGTATTTCGGACCGGTGGTCGACGCCGAGCTGGCCGCTTGGGACAAGACCTTCGAGGTCAACCTGCGTGGGGTCTTCATCCTGACCAAGCTCGTCTACGAAGCGTGGATGGAAGCGCACGGCGGAGCGGTGGTGAACGTCGCCAGCGTTGGCGGCTTGAGACCGGGACTGGGCCTTGGCGTCTACAACGTGACGAAGGCGGGCGTCATCATGCTCACGCGACAGCTGGCCCGCGAGCTGGGCGGCAAGGTGCGGGTCAACGCGGTCGCGCCCGGCCTGATCAAGACCCGCTTCGCGGAGGCGCTGTGGAGCAACGAGGCCATCCTCGAGCGGGTGCTGGCTGCGAATCCGATGGGCCGGATCGGTATGCCGGACGAGGTCGCCGGGGTAGTGGCGTTCCTGGTCTCAGACGCCGCCAGCTACGTCAACGGGGAAGTGGTCGTGATCGATGGCGGCGGGGGCGAGGTTTAGCGGTTTCCGTGGCCGGCGGCGGAGCCGCACCGTTCGAGTCGCCTTCGCCGTTCTCCGACGCCACCTGACGCGTGTGGATGAAGTCCTCCAGCTCCTTTTCGTACTGGTACGAATGGCGGTCTGGCGCGTAGCGCAGGACTCGGCGCTGCTGGGTGAAGTCTTCGAAGGCGGCGCGACTGTCTCGTTTCGCACGAAAGCCGAGCTCGCGTGCCGCTTTCGCCGTCGACAGTGAGCGCCCCCAGCGCAGCAGGTCGAGCAGCTGTGGCGACAGAAACGCGACGCCCGCCTTGCGAATTGCGAATGCCGCCAGCTCGAGACCGAACGGGGGGAGCAGCGGAGCGTGCAGCTTGCCCGCTGAATCGAGAAGCCTGGACAGCGGCTCCGCACCCGGTGTGGCGATGTTGTAAGCGCCCGCGGGACCGCGCTTGGTCGCAAGGACCATCGCCGCCACGCAGTCGTCGCGATGGATTAGCTGCAGCGCCGGATCGTAGCCGGCGACTGTGGGGACCACCTCGAGGTCGAGATAGCGGGCGAGTGGCTGAGGCTCGTCGGGGTTGAGGCTGTTGGCGAAGCGGAGCGCGAGGATGTCGATCTTGGGGTTTCGCAGCCCGAAGTCGGTGACGTACGACTCGACCTCGACGATGTCGCGCACGAACTGGTGGCGTGAGTTGCTGTCCAGACGGTGGTCCTCGCGCAGCCCGGCCGGGAGGTCAAAGCGCGAGCCGTAGACGTGACTGGACGACTTGAGCACGAATCGCCGTACGGGGCTGCCTTCCCCGGCGCATCCTGCGAGCAGGTTGAGGGTTCCGATGACGTTCATCTCGTGGGCCCGCCGGGGATCCATGTCGAACGAATCGACGCGCGTCAGCGTGTGCACGACGGTGTCGATGCCGACTGCGCGCACGAGCTTGCCGATCAGCGAATGGCGCACGTCGAGCTTGAGGTAATCGGCGCGGCCAAGGTCGTAGCGAGGTTCGCGGGTGTCGATTCCGATGACTTCGGCGACTTCGGGATCCTCGACCAGCTTCTGCACCACGAGGGCGCCCCACCAGCGAGCGACGCCGGTGACAAGGATGCGTCTCTTCTTGGATGCCATAGCCGAATTCAGTCTATCCCCGGAAATCACGCGTGGCTGTTAGGCCTGGCTTCGCCAGGCCGTCTTCACGCATACACATTCACTCCGTTCGTCGCGAGGAGAATCCCCTTAGAAAATCCCAACCTGCAGGAAAAAGAGCCATGAGAGGAAACCTAGGTTTCCTCTCATAGTTTCTTCAGTATGTTCTCTTTATTACGTCTCTTTCCATCTGCTTGACGGCCTTCGAGAGGGCCTCTTGCAACGGCGATTTCGCGGTCCGCACCGCCCACTCGAGCTGGCGCAGCAGCGAGTAGAGGCCTTTCATCGCCTTGATCGCGTCGCCGATGTCCACATTTGGCGGAAGCGGGATCTGGTCGAGGGCCTCGCAGCCCGCCCAGCGATAGGCGAAGTCGATGTAATCGTGGGATGGGGTGCGCAGGTTCGGCTCATCGAGCTCGCTCTCCATGTCGGCGAATCGGAAGTACAGCGACCGGATCAGGCGGGCGGTCTGCGCGATCGCGGGTGTCGGGTAGCGCCTTGGGCCGCGGACCTGGCGGTCTCGGCCGCGTTCCCTGTCCTCCGCCGTCAGCATCACCAGCACGGCGCAGAGCTCTTCCGGCGTCAGGCCCTCAAACCACCCGAGCCAGACCGCCTCGGCGACGAGGATGGTGTTCTCGCCGTACACGCGCGAAGCGAACAATCCCTTGTCGGTCGGCCGGTCATGGGCGAGAAAGCCGGCCTCGGTCAGAATCTTGCAGAGGCGGCGCAGCTTGCGCGGGTATTCGTCCATCTGGCCGCTGACCTCGCGCTGACCGCCATCGAGCTCCTTCTGGAGAGCGCGGATCTCGGAGTACTTCTGGAGCAGCTCGCCAAAGCGCGGCGAGCGGACGACCTTGAGCTTGCGCTGCCGCTCCATCAGGCCTTTTGCCTCTACCTCGAGCCGCAGCACGATCCGCCCCGACGGCGTCATCGCCCGCGTGTTGCGGCCCCTGCGGCCCCTTCGCTCCGCCCCCGCCTCGCGCCGCAGGCGCTTGAGCTCGATCCGGATCGCGCGCCGGCGGTCCTCGAGCTTGAAGTACTGGGCGACGTCCTCGATGGACACGTCGCGGTCCTCCCACATGCGGCGGATGTCGGAGAGCCGCTCCCGAACGTTGCCCAGCCGCTCCTTCGTCTGCACCGCCGCGAGGCGTTTCTGGAACTGGCCGAACGACCGCTGCATGAGCGCCTCCGCCTCCTCCGGCGTGTACACGCGCAGGAGGTTGAGGGCCATGTTGTAGCTGGGCAGGAACTTGGACTCGACGACAAGGGTCGGTCCCATCGCGACCTCGTAGATGGTCCCGACCTCGACGTCCGACTCCTTCAGGATCACGCCGTGGCCGATCACATCGATGCCGCGCCGCCCTGCCCGCCCCATGAGCTGCGTCAGCTCGCCAGTCGTCAGGTGAGAGAAGTTGACGCCGTCGAACTTCGTGAACGACGACACCACCACGCCGCGTGCCGGCATGTTGATGCCCAGCGACAGCGTCTCGGTCGCGAACACGACCTTGATGAGGCCGCGCTGGAAGAGCTCCTCGACCATCTCCTTGTGGTAGGGCAAGAGGCCGGCGTGATGCTCGGCCAGCCCGCGCCGGAGCAGCCTGGCGTCGACCATCCGGCGAAAGAGAGCCTCCTCGTCGTGGTCGGTCAGTCCCTTCAGGCGCTCGGCCGCGACGCGGTCGATGGCTTCCTTCTCCGCGGCGGTGGTCAGATCGATCTCGTGGTACGAACAGCGCTGCAGGGCCTCCCGGCAGCCGCGACGCGAGAAGATGAAATAGATCGCCGGCAGCATGTCGAGCCTGCGCAGCTCCGGCACGACGTGGAGCAGGTCGTTTGACGGCAGCGAGCGGTAGCCGCCGACTCGATATGAGGCCTCCTCCTCCTGCGCCCCCTTGCTCCAGGTCCGCTGCTCGATGCCGCCGTCGGCTTTGAAGAGAGGTAGGAAGTTGTTGTTGATCGCGAGCCACATCTTCAGTTCGACCGGCCGTACGTCATGGAAGACGGTTTCCATTCCACCCCGGTTCTCGGCCATCCACTCCGCGATCTCTCTGTAGTTGCCGATGGTTGCGGAAAGGCCAACGAGCTTGATCGTGGCCGGCGCCTGGATGACGATCTCCTCCCACACTGAGCCTCGAGGGAAGTCGTCGATGTAGTGGACCTCGTCGAGGACGACGTAGCGGACGAGGTCCAGGCGTTTGGGGTCCTCGTAGATGAGGTTGCGCAGTATCTCGGTCGTCATCACGACGACCGGAGCCTCGTCGTTGATCGTGTTCTCGCCCGTGACGAGACCGACCTGCGATTCACCGTACAGGCGGACAAAGTCGTGGTATTTCTGGTTGCTCAGGGCCTTGAGCGGGGTCGTGTAGAGAGCTTTCACCCCGTCCTGCAGAGCGCGGAAAATCGCGTACTCGGCGACCATCGTCTTGCCGCTCGACGTCGGAGCGCTGACGAGCACTCCGCCGCGGCCACGCTCCAGCTTGTCGATCGCCTCGCGCTGGAACGAGTCGAGCTTGAACGGCAGGCCGGCCTCGAACTCGGCCAATCGATCCTCGTTGCGGGTGTCCGGCGCGCGCATCACAGCCGGACCAGCTCGGTGGACACGTCGGTGATGCGAGCGCCGTCGCAGTGAGACTCGATGTATCGGAGGGCCGCCGCCAGCACCTCGTCGGCGTGGCGTCCGTCACCGCTGACGGTTGCGACGGCGAGCTCTGCCAGCTGCCAGCGGTCGAGCTCGCCGACCTCCGCGGCGGCCACCTTCAGCTGCTGGCGCACGCGGCGCAGCAGCCCGCTCACCACCATTCGTTTGGATTTGAGCGATCCGCTGTCGGGCAAATGCAGCACCACGCGCATCAGGCCGACCGTCAAGGGCGAAGACATCATCCGCTAGATTAGGTCGGTGAAGACCGGCGCATTCGAGTTGAACGAGCTCGGACGTGACCTGGTGAAAGCCTCCTACCTCAAAGGCGATTTCGTTCTTCGCTCGGGCAGGAGGTCCAATCGGTATTTCGACAAGTTCCTTTTCGAGACGGATCCGGCTCTGCTGCGCAGGCTGGGCAAACACCTCGCCGAGCTGGTTCCGAAGGACACGCAGCGTCTCGCGGCGCCTGAGCTTGGGGCCGTCTTGCTGGGCGGCGCCGTTTCGATGGAGACCGGGCTGCCGCTGGTCCTGGTCCGAAAGGAACCAAAGGGCTATGGGACGTCGAAGCAGATCGAAGGCCATCTTTCACCCGGAGACAAAGTGACTGTCATCGAGGACGTGGTCACGACCGGCGGCGATTCGCTGCGTTCGGCGCAGGTGCTTCGTGACGCGGGGGCCAACGTCATCCACCTGGTCGTGGTGCTCGACCGAGGTGAAGGCGGTGAGGAGAACATCGGCAGCGCCGGCATTCCCTACTCACCCCTTTTCCGGGTTCAAGACCTAGAACTTGACTGAGCTGCTCGTCAGAGGAGGCCTCGTCTACGGACCGGATGGCCCTGTTGAAGCAGACGTACATGTCACGGATGGTGTGATCACCCGTGTCGAAGCCGGCGGCGCGGCACCGGACGGCGCCATGATCGTCGACGCGACGGGCATGTACGTGCTGCCGGGAGCGATCGACGTGCACGTGCACAGCCGTGACCCGGGATTCCCTGAAAAGGAGGATTTCGGCACGCTGACGGCGGCGGCCGCGATGGGCGGAGTGACCACCGTGCTGGATATGCCGAACACGGTTCCCGCCGTCGACGCGGCCGGTGTGCTCGAGGCGAAGGCGGCGCTCGCCCGCCCCAAGGCGCGAGTCGACTTCGGGCTCTGGGGCCTGGTCCGGTCCAGCTCGACAGTCGAGCAGCTCGAGGGGCTGGCGGCCGCAGGCGCGGTCGGATTCAAGGCCTACCTCGGATACAGCTTCAGCACGAGCCGCAAGCAGGTTCTTCAGTCGACCGACGCGGACGGCGCGGAGCTCGAGGCACCACCCGATTACGGGACGCTGGCGCGGCTCGCACCGGTGTTGGCACGACTCGGTCTCCCGCTTGCCATCCACGCCGAAGACCCGGCGATCCTCGCCGCGTTTCGGCGTCCCCTCGAGAGCTATGCGGACCTTCTCGACTCACGCCCTCCCGAAGCCGAAGCGGTGGCCATCTCCGCATCCGCCGCCATCGCGAAAGAATCCGGCGTGCACCTGCACGTGGCACACCTGTCAAGCGCGCTCGGTCTGCGCGCCGCTCAGGACGCGATGCGCGCCGGAACGCGGCTGACGCTCGAGACCGGCCCTCAGTACCTCTGGCTCTCCGACCAGGATTTCGCCCGCCTGGGCACGGCGATGAAGGTCTTTCCGCCTGTCCGCACGGCGGCCGATCGCGACGCCCTGGTCGAAGCGGCCGCGAGTGGGGTGATCAGGATCGTTGCCACCGATCACGCGCCGCATACCGATGAGGAGAAATCGAGACCGTTCGAACATGCCCCTTCCGGGAGTCCAGGCGTGCAGACGCTCTACCTGAGCTGCCTCGAGCTCGCCAAGCGCCTCGGCGACGTATCACTCGCGCCACGGTGGGTGAGCGAAGGCCCGGCGGAGCTCGCGGGACTGCGCGAGACAAAAGGTGCAATCGCCATTGGCTTCGATGCCGACCTCGTCATCGTCGATCCGAATCGCAAGACGCAGCTGCGCCCGGCGCTGATGCGTTCGCGGCAGCGCCACGGTGCCCTCGATGCCAGGGAGTTCGGTTTCGCCGTCAGTGACGTGTTTCTGCGCGGTCGGCCGGTGGTGCGCGACGGCAAGCTCGTCGGACGGGCGGCGGGTCGCATGGTGCGTCCCTTGGGCTCTCGCTGAAAGCCTTCGCGTACTGGGCACGCCCAGGCGCGTTGACCCATAACGTAGCCACTGGTCAGACTTCATCAGCCTTGAGATTTGCAATCCGCCTGGGACTGGCGATCTTCCTTACAGGCATCCTGGTGAACTCATCCGCTTGCGGGCTCACCGGCGGCACGGCGACCACCTCTCCACAGGCTTCATCGAGCGCGAAAGCCTCGCCGTCTCCGGCGAGCTCCTCCAGGCTCGACGCAGAGGTGCCGATGCCGGCTGGATTCCCGTCAGACGTGCCGATCTACACTGGAGCACGGTTGACGGCGGG
Source organism: Candidatus Dormiibacterota bacterium (assembly GCA_003151935.1). GTDB lineage: Bacteria > Chloroflexota > Dormibacteria > Dormibacterales > Dormibacteraceae > Palsa-870. The sequence continues at coordinate 11,963 of PLYZ01000007.1, read as the reverse complement.
GGCGGCCTTCGCGGCCAGTGGGCAGACCACGTGGGGCATGGAGTGGGAAACGCTCGACACGGTGGACAAGGTGCAGGCCTTCTACACGAGCAAGCTCAGCCAGGGCGATTGGACGGTCCAGTTCAGCGGCTCGGCCAATGGGCAGTTCTCGGCCACGTTCAGCCGCAAGAGCAACTCGAAGTTCGGCGGAATTGTCGGCGCCGACGGGAGCTCCGGGGTGACTAAGATCTCGCTCAGCCTAGCTACCGGATAAGACTCTTTCGCGAGCAGGCCGGATTTACTCCGGCCGTCCCCAGCATTGCTATCGCCACCAAATCGTCGCAGGGAGAGATATTTCGAAAATCTGATCCCAGCAAGAGGAGCAGGCCCGTCGGCGGGAACACGACCGGCCAATTGCAATCAGTAAGTCCCATCCTGGTCGCGCTGGCGCGCAGAAGGAACCGTCCTGGTTCCTTCTCGTTCTTTAGCTTGGAGCCGGCGCGCCTCGGAAGATCGGGTTCTGCGCCAGCTCGCGTTCGAGGCTGCTGGCGGGGCCATGACCGGGGTACAGGGCGGTCGTCAACGGCAGGCGGAGCAGCTTGGTCCCGATGCTCATCATCTGCCGGCGAAGATCGGTCTCAGGCGTCTGCTTCCCGATGCCTCCGGCCAGCAACGTGTCGCCAACGAATGCGTGGTTGGCGACCACGAAGCAGACGCTGCCGGGCGTGTGGCCCGGGGTGTGGAGCACGGTGAGCTTGAACTCGCCGAAGTCGAGCTCGTCACCGTCCAGCAGGTAGCGATCCGCCGAGCGGAGGAACTGCTTGGCATCGGCTGAGTGAAGACCGGTCTCGCCGCCGACCAGTTCCTTGAGGTCGTCCTTGCCCGCCACGTGTCCGGGGTGGCAGTGGGTGGCGAGGATGTAGCGAACCTTAAGGCCCTTCAACTGTTCGGCGATCTTCTCGACGGGCAGCCCCGGGTCGATGACGACCGCCTCCTTGGTGCTGGAGCACGTCACGACGTAACCGTTGACCTCGCGTTCGAGCTTGACCTTCAGGATGGAGAGCTTGGCCATCACTCACACTTTTACCGCAATGGAGCATGCCGCTGCAGTCGCCTTCCCCGTGGTTCTGTCTGTGGTCTGCCTCTTCTGGGTCTACGGCTACATTCGAAGACGGTCGAAGAAGGGGTAGCGAGCGGCTACTCGGGAGGTCCCTGAACTTTCTGGCGGAGCGCGTCCAGCGAGTCGAATTTGTCCAGCGCGGGCTTCGCGCGGGGGCGGTCTGGGTACTTCGCGACCTGGATCGCCTCGAGCAGCAGTTCGATCTCGTCGGGCGTGAAGTTGAGGGTCCGGTAGACAACCTCCTTCACCTCGACGTGCCGGTCGACCGCGCCTTTGATCACCTCGTCGGTGTCCGTGACAACCTGCGGTCGCGTCGGCCGGAACAGCTCTTCGGATCCCGCGAGTGATACGCGCTTGAAAGTGGGCATTACATGGCTCCTACTGGTGATTCTCCAACACCTTGGCTCCGAGTGCACGGTACGACTTAGCCCCGTCCGAGTCCTTTGCGTATTGAAGGATCGATTGACCCGCCAGAGGCGTCTCGGCAAAACGGATGGAGTCGGTGATGCCGAACTCGTAGACCTTGTCGCCGTATTTCTCTCGGACCGCTGCGAGCACCTCCTGGGAGTGGAGCGCGCGCTGCTTGTACATAGTGGGAAGGATTCCCAGCAGCTCCAGGCGCGGGTTCAGCCGCCGCTTGACCCGCTCCATCGTGACGAGCAACTCCTGCATTCCGCGCAGAGCGAGGAACTCGGCCTGCAGCGGGACCAGGATCTCATCGGCTGCCACGAGCGCGTTGATGACGATCAGATCGAGCGACGGAGGGCAGTCGATGATGATGAAGTCGTAGCGCTTTTGCGCGGGCTCTAGCTTGTCGCGCAAGATGCTCTCGCGGCCGATCTCATTGATCAGCTGGTTCCCGGCTCCCGCCAGCTCGATGTCTGCGGGGATGTAGTGGACGCCCATCTGCCGGGCCTCCTGCACAACGTCGGTCACCGTCGTGTCTGGATCGACGAGCAGGTGATAGATCGTCTTTTCGATGTCGGCCGGCGCCTTCATGTAAAGCGTAAGGTGGCCCTGGGCATCGAGGTCGATCAACAGCACTCGTTGGCCGAGCTCAGCCAGGGCAGCGCCAAGGTTGACCGCGGTGGTGGTTTTGCCGACACCCCCCTTCTGCATGGCGACGGCGATCGTTCGGGCCAAGATTGGCCCGAGTCTAGCGGAAGCCGGGGAATCTAGCCTGCCGCGGCCGGTTCAGCACCCCCATGACTCTAGAATGGCGCCGGTGTTTGTCATCCCTCTGATCGCGGGGGCGGTCGGCGGTGCTTTCGCCGCCGTCGTCGGCCGCCAGTATTTGAGCCGCCGTAAGGCTTACCAGGCGATCTGGGCCATCGCCCTCGCGATGTTCGCGGCTGCGGCCTTCTTCGAGACCGCCGGCCAGGCTTTCGGCTGGTCGGATGCCACCTACCGGGGCTACTACCTCTTCGGTGGCCTGCTCAACGTTGGCTGGCTAGGTCTCGGATCGTTCTTGCTGCTCGCCTCGCCCAGGGCCGGCCGGATCGCGACGATCGCGATGGTCTTGATCTCGATCGTCGGGTTGGTCGCGGTGCTGATGGCGCACACGGACCCCCAGCTGCTCAAAGCGCAGGTCCCCGCGCGCGGCGCGATCGACGTGCCGACGGTGCTACCTCTCATCACGAACCTCGGCGGGTCGCTCCTGTTGATCGGCGGCGCCGCGTGGTCGGCCTGGAGGGCGGCACACGCCGGTGCGCCGAGAAACCGGGTGGTCGGCCTGGCTGTTCTGGCTGCCGGCGCTTTCATCGTGGCCGGAGGCCACAGCTACGCTCAGACCAAGGGCGTCTACGCGGCGCAACCGATCAGCGAAGCGCTGGGTATCGTGGCCATGTTCGTTGGATATCTCGTGGTCGAGTCTCGGATTCCCATCCGGCGTCCGAGCGCCGCATGAGGATGCGCAAGTGATCATCGACATAGTTGTCGTGCTCGTGCTGATCGTCTCCTTGATCGTCGGCTTTCAGCGCGGAGTGATCCAACCGCTGCTCGCCGAGATCTTCTTCTTCGGCACGTTGCTCGCCGTGTTCCGATTCCACGACCAGTACACGACGGAGATGCAGAAGCTGCTGCACCTCAACGCGGTGCTCGCTGTTTTCGTCGCCCTGATCATCGCCGTCGTGATGGGCGCGATCGGCGGTGCGATCGGGGGCGCATTTCACCGTCTCGAGGCGATCCGAGGGATCGACGGTTTGCTCGGCGTTGTCGTCCACGGCCTCGTGACGTTGGTCGTGATCTATCTCGCCATCTCGGCTCTGGTGACCCTGGACAACGCGTTCGAGCCTGCTTTGAGCAGCGCAAGCCTCACCGTGAAGCAGGTCAACCAGCTCGAGTCGGAGATCCTTTCGAATCCGATCACGTCGGCCATGGTGTCAAAGTCCGACCTGCAGGCTCTCAAGACCGCCGCCGCAAAGTCTTCGGGCGCGCACCTGGATTCGGTCGCCGGCATCCACCAGCTGCAGCAGATCTACACGGACTTCCTGCAGCCGCAGCTCCACAGCTCGAAGTCGGCGCCCATCATTCTCAGCATCGGGCATCACCTGCCCTTCATCGGCCACGTCGGTCCGACCGACCTCAAGCCGCTGGCGTCCCCTTCTCCGTCGCCAACTCCGAAGGTAAGCCCGACACCAACCCCGAAGAAGTAGATATGAGAGGAAACCTAGGTTTCCTCTCATGGCTCTTTTTCCTGTAGGTTGGGATTTTCCGAATTGTTACTCCCAGCGACGCATGTTGACATTCATGCTTGCAAGGGACGGCCGGAGTAAATCCGGCCTACCGGCCACGCCAGATATGCGAAGGAACCAAGGGTTCCTTCTGCGCGCCAGCGCGAGCAGGATCGGACCTACTGATTGCATGGCTCATCCTCCTGAAGGATGGGATTTTCGAAAAAGTTACTCCACGCCACGCTGGGCAACATTCAGGCGTGGCGAAGGGACGGCCGGAGTAAATCCGGCCTACCGGCCACGCCAGATATGAGAAGGAACCAAGGGTTCCTTCTCATGGCTCATCTTCCTAAAGGTCGGATTTTCGGAATAGTTACTCCCCGCAACGCGCGGCGATATTAGGGCTTGCATGTGGACGGCCGGAGTGAATCCGGCCTGCTGGCCACCTGTGGAGACGGGGCGGCTATCGCCGCCATGATGTAATACCGCTTGATGCTGGACCTCGCCCTTACTTCTGACCAGGAGCAGCTCGTATCGACTGTCCGGGATTTCTGCGCTCGCGAGTTCGCCCCCACGATCCAGGCCAACGACCGCGCCGGCCACCACGATCCCGAGATCTTCGCCAAGCTCGCTTCGATCGGGCTGCCCGGGGTTTGCTTCCCACAGCGCTACGGCGGGGTCGGGCTGGACTACCTGTCGCTGGGCCTCGTCTGCGAGGAGCTCGAGTACGTGGACACCGTGTTCCGAACCGTGCTGTCGGTCCATGTCGGGCTGGTTGGGATGGGTCTCTACACCTGGGCTGACGAGGAGCAGAAGCAGCAGTGGCTCGTACCCATGGCCTCAGGCAAGAAGCTCGCCTGCTACGGCCTCACCGAACCCAATGCCGGCTCCGACGTGGCATCGATGCAGTCGACTGCCCGGCGTTCGGGCGGAGGCTACGTCCTGAACGGCCAGAAGGTCTGGATCTCTGACGCCGACACGGCCGACTTCATGCTCGTTTTCGCCAAGACCGACCCGAAAGCGGGCTCCCGCGGAGTCACCGCGTTCATGCTCGACCGCTCCGCGTGCGGCAAGTCGCTGCGCACCGAGTCGATCGAGGGCCGGCTCGGGCTGCACGCCGGCGATGTCGGCTCCATCTTCATGACCGATGTCGAGGTGCCCGAGGCGAACCGCATCGGTGACGAGGGCGACGGTTTCAAGATCGCGATGAGCTGCCTGGACAACGGCCGCTACACGGTCGCGGCCGGCGCCACCGGGACGGTCCGCGCGTCCCTGGACGCGTCGGTGAAGTACGCCCGAGAACGCAAGGCGTTCGGCCAGGAGATCGGGCGGTACCAGCTCGTCCAGCAGATGATCGCCAAGATGTCGCGCGATTACGAGATCTGCAGGCTCCTCTATTTCAAGGTCGCGTGGATGAAGAACACGGGAGCCCGGCATACGCGCGACGTTTCGATCGCGAAGCAGTACGCCACCGACGCCGCCTTCAACGCGGCCCACGACGCGATTGAGGTTCACGGGGCCTACGGCTACTCGGCCGAGTACCCTGTCGAGCGCTTCCTCCGGAACGCCAGGGCGCCGATCATCTACGAGGGAACGCGCGAGGTTCACACCATCCTCCAGGGCGAGTACGCGCTGGGCTACAGAGAAGACCGACCGGTCAAGGCGTCTCTTCCCCCATTTCGCCCTGATTGATCGCGGATTGATCGCCGGCCGTCCGGCCGCGGGTACGTTACGCAGGCTCGGCCACCTCGACTTCGCGCTCCTCTCGATCTACTGGGTCGCGATCGGCTACCTGTGGACCAGCCTCGGCGGCCTGATCATCCCCGACATGGTGATCCAGTTCGTGGGCCGAAGGCACGAAGGCGTCGCGCTCGGCGTGCTGGAAGGCATCGGTTCGCTGATGGCGGTGGTGTGGCAGCCGGTGATCGGGGCCGTCTCGGATCGCACCCGGTCGCGGTGGGGCCGTCGCCGTCCCTTCATCCTGGTCGGCACGGTCGGGGACGTCATCTTCCTGATCGGGCTTGCCCTGTCCGGGACCTACTGGCTGGTGGTGATCTTCTATTTCCTTCTGCAGACGGCCTCCAACACGGCGCAGGGCCCCTACCAGGGCCTCATGCCGGACGTGGTGCCTTCATCGCAGCGCGGGACCGCGTCGGGCTACTACGGCGTCTCGAACCTGCTCGGACTGCTGGCCGGCACGATCGGCGTCGGCATTATCCTGTCGCACGCCGGACGCGTGGTGGCCATCCTGAGCATTTGCGGGCTGCTCGTGGCGACCATGTTGCCCACAGTTCTGCTGATCCCCGACCGAGCAGCACCGACGAGCGAACAGTTCAAAGGGGTCCGGCAAGCCCTGACAGTGACATTTTCGCGACCCCTTCGATATCCGAGCTTCATGTGGCTGATGGCTTCACGCTTGCTGATCCTAATGGGCCTGGTCGGCGTCCAGAGCTTCGTGTTCTTCTACTTCAGCAACGTGTTCTTCGCGGGCAACCGCCAGGCCACCATCACAGCCAGCTACACGCTGTTGGGCCTGGTGATCGTCAGCGCGTTCGCCGTCGCCCTCCCCGCAGCGCGAGCCTCGGACCGTTTCGGCCGCCGGCCCTTCATCCTGGTCGGGGGGCTGATGGGCGCCGCCGGCATGCTGATGCTCGTCTTCAGCCACTATGAGCTGCTGCCTCCGAGCCTGGTCGGGCCGCTGGCCGATGCGCTGAACGTTCCCGACCTCGCCGCGCAGGCGACGCTGGTCGGGATCCTGATCGGGATCGGTTTCGGCTTGTTCTTTTCCGTCGATTGGGCTTTCATCCAGGACGTGATTCCCAGTGACGAGGCTGGACTGTTCATGGGCTTCAGCAACATCGCGACCGCCGGGTCTGGGATCATCGCCCGGTTCGTGGGCGGATTCCTGCTCGATCCCTTCAATGGCGGGCCCCGGATCTTCGGCCTCCCAGGAGGGTTCCCGATCATCTTCTCGGTCTTCTGTGCCTGGCTGCTGATTGGAGCCCTGTTGATCTTGAAAGTGCCTGAAAAGCGTCCGATACGCACACCCGCGGGGCAGGCGGGGTGAACCTCGACGGCCTCAGGCCGTGGGCTGGGCTGGCGGGCGGTTCCCCTGAAACAGCCGGCGTGGTCGTGGCCGGCATCGCGTATGACGGCTCGGCGGTCTACCGCAAGGGGGCGGCCCAGGCTCCGCAGCGGATTCGCAGCCTGTCGGCGGCGATTCCTCCGGTCACCGAGGACGGTCGCCTGCTCACGGGGCTGCAGGTCGCCGACCTGGGTGATCTCGACCCGGGGACTGACATCGAAGCCGGGTGGTCGACGGTGGCCGATCGGCTGTCGCACATTCCGCCGGCGGCGTTCCTGACTGTGCTTGGCGGCGACCACTGCACCTTCATCTCCACGCTCGCGGCCCAGGTCAAACGGCATCCGGGCCTGGCGGTTCTCTGGGTCGACGCGCACCCCGACCTATGCGATTTCTCGCGCGGCGGCCGGTGGACCTGCGGCTGTGCGCTCCGCCGCGCCCTGGACGTTTCGGGGTTGGACCCTGGGCGAGTCGTCATCGCGGGCGGCCGGGACTATGACCCCGAAGAGCTCGATTTCATTGCCGCCAACGGGATGCTGCTCGTCTCGGCTCAAGAGCTCGCGCACGAGCCGGTGCGCGCGGCCGTTAGGATCGGCGATCGGCTCGCGGGCCAGAAGGTCCACGTCTCGTTCGACATCGACGCGCTCGACCCCGCCTTCGCGCCCGGGACCGAGATCCCCTCCTCCGGCGGACTGTCGACGCGGCAGGCTCTCGATCTCCTTGCCGTAGCCACCGAGCGCGCCACACTCGTCGGCCTGGACATCGTCGAGGTCTCGCCCCCGTTCGACCATGGGGACATCACCACCTTCGCCGCTCTGAAGCTGATCTTCGAGGTGTGGGGGATGGCGGGTTATGGAAAGCGCTGACGTAGTCATCGCCGGCGGCGGGATCATGGGCTGCGCGCTCGCGTATCAGCTGGCCAAGCGCAACGTGGATGTGCTCCTTCTCGAGCGCGAAACGCTCGGCTCGCAATCCACCGGCAAATGCGCCGGCGGCGTGCGGCAGCAGTTCTCGATGGAGGCGAACGTGCGCCTGCAGCGGATGTCGGTGAAGTTGCTCGAAGGATTCGAAGAGGAGACAGGTCAGCCGGCCGACTTTCGCCAGATCGGCTACCTGTTCGTGCTCACGCTGCCCCAGCAGGTCGAGGATTTCCGCCACAACATGGAGATGTGGCATCGGGTCGGCCTCACCGAGGCTCGATGGGTCGATGCTGCCGAAGCCTCGCGAATGGTGCCCGTGCTGAACGTCGACGACGTCCTCGGCTGCACGTTCTGCCCGACCGATGGCATCGCGAGCCCGGCCGATGTCACCTCCGGTTATGCGGCCGCGGCCCGGCGCCACGGTGCGCGCCTGAAGGAAGGCGTCGAGGTCATCGGGATCGACATCTCATCCGGACGCGTGCAGGGTGTGCGTACGTCAGAGGGTGAAGTCGCCACTCGCCTGGTCCTCAACTGCGCGGGCGCATGGTCACCCTCGATCGGACGGATGGCCGGGCTCGAGATCCCGGTCCTGCCATATCGCCGCCACATCGCGGTCACCGGGCCTTTTCCGGCCGTGCCACGTACGAGCCCGATGACAGTCGATTTCAGGACCTCGCTGTATTTCCATCCGGAAGGGGACGGCGTTCTGATCGGCATGAGCGATCGTGAGGAGCCGCCTGGATTCGCCTCCGACGTGAACTGGGACTTCCTGGCGAAGATGTTCCAGGAGGCCGCGCGCCGGGCGCCCGCCCTCGCCGGAGCTGGCATCAAGACTGCCTGGGCGGGCCTTTACGAGTCGACTCCGGACCACCAGGCGATCCTCGGGGCGGTGCCGGAGCTGGAGGGTTTCTGGTGCGCGGCAGGGTTCAGCGGCCATGGGTTCATGCAGGCGCCGGCGGCGGCGTTGCTGCTGAGCCAGGTCTTGCTCGACCGTTCCTCTGAGATCGACATAGCGCCCTTCGCCTTCGAGCGATTCGCGAAGGGTTCCCTGGTGAAAGAAAAAAATGTCATCTAGGTTGCTTTAGGGAGCCTCACCCATCCGGCGCTTCGCGCCACCTTCCCCCTCGCGGGGGAAGGGACGAACTACCTCCGAAAGATGATCGCGAGCGTCATGAGCCCGATCCCACCCAGCAGCAGCACACCCGAGCACCCGACCTGGACCACGGTGTAGGCGATCCCGCCGGAGGCTCCATACGTGGTGGCATTGGCCGCCCGGCGGCGCCGCGTTCGCAGGGCCGCCGCGATCCCTGCAGTACCGACCAAGAAGGCGAGCAGCCCGAGCCCGAATCCCCCCGCCGCCTGGCCGAACACTGGCGCTCAGTATGCCAGCGGTTAGCATTCACACCCGTGGCGAGGATTCTGCTGCTCGGTTCGACCGGCTTCTTCGGGCGCGGCGTCGCCCATAAGCTGATCGACGCCGGGCACGAGCTGAGGGTGCTGGTCCGCGACCCGATGAAGGCCGCCGCTTTCAAGGGCCGCGGCGCCCAGGTCATGGTGGGTGACGCGCTGAACCCCGCCGCCGTCACGCAGGCTGCCCAGGGAGTCGAGCACATGATCAGCCTGGTCGCGGTACGGCGCAACCGGCCCCAGTCTTTTCTCGAGGTGAACGTGGACGGTCCGCGAATCCTGGGCGAGGTCGCCAAGGCCGCGGGCGTGAACTCCGTGGTTTTCGTCAGCGCGATCGGAGCCCGGCTGGACGCTCACTACAAGTACCTGACGTCGCGGTGGATGGGAGAGCAGGAGCTTGCGAAGTCGGGCGTGGCGGGCACGATCCTGCGCTTCTCGCTGGTGCTGGCCGAGGAGGGGGGATCGCTCAACGATTTCGAGCGCCTGTCCAACTTTGGCCCGGTCGTCATTATCCCGAACTACGGGGAGACCCAGCTGCAGCCGATCCTGCGCGAGGACGCGGCGCGATGCGTCGTCGAGACAATCGGCCGGCAGGAGCTGCTTGGCAAGATCGTCGAGCTTGGCGGCCCCGAGGTCGTGACGTTCAGGACGGTCTACGGCTGGTTTCTGGATGCTCGCGAGATCAAGAAGCCCAGGTTCACCGTGCCACCCGGCCTTTTGATCCCGGGCGCGGCGATCATGGAGGTCCTTATGAAAGATCCTCCTGTGACCCCCGACGAGATCAACATGTTCGGGCTCAACAACATCGCCGACGGGATCGACTCGGTGAGCACCCATTACGGATGGCGGCCCACCGCCCCCAGCACCTGGGCGCCGCAGCACTGGAAGAAAGCACCCGCGCGCAAATAGGGCCTCGCGTCCGCGCGTTCTTCGGGTTGCCTGTGCCCGAAGCGCAGCGCAAAGTGCTGGAGCACTACCTCGCGGCCTGTTCGGCCGTGGCGCCCGAGTTTCGGTGGACGCCGGCGGCAATGCTGCATCTCACCGTGCGCTTCATCGGCAGCATCGAGCCTTCGGTGGTGGATGCCATCGCCAACCGTCTGAAGGAACTTGAGCTCGAGGGCTTCGACCTCGAGCTGGGCGAGCTCGGGACTTTCAAGCGCGGGCGGCTGGTGCGTGTGGTCTGGCTCCAAGTTCGTGGCGGCGCCGAACAAGCCCGCGAGCTGGGCGCCCGCGTCGAGGCCGAGTGCGGGCGTGCGGGGCTGGAGCCCGAAGCCCGCCCGTTCCAACCCCACCTGACCCTGGCCCGCGCCCGAGCCCGGGACGGGGCAGCCCTGCCGCCGCTTCCGAGCATCCCGACGGACCTGCCGCCGTGGCGAGCCGATGAGCTGGTCCTGTACCGCAGCCACCTGGGCCGGACGGGTTCGGTCTACGAACCGCTCCGGAATCTCAAGCTGCGCTGATCCCCGCCTCCGCGCATTCGAGGTCCTGCTCCGGCCGCCCGCCGCTGACACCCACTGCGCCGAGCACGCCGCCGTCGCGCCGGATCAGCACCGAGCCAAGGCCGGGGACGATCGGCACTCGGACCAGGCGGTCGACGACGCTGAAGAATCCAGGGCGGTCCTTGGCCAGCTCTCCCAGCGATGCGCCGTCGCGGTGCAGCAGCGCGGCTCCGACCGCTTTCGCCTCCGCGATCTGGGGTGTCAGCGGAGGAGCGCCGTCCATGCGCGCGAGCGCGACGAGCAGCCCGCCTTCGTCGACCACCGCGACGGTAACCCGAATGCCGAGCTCTTTTGCTTTCGACTGAGCGCGTCCAATGACCTCGTTTGCGTCGTGAAGATTCAGCGCCATCGCTGCAAAGTCTCGCAGTTTTTACGGCTACTCCTGATAGGTTGGCGGCGAACTGACTTTCGGGCTTGCACCGGTCCAGATGGGCCTTTACTCTTTGTTACGGTCCCGAGGGAAACGTTCAAAAGGGTAGGAACAGGCCGCAAGGCCAGTACCAGTCCTCGAGAGGCGATCCATTGGGGCCATTTTCTTTCCTACCTTTCTGCAAGCTGATCGCGGTCATGCGCGTTAACCTGCGTCAGTGACTGTCGCGCAGCGATCTCCGAAGCGGCACGAGACCGCCGTGCCGGAAGCGGTGGAAATCTCGATCGTCATGCCCTGCCTGAACGAGGCCGAGACCCTCGCGACATGCATCCAGAAAGCCCGGCGCGCGATCGATCGTGACGGGCTGGCAGCGGAGATCATCGTTGCCGACAACGGCAGCACCGACGGGTCCCAGGTGATCGCGCGCGAGCTGGGCGCGAGGGTGGTCCCGGTGGAGAGAAAGGGCTACGGCAGCGCACTGATCGGGGGCATCGACGCCACCCGCGGCCGGTTCGTGATCATGGGCGATGCTGACGATAGCTACGACTTCACCGCCATCGCGCCATTGATCGACAAGCTGCGCGCAGGCAGCGACCTGGTGGTCGGCAACCGGTTCATGGGCGGCATCGAGGCGGGCGCAATGCCTTGGTCCCACCGGTGGGTCGGCAATCCCGTCCTCACGCTGATCAGCCGGATTTTCTTCCACACCCCGGTAGGCGATATGCACTGCGGACTCCGTGGCTTCCGCAAGGATGCCTATCAGCGCATGAGGTTGCGCGCAACCGGTATGGAGTTCGCGAGCGAGATGGTGATCAAGGCGTCATTGAAACGAATGCACATCGCCGAGGTGCCTGTGACGCTCCGGCCAGACGGGCGTTCGCGGCCGCCTCACCTGCGCACGTGGCGCGACGGCT